>CAXUCF010000287.1:5807-6072 GCA_964249275.1 uncultured Lichenihabitans sp.
CATCGACTATGGTTGGCTTGCTAACATTAAGCTCGGCTTCACGAATACATTCCACAATCTTCGCTTCTAATTCAATGAGAGCTACTCGGTCGAGCAGCACCTGAGTTAAAGCCAGCGTGTGCTTTAAGACAAACTCTCTACGATCTACATCTGAGCGACACTGTCTGTAGCCACGACCAAAAATCCTTTCCATCAGGATAGGGCGCAGGAAAAAATCAACATCATCCGAGTCGCGAGAGAAACACCCGAGAACCCACGCAACCCA
>CAXUCF010000288.1:0-1268 GCA_964249275.1 uncultured Lichenihabitans sp.
TGACGAAGGAGGTGAGGTCGCCCGTGACGAAGAGGCGCTTCATCAGGAGCAGGTATTGGATCCACAGCGGCTGGTCGAAGCCGAAGTCGTGGCGCACGGCCGCGAGCACGTCGGGCGAAGCGTTGCGGCCGGCGATCCGGGCCGCCGGATCGGTGCCCGGGGTGGCGAAGAAGATGAGGAACACCAGGATCGAGATCCCGGCCATGACGAAGGCCATCTGGCCGACGCGGCTGACCAGCACCCGCAGCATCAGCCCTTCCTCATCCGCAGCTTGGCGCGGGGGTCCAACGCATCGCGCACGCCGTCACCGAGCACGTTCAAGGCCAGCACGGTGAGCACGATGGCGATGCCGGGCGCGATCGCCACCATGGGGCGCGTGTAGATCAGGCCCTGTCCGTCTTCGATGATGGTTCCCCACGAGGCGGCGGGCGATTGCACGCCGATGGAGAGGAACGACAGGGCGCTCTCCGTTATCATGTTCAAGGCCATCATCAGGGGCGCGAAGACGATCAACGTCGTGAACACATTCGGCAGGATGTCGCGCAACAGGATGCGCCCGCGCGGGACGCCGAGCCCGATGGCGGCCAGCACGAATTCGCTCTGCCGCAACTGCAGCACCTGGCCGCGGATCGGCCGCGCCACGTAGGGGATGTAGACGATGCCGATGATGATGATCGGCAGGAGCAGGCTGTCGGAAGCGATGGTGATGGGGCCGAGCACGAGGCCGTGGCCGATCGTGACGATCGAGAGCGAGATGGCCAGGAGATAGACCGGGAAGGCCCAGAGGATGTCGAGAAGGCGCGACAGCACGGCGTCGATCGCGCCGCCGAAGAAGCCCGCCACGATCCCGACCAACGCGGCCAGAACCAGCGTGATCACGGTCGCGGCGCTGGCGATCAGCAGGGAGTTCTGCCCGCCGTAGAGAATGCGGGCCATCACGTCGCGGCCCTGGCCATCGGCGCCCAGCATGTAGCGCCCCGTCCAGGTCGGACCGATGGGCGTGGTGCCGAGCCCGAGCCCGTTGGCATCGGCCTGGATCACATCGACCTCATGCCCGTCGATCGAGACGGAGCCGCTGAGGTTCGACGTGAACGGATCGGTTGCGGCGACGCGGGCCGCATAGAGCGGCGCCGCCAGCGTGCAGAGCACGATCAGGATCAGGACCATGAAGGCCGAGACGGCCGCGCGGTCCTGCACGAGCTTGCGGAAGGGCGGGGGCCCGGGGGCCCGGGGCGGCCGCGCCCGGGGCGGCGCGGCCCCCCCGGCCC
>CAXUCF010000288.1:1278-6046 GCA_964249275.1 uncultured Lichenihabitans sp.
GGCTCGCGACGAAATCGACCCGCTTCGGCTGGAACAGCGAAGCCACCGGTGCCGCGTCCGTCACCTCCCTGTCGACCGCGGCCCACATCTTGCCGGCGGCCGGCAGGTCCGTCACGGCGGTCGCCATGGCCTTCTTCATGTCGGCCTCGATCTTCTGGTCACAGAACCCGGAGATGTTGACGGACGAGTCGGAGCCTGGGTGGAAACTGCTGCAGCTGAAGAGCACACCCAGAAAATCGGACGGCGCCGGGTAGTCCTGGTACCAGTCCGAGACCGCGATCTGCACTTTGTTGTTGGTGTTCTGGATATAGGTGAACTGGATGTTGTGGGACACCACCTTGAGGCTGGCGTCATAGCCGAGGTCTCGCAACAGACTCTGCATGTAGGTGGCGATCGACTTCGGGATGGCCTTGTCGTCGCCGATCAGCGTGACCTGCGCCCCCTTGGTGCCGGACTCCTCGACCAGCTGCCTCGCCTTGGCCATGTCGGGCGCGGTCCATTTCTGGCCCGGATTCGCCGTGAACGGGCAGTAATCCTCGTGACCCGGCATGCCGACCGGCAATTGCTGGCAGAGCGGGTTGGCGAGGTTGGGGCCTCCGAAGAGCCCCACCAGGGCCTTGCGGTCCACCGCATAGGCCACGGCCTGCCGCGCCTTGACGTTGTTGAAGGGCGGCAGGTTCACGTTCATGGGCACGTAGTAGAAGGCCAGCAGCGGATGGACATGCACCTGCTTGGGATATTTACTGCCGAGTTCGCCGAGGCGGTCCGTCGGCACGTCGTCGAAGGTCCAGTCGGCTTGGCCGTTGGCCACCGCGGTGACGCCGGCCTGGTCGTCGAGCCCGAAGTTGTAGTCCATGCCGTCGACGTAGCCGTCCGGCTGCGCGTCGGCGCTGAATTCCTTGAAGTAGGGATTACGGACGATCTTCATGCCGCGGTCGGGATTGTAGCTCTCGATCATGTAGGGGCCGGTGGCGGCGGCCGGCGTCGTGCCGAGATCCTTCATCGGCGTGTCGGCCGGCACGATCGCGGCATGGATGGCCGACAGCTTGTAGAAGAAGTCGGCATCCGCATCGGTGAGGTGGAACGTGACGGTGCCGGCCTCGTCGTCGCCGATCACACCACCGGCCAGCGTGCAGGTCGCAGCCTCCTTGAGGCAGGCATCGGCCCCGACGATCCCGTTGAAGAAGGAGCCGGCCGTCGGGCTCGACACCTTGAAGATGCGCTGGAACGTGGCCACCACATCGGCCGGCGTCACCTCCTTGCCGGTCGAGAACTTCACGCCCTTGCGGAGCTTGAACACATAGGTCTTGCCGCCGTCCTGCGGAGCCGGGACTGCTTCGGCCAAGTCCGGCACGACCGTGTTGCTGTCGGGCCCGTCGACCTTCTTGAAGGTCACGAGGCCGTCGTTGGTGGCGTAGAGGAGCTGCCAGAACTCCGATTCGTAGTTGATCTGCGGGTCGATCGTGCCGGCCGAGCCGTGCGCGTTGAGCTTCAACGTCCCACCGCGATGCTGCTTCATGGTTTCGGCCCGGTCCGGAGCCGCCGCGGCCGTTGCGACACTCGCCGCGGCAAAACCCAGCGCCAGGGCGCTCGTGGCCAGCGAAATCCTCAATCCCATGTGACGTCCTCTCCGAACAAGGTTCGCAACCGCGTGATGGCCGCTTGCTGCCTACAGATCAGTCATGCTGCCCGATGAAAGCGCCCACCACGGCCATGCATCGTTGTCGTTCCTCGACGTGCGGCATGTGGGACGAATCCTCGAAGAGAGTCCAGCGGACGTCGGGGATAAGGTCTGCAAAGGGCTGGACCGTCGCAGGGGTCGCTTCGTCGTGACGGCCCGAGATGAGCAAGGTCGGTGCCACGATGCGCTGCAACCTGTCGACGACGCTCCAGTCCCGCAACGACCCGATGACATGGAACTCGTTGGGGCCGTTCATCGCGGCATAGACGGTGGGGTCGGCCGCCAGCGCCGCGAAGGTTCGGCTCACCTCCTCGGGCCACGGCGACAGCCTGCAGACGTGGCGGGCATAGAAGGCCTGGGTGGCGCGCTCGTATTCGGGGTGGGCTGTGGTTCCGGCGGCCTCATGGCGGAGCAGGTCCTGCTGGACCTCGGGCGGCAGGGCCAACCTCAGCCGGTTGGCCTCGCTGACCCAGAGAGCCATCGAGGCCGGGGTATTGGCGAGGACGAGGGAGGCGAGGCCCGCCGGGCGGCGCACCGCATGTTCGGCGCCCAGCATGCCGCCCCAGGACTGGCCCAAAAGGTGATAGCGGCCCTCGATCCGGAGATGGGCGAGGAGGTTGTCGAGTTCGGCGAGAAACAGATCGACGGTCCAGAATGCGGCGCCGCGGTCCGGCAGGTGCGTCGAGCGGCCGTTGCCGAGCTGGTCGTAGTGGATGACGGCACGGCCGTCTCGCGCCAAATCCTTGAAGCTGTCGACGTAGTCGTGCGTGCAACCCGGGCCGCCGTGCACGACCACGAGCGGCGCCGGCCGGGCCGTAAGGTCCCCCGTCACCCTGTACCAGGTGCTGAAACCGCGAAAGGCGGCTTCGCCTTCGACCACGTTCATGCCCTTCTCCCGCGCAGATGCCGCCATCATGGCCCGGTGATCACATGCCGGACGGACTGCCCGTGAAGCTGCGCGGCGCGGGGCTGAGCACCGTCGTGCTGCCACCTCCGACCTGGAGAACCGCCAAACCGCGGTCGTTCGGGCCGTCGGGGCGGAAGCGGAACACGCCGTCGGCGCCGTTGAAGCCGGAGCTGTTCGTCAAGGCGTCCTGCGAAAAACGCTGGCCCGCCTGGCCGTGGGACAGGGCGGCCGCGAGCGAAACGGCATCGTAGGACAGGGTGGCGATGCGGGCCGGGTCGTTCCCGAACTTGGCGCGATAACGGCCCGCGAAGCTAGTGAAACCCGCGCCTTCCGGGGCCGAGATCCAGGCACCCTGGAGGGCCGGGAGCTTGAGGACGCGCGGCTCCGTCCACAAGCCGGTGCCGAGGATCTGCACCTTGCCGTTGTCGATGCCGTTGGCCGTGAGGGCTACGGCGACCGCGCCCATGTCGTCGGCCGAATCGGGGATGAACAGCGCGTCGATGCGGGGCAGGGCTGCCGCGATGCGGGCCACCGCCTCGGCCGGTGCGCCCGGTTTGTAGCGCTCGATCGCTTCGACCCTCACGCCGAGCCGTGCCGCCGCCTGCTGATACTCCGCCAGCGCCACGTTGCCATAATCGTTCTCCGGGACCAGCGCCGCGAAGCTCTTCTTGCCGTGGGCCGCCGCATAATCGATGATTCGGTCGACGTAGCTCTCGATCAGGAACGACAGCAGGTAGACGCCGCGGGACGCCGAGGCCGTGTCGGTCGAGAAGCCGATCACGGGCTTGTCAGCCGCCTTGGCGACCTTGGCGGCCTCCCGGAGATCGGCCGCGAACAGCGGTCCGAGGACGAGTTCGGCGCCGTCGCCGATGGCGGCCTGCGTGGCGTCCCGCGCTCCATCAGGCGTTGAACGGTCATCCTTGACCAGGATGGTGAGATCGTTGCTGCCGGCGTCCGCATAGGCGAGTTCGGCGGCGTTGCGCAGCGACTGGCCGACGCTCGATGGGCCGCCGCCTTGGGTCAGGGGCAGGATGAGCGCCACCTTCACGGGACCGGACCCGATGCTGCCGGGCTGGGCGGCGCCGGCCAGCGGGCGCGACTGCACGGCCGTAGTCGGCGCCGACAGGGGGGCCTCCGACGTCCCACCGCCCAGGCGTGACCCTCCACCGATCTGACCGCAACCCGACAGCAGAGGCGCCAGTGCACAAACCGATAGCGCGCTCCTGATCAAACGTGCCGAAACCAAGCCGGATCTCCAGAGCGCGTCGCGGGAAGCCGCGATGTGTAACATCGAATGATGCCCGAAGCCATCGGACGTCTCGCGTAAACCGCGGATCGGCAGTCCCTTGCCTTGGCGGCGGCGCCACGCCACACAGGCCGGCATGACAGCACATCATTGGGACGACGACACCGACGCCGGCACGGCCCCCGAGCGCAATTCCAGCCTCGATCGCGACGCCGCGCCCCAGCGCCGCCGCGACAAGGCCTTCACGGCTTTCGGAACGCGGGTTGCGGCGCAGACCCCGGCTCCGGGGCTGCACGTGGTGGCGACGCCTATCGGCAACCTCGCCGACATCTCGCTGCGCGCCCTGGCCGTGCTGGCGGCCGTCGATGCGGTACTGGCCGAGGACACGCGCGTGTCGCGGGTGCTGCTGTCCCACTATGGGATCGAAACGCCGCTCGTGCCCTACCACGAGCACAACGCCTCGGCGATGCGCCCCCAGATCATGGCCCGCCTGGCCCGTGGCGAGGCCGTGGCGCTGATCTCGGATGCGGGCACGCCGCTCGTGTCGGACCCCGGCTACAAGCTCGTGGCCGATGCCGTAGAGGCCGGTGCCGCCGTGACGGCCGTGCCGGGCGCTTCGGCCGTGATGGCGGCCCTGGTGCTGGGCGGGCTGCCGACCGACCGGTTCTTCTTCGAAGGCTTCCTGCCCGAGAAGGGCGGCGCGCGGCGCACGCGGCTCGCCGACATCGCCGGCGTGCCCGGCACGCTGGTGTTCTTCGAATCGGCGCGGCGCCTGGCCGACGCGCTGGCCGATATCGCGGCCGTGCTCGGCCCCCGGCCTGCTGCCGTGGCGCGCGAACTCACCAAGAAGTTCGAGACCGTGCGGCGGGGGAACGTGGCCGAACTCGCGGTGCGCTTCGCCGAGGAAGGTCCGCCCAAGGGGGAGGTCGTGATC
>CAXUCF010000289.1:0-5958 GCA_964249275.1 uncultured Lichenihabitans sp.
GGCCCGGCAGGCGATCCGCGGCGCGGCGCGCCGCCGGCCCGGCACCGAGATCGTCGTGACGGGCTGCGCGTCCGAGGTCGACGCGCGCTTCGCCGCCATGCCGGAGGTGTCACGCGTGCTGCCCAACGCCGGGAAGACCGCGTCCGCGGCCTGGGCGCGCCCCGTCCTGGCGCCGGGCCCCGCGGCCCTGCCGCCGGCCTTCGGACCCGCTGCGGCGGGCCGGCATACGCGCGGCTTCGTCGAGATCCAGAACGGCTGCGACCATCGCTGCACCTTCTGCGTCATCCCGTTTGGCCGCGGCGCATCGCGCTCGGTCGCGCCCGAGCGGATCGTTGCCGATATCCGGGGACTGATCGAGGGCGGTGCCGCGGAAGCCGTGCTGACCGGGGTCGACATCACGTCTTACGCGGGGCCCGGCGGCCTCCGGGTCGGCGCCTTGATCAAGCGCATCCTGCGCGAGGTGCCGGATCTCGCCCGGCTGCGCCTGTCGTCGATCGACTGCATCGAAGCCGACCGCGACCTTCTCGACGTCATCGGCGACGAACCGCGGTTCATGCCGCACCTCCACCTCTCGCTGCAGAGCGGCGACGACCTCATTCTCAAGCGCATGAAGCGCCGGCACAGCCGCGCCGATGCGATCGCGTTCTGCCGGGAGATCCGCCGCCTGCGACCCGCCATGGCGCTCGGCGCCGACCTGATCGCGGGTTTCCCGACCGAGACCGACGACCACGCCGCGCGGTCGCGCGACCTCGTCGAGGACTGCGGGGTGGCGCATCTCCACGTGTTCCCCTATTCGGCGCGCCCCGGCACTGCCGCAGCCCGCATGCCGGCCGTCCCGGGCGAGGTCGTCAAGGCGCGGGCCGCGGCCTTGCGGGCCGTGGGCCAGGCCGCTCTGGTGCGGCACCTCGACCGGCACGCCGGGACACGGGCCAAGGTCCTGCCCGAGCGCGGCGGGCGTGGCCGGACGGAGGATTTCTCCGCGGTGCAACTCGGCGACGGGATCGAGCCGGGGCGGATCGTCGAGGTGGCCATCGCGGGCCATGACGGGCGTGAGCTGGTGTCGGCTCTCGCCGAGCAGGGAACGCCGCGGCCCGATGCCAAGACGGCTGAGCGGCGGACGGTTTCGCCCTTCTCCCGCGGGCGGGAGAAGGTGGCGCGGCGAAGCCGTGACGGATGAGGGCACCGAGGCGCCCCACGCCCCTCATCGGCGCTACGCGCCACCTTCTCCCCGCCGGGGAGAAGGGCGGATGCGAGTTGGACGGTCACAGCCCGGAAGGAGATGCGCTTGAGCTTCCTCTTCGCCCAGTTCCTGACGGGTCTCGCCGGCGCGGCATCGCTTTTCCTGGTGGCGTCGGGCCTGTCGATCATCTTCGGCGTGACCCGAATCGTGAACTTCGCCCATGGCGGCTTCTACATGCTGGGCGCCTACCTGGCCTATACGCTGGCCGAGCGGTTCGTCGGTGGGGCCGGCCTCGCGGACGGCATCGCGTTCTGGGGAAGCCTCGTCGCGGCGGGGCTCGGGGTGGCGCTGCTCGGCCTGGCGCTCGAGGTCACGCTGCTGCGCCGCATCTATCGCGCGCCCGACCTGTTCCAGCTCCTCGCCACCTTCGGCGTCACGCTGGTGATCGAGGACGCGGCGCTGCTGATCTGGGGCGGCGAGGACCTCGTCGGTCCACGCGCGCCCGGCCTCAAGGGGGCCGTGTCGGTGTTCGGCCAGCCGATCCCGACCTATGACATCGTCTTGATGGCGCTGGGGCCGGCCGTGCTCGGCCTCCTCGCCCTGCTGTTCCATCATACCCGCTTCGGCACGCTGGTCCGGGCCGCCACGCAGGACCGCGACATGGTGGCGGCGCTCGGCGTCGACCAGCGCCGGCTGTTCACCGGCGTTTTCGCGCTCGGCACCTTCCTGGCAGCCTTCGGGGGCGCGCTGCAGATTTCGCGCGACGCGGTCAGCCACACCATGGACCTGCCCGTCATCGTCGAGACCTTCGTGGTCGTGGTGATCGGCGGCCTCGGGAGCGTCGGGGGCGCCTTCGTGGCCGCCGTGCTGGTGTCGGAACTCAACGCCTTCGGCATCCTGGTGCTGCCTACGATCTCACTGGTGCTGGTCTTCGCCGTGATGGCGGTCGTGCTGGTGGTGCGCCCCTACGGCCTGTTCGGCCGCGTGCCGGCGCTGCCGCGCACCACCGGATCGGCCTCGCTCCGCCCCTGGCGGGTCCTGGATCGCCGCGAGCGGGCCGCGGTGGCGGTGGCGACCGGGTTCCTCGCCGCGCTGCCGCTCGTCGCGGGCGATTACCTGCTCGCGGTAGGGTCCGAGATCCTGATCTTCGCGCTCTTCGCCGCCAGCCTGCAGTTCCTGATGTCGGTGGGCGGCATGGCGTCGTTCGGCCACGCGGCCTCGTTCGGCCTCGGCGCCTATGGGGCCGCGCTGGCGGCTGGGCATCTCGGGCTGCCGCTGCCGGCGGCGCTCGGCTGCGGGGTGCTGGCCGGCGTCACCGGTGCGGTCGTGGTGGGCTGGTTCTGCGTGCGGCTCAGCGGCGTCTATTTCGCCATGCTGACGCTTGCCTTCGCGCAGATCGCCTGGTCGGTCGCTTTCCAGTGGAGCGCCGTCACGGGCGGCGACAACGGCATGCTGGGGATCTGGCCGCCCGGCTGGGCCTCGAACGCCTCGGGCTTCTACTGGCTGGCACTCGGCGTGGCGGCGGCCGGCATCGGCCTTCTTCGGATCCTCAGCTTCGCGCCGTTGGGGGTCGCTTTGCGGGCCTTGCGCGATGCTCCGCTGCGGGCCGAGGCGGTCGGCATCGACCGGCGGACCACGCAGTGGATCGCCTTCGCGCTAGCGGGAGGGTTCGGGGCGCTGGCGGGCGCGCTCTTCGCCTACCTCAAGGGCAGCGTCTTCCCCGACGTGCTCGGCATCCCGACCTCGGTCGACGGCCTCGTCATGGTGCTGCTCGGCGGCGTCGGCACCGTCTCGGGCAGCGTGGTGGGTGCGGCCGTCTACAAGGCCCTGTCGATCTGGCTCGTCAGCCAGACCGATCATGCGAAGCTCGTCCTGGGGCTCGTCATCGTGGGGCTGGTGGTGGCCTTCCCGCGCGGCATCGCGGGCAGCCTCGAAGAGCTGCGGTCCCGGTGGCGGCCGCGCGCGTCCCGGCCGAGCGCCGAAGCGAAACTCGAAGGGGCGGAATGAGCGCCGCGGCCCCGGGCCCCTCCCCGGCACCGCTGCTGGAAGTGGAGGGCCTCGTCATGTCCTACGGCGGCGTCAAGGCCGTGCGAGGCGTGAGCTTCGTGCTGGCGCGCGGCGAGATCCTGGCGATGATCGGTCCCAACGGGGCCGGCAAGAGCACGTGTTTCAACATGCTCAACGGCCAGATCACGCCGGATGGCGGCCGCGTGCGGCTCAACGGTCGGGATATCGGGGGCCTGCCGCCCCGGGCGATCTGGCGGCGCGGCGTGGGCCGCACCTTCCAGGTCACGGCCACCTTCGGCTCCATGACGGTGCGCGAGAACGTCCAGGCGGCACTGCTGTCGCATGCCGGGCGACTGTTGAAGTTCGTCGGCGTGGCCTTCCGACAGGAGCGCCGCGCGGCCGACGACCTGCTCGCCATGGTGGGTTTGGCGACGCAGGCCGATCGTCCCTGCGCGGAACTCGCCTATGGCGACCTGAAGCGCCTCGAACTCGGGGTGGCGCTCACCAATGCGCCGTCGCTGCTGCTGATGGACGAGCCCACGGCCGGCATGGCGCCCGGCGAGCGCAGCGCGCTGATGCGCCTCGTCGCCGACATTGCGCGCCGGCGCCGCATCGGCGTGCTCTTCACCGAGCACGACATGGATATCGTGTTCGGGCATGCCGATCGCGTCATGGTGCTGGACAGGGGCGTGTCGATCGCCGAGGGGCCGCCCGCGGCCGTGCGGGCGGATGCGCGGGTACGCGCCACCTATCTGGGTGAGGGACTGCTGTACCGGCCGGTCGCGGCCGCGGTTTCCAGGCCGCCGACGCCGTCGGGGGTTGCTCCGTGATGCTCGAGGTGGCGGGGCTCGCGGCCTGGTATGGACCGGCCCAGATCCTGTTCGACGTGTCGCTCGCGGTCGCGCCGGGCGAGGTCGTGGCCCTGGTCGGCCGTAACGGCGCCGGCAAGTCGACGACCTTCAAGGCCATCGTGGGCCTCGTCGACCGCCGGGAAGGCAGCATCCGCTTCGACGGACGCGACGTATCGCGGCTCGCAACCTTCGAGACCGTGCGGCGGGGTCTCGCCTTCGTGCCAGAGGACCGGCGCATCTTCACCGACCTCACGGTCGCCGAGAACCTCGAGGTCGGTCGCCGCGCGGCCCGGGCCGGCACGCCGGCCTGGACCCCAGAACGGCTCTACGGCCTCTTCCCCAATCTCGGCGACATGCGGGACAGGCTGGGCGTGCAGATGAGCGGCGGCGAGCAGCAGATGCTCACCGTCGCGCGCGCGCTGATGGGCAACCCGCGCCTGATCCTGCTCGACGAGCCCTCGGAGGGGCTGGCGCCCCGCATCGTCGAGGAGATGGCCCGCGCCATCGCGACGCTGAAGCAACAGGGTCTCGGCCTGCTCGTCTCCGAACAGAACCTCCATTTCGCGAGGCTGATCGCCGACCGGGCCGTGGTGATGGACCGCGGCCGGGTCCGCTTCGCCGGGACGGTCGCGGAACTCGACCATCACCCGGAGCTGCGTGAAGCTTATCTGTCCGTGTGATACAGGCTGGGGCATGCGCAGCCGCCTCGCCGAACCGCCGCCTGCATTCCCCACCTACATCCTCGAGCAGCAGGTGGGCTTCATCCTGCGCCAGGTCGCGCAGCGCCATGCCGCGCTTTTCGCGAGCGGCGTCGAAGGCGACATCACGCCGACCCAGTGGGCCGCGCTGGCCAAGCTCCACGAGGCCGGTCCCCTGTCGCAGAACCTGCTCGGCCGCCTGACCGTGATGGACGCCGCCACCATCAAGGGGGTGATCGACCGCCTGCTGCTGCGCGGCCTCGTCGAGACCCGAGCGGATCCCGAAGACGGACGCCGCCGCTCGATCGACCTGACGGACGCCGGCCGCGACCTCGTCCACCGGCTCGTGCCCTATGCGTTGCGGATCTCGGCCGACACGCTGGCGCCGCTCGACTCCCACGAACGCGATATCCTGCTGCGACTGCTCCTGAAGCTGCGGTGACGGGCGGTGCACGGTATGGCCGCTCCGCTTCCCCCGTACGGTCCCGCGACGGGGCTTCCGGGCCGCTCCGGCGCGAGCCCGACACCCTTGCACGCCGCGATGATCTGCGCCACATAGGCGCCGGGAGGTTGGCGTGGGACGTTTCACCCGCCAACCGGGTCAGATCCGGAAGGAAGCAGCCCTAACGGGACCGAGCGGGTCTTCGTCCAATCTCCTACTTCACGTCCCGCTTCGTCGGCCTCGAGGCTTCGCTTCGGCTGGCTCCATCCCCATCTCGAAGGCCAGAACAGCCGCTCCCGCGAAGGGGATCCGCTTGTCGCTCGACAACAACTACCGCGTCCTCGCCCGCAAGTACCGGCCGACCCATTTCGACGACCTGATCGGCCAGGAAGCCCTGGTCCGGACCCTGTCGAACGCCTTCGACCTCAGCCGCATCCATCAGGCCTACCTGCTGTCGGGGGTGCGCGGCGTCGGCAAGACCACCACGGCGCGCATCATGGCCCGCGCCCTGAACTACCACCGCCCGGCGGGGGACGGCGCCGACCTCATCGACGCCCCGACGATCCGCATGCCCGGCCTCGGCACCCACTGCCAGGCCATCATCGAGTCGCGCCACGTCGACGTGGTGGAGATGGACGCCGCGTCCCACACCGGCATCGACGACGTGCGCGAGCTGATCGAGGGCTCGCGCTACCGCCCCGTGATGGCACGCACCAAGGTCTTCATCATCGACGAGGTTCACATGCTGTCGAAGGCGGCCTTCAACGGCCTCCTGAAGAC
>CAXUCF010000290.1:0-5941 GCA_964249275.1 uncultured Lichenihabitans sp.
GCCGTTGTCGTCGAGCGAGCGCTGGTGCGGGAACAGCCCCTCCTCCCAGCCCGGCAGGAACACGGTCTCGAATTCGAGGCCCTTGGCGCCATGCAGCGTCATGATGGAGACGCGCTCGCCCGCCTCGGCACCCTCGGCATCCATGACGAGCGAGATATGCTCCAGGAAGGCCGTGAGGTCCGGGAAATCCTCCATGGAGCGCACCAGCTCCTTCAGGTTCTCAAGCCGGCCCGCCGCCTCGGCCGAGCGGTCCTTCTGCCAGAAATCGGTGTAGCCCGACTCTTCCAGGATCATCTCAGCCAGTTCCGCATGCGGCACGGTTCCCAAGCGGGTCCGCCAGCGGTCGAAATCGACCAGCAATGCCCGCAGCGTCTGGCGCTGCTTCGGCTTCAGTTCGTCGGTCTCGACCATCATGGCGGCCGAGGCCATGAGGGGCAGTCCGCGGGCGCGGCCGAACAGCTGCAAGGTCTGCAGGGTGGAGTCGCCGAGGCCTCGCTTCGGCGTGTTGACGATGCGCTCGAAGGCGAGGTCGTCGTCGGGTTGGGCCACGCAGCGCAGGTAGGCAAGCGCGTCGCGGATCTCGAGGCGCTCGTAGAAGCGCGGGCCCCCGATCACCCGGTAGGGCAGGCCCAGCGTGACGAAACGTTCCTCGAATTCGCGCATCTGGAACGAGGCCCGCACCAGGATGGCGACCTCGTCGAGCGAGTGGCCCTGCCGCTGCAACTGCTCGATCTCCTCGCCGACCTGGCGCGCCTCCTCCTCGGAATCCCACACGCCCGACACGCGCGGCTTCTCGCCCGCCTCGCCCTCGGTGAACAAGGTCTTGCCGAGGCGATCCTCGTTGTGGGCGATCAGCCCCGAAGCGGCACCCAGGATGTGCCCGGTCGAACGGTAGTTGTTCTCGAGCTTGATCACGACGGCACCTGGGAAATCATGTTCGAAGCGCAGGATGTTGTCGACCTCCGCACCGCGCCAGCCGTAAATCGACTGGTCGTCGTCACCGACGCAGCACAGGTTGTTGCGACCCTGGGCCAGCAGCCGCAGCCACAGGTACTGCACCACGTTGGTGTCCTGGTACTCGTCGACCAGCATGTAGCGGAACCGGCCCTGATACTGCTCGAGGACGTCCCCGTTCTCGCGAAACAGGCGCAGGCATTCGAGCAGCAGGTCGCCGAAATCGGTGGCGTTCAGCGTTTTCAGCCGCGCCTGGTAGGCCGCGTAGAGGATCTGGCCCTTGCCGTTGGCGAAAGCGCCGGCCTCGCCGGCCGGCACCCGGGCCGGCTCCAGGCCGCGGTTCTTCCAGCTGTCGACGAGATGGGAGAGGCCCCGGGCCGGCCAGCGCTTGTCGTCGACGTTCTCGGCCTGCAGAACCTGCTTCAGGAGCCTGATCTGGTCGTCGGTATCCAGGATGGTGAAACCGGACTTCAGCCCCACCAGCTCGGCATGGCGACGCAGGATCTTGGTCGAGATGGCGTGGAAGGTGCCGAGCCAGGGCATGCCTTCGCCGGCCGGGCCGATCAGCGCCCCGATGCGGCTCTTCATCTCGCGCGCCGCCTTGTTGGTGAAGGTGACGGCCAGGATCTCGTGCGGGCGGGCGCGGTCGGTCGCCACGGTATGGGCGATGCGGGTGGTGAGCACGCGGGTCTTGCCCGTGCCGGCTCCGGCCAGCACCAGCACCGGGCCGTCGACGGTTTCGACGGCACGGCGCTGCTCAGGGTTCAACCCGTCGAGGTAAGGCGCCGCCAGGTGAGCGCGGGCGCGATCCGCGATGCCGCCGGGACGAGGCCCGGGGGACGCTGGCGCCAGCGGCGCGACGGAGGCGGCGGATTCGGCCACGATGGAACTCCCCGAACCGGGCCGCGCGGGCCGATTCGCGTTCGGAACGGAACAGAAGCCGAACCTTCAGGCCCATTCCCGATGGCACGGAAGTGGGCTCCACGGCCGTGGAGCCGGCGGGTCACGCCGCCGGGACGGCCGGCACGAGGGGCGCGGCCGGGCGCCGCTTGAACTTGTCGTCGCGCGGCTTCGGAGGCGGCAACAGGCCTTCGCGCTGCAACTGCTTGCGGGCGAGCTTGCGGCGGCGGCGGATGGCCTCGGAAGCCTCGCGCGCGCGGCGCTCGGACGGCTTCTCGTAGGCCGAACGACGCTTCATCTCGCGGAACACGCCTTCGCGCTGCAGCTTCTTCTTCAGGACCTTGAGGGCCTGATCGACATTGTTATCGCGTACCAGAACTTGCATCGTTCCTCCTTGAACGGGGTAGTCAAACAGCAAAAAAGGGCCAGGACGGGCCCGACCCTTCGGCTGCTTCAGCCTTCGATCCGCTCCGGACGCCGATCCGTCCGGGGCGGCCCGACGCGGAAGGGATCAGCCGGCTTTCAGATTGTCGGCCGACATCTTGCCCGAGCGACGGTCGGCGACCAGCTCGTAGGAGATCTTCTGGCCCTCGTTGAGGTTCTGCATTCCGGCACGCTCGACGGCGGAAATGTGCACGAACACGTCCTTGCTGCCATCCTCGGGCTGAATGAAACCGAAGCCCTTCTGGGCGTTGAACCACTTCACGGTGCCGGTGCTCATGACTCTGTCCTTTCCTGAAATCAGGATTTGCCGGCCTGCAAGGCGCGCAGATGCGGCGGGTTGCTTCGATTTTAGGAGAGAAGCTCGTCAGCTTGCGTGCCGGGATGCAGCACGCGGGGCCAATCAGTCCGGCCAAAATATCGACCACTAGAGGATAGGCGGTTTGGCCGTCCGGGGCAAGGGTGCCGACCCGGATAATTTACGGGGCTGGATCGCGAGCGCCCTCACGGCGAGAAGCGGTCCCGCAACAGGTTCTTCTGCACCTTGCCCATGGCGTTGCGCGGCAATTCCGCGCCCAGGAACACCCGTCGCGGCCGCTTGAAGCGGGCGAGCCCATCGGCGATCGCCGCCAGGATCTCCCCTTCCTCCAGCGCGATCCCTGGCCGGGGTACGACCACGGCCGCCACGGCCTCGCCGAGGTCGCGATCCGGCAGCCCGATGATGGCGCTCTCCAGGACGCCCGGCAAGGCGTCGATCGCCGCTTCGACCTCCCTCGGGTAGACGTTGTAGCCGCCCGTGATCACGAGGTCCTTGGCCCGCCCCACGATGGCGAGCGACCCGGACCCGTCGAAGCACCCGAGGTCGCCCGAAACGAAAAACCCGTCGTCCGTAAATTCGGCGCGCGTCCTCTCGGGCTTGCGCCAGTAGCCCGCGAACACGTTGGGACCGCGGATCTCGACCATGCCGGTTTCGCCGGCGGGCAGCACCGCCCCGGTGGTTCGCTCCGTGACGCGCACCGAAACCCCCGGCAGCGGCGGCCCGACCCGGCCCGGAACGCGCGGGCCGTCATAGGGGTTCGAGGTCGTCATGTTGGTCTCGGTCATGCCGTAGCGCTCGAGGATAGAATGGCCGGTGCGCGCCGCGAAACCCGCGTGGGTGTCGGCCAGCAGCGGCGCCGATCCCGACACGAAGAGCCGCATCCCGGCTGCGGCTTGCGGCAGACCCGGCTCGTCGAGCAGCCGCACGTAGAAGGTCGGCACGCCCATCATCGCGGTGGCGCGCGGCATGAGGCGTACCACCTCTGCCGCGTCGAACCGCGGCAGGAACAATAGAGTGGCACCCGCCGCCAACACGGTATTGGTGGCCGTGAACAGCCCGTGGGTATGGAAGATGGGCAGGGCATGAAGCAGCACGTCCTCGGGGGTGAAGCGCCACAGCGCCGCGAGCGTGACGGCGTTGGACAGGAGATTGTCGTGGGTCAGCATGGCGCCTTTCGACCGGCCCGTGGTGCCCGACGTGTAGAGGATGGCGGCGAGGTCCTGTGCGCCGCGCGGTCGGTCGGCGAAACGATCGGGCGTGCCCTCGGCACGCTCCATCAAGGTGCCCCCGCCGGCCGCGCCCAAGGTCTCGACACGGGAACCGTCGATGCCGAACGTCGCGAGGGAGTCGCGACGAGCGGGATCGACCACGAGCAGCCGCGGCGCGGCGTCCCCGACGAAATAGCCGACCTCGGCCCGGGTGTAGGCCATGTTGAGCGGCAGGTAGACGGCCCCTGCCCTGACGACCGCGAGATACAGCGCCAGGGCCTCGACGCTCTTCTCGGCCTGCACCGCCACCCGGTCGCCGGGCTCCACCCCGAGCGCCACCAGCGCCGACGCCAACCTGCCGGACAGCGCCGTCATGTCACCGTAGCTGAAGGCCCGACCGTCGGCCGTCTCGATGAAGCGGTGCTGCGGCCCCGGGCTGCCCGCCATGAGTCCCGAGAAGAGGTAGTTCGACATGGCGGCTCCCCCGCGACGGCGGCCGTCTCGGTGCTGCGGGCTCGTCGCTCCCGGTGGAGTGTCGAGGCAAACGAGCCGGAGGTCCAGCCCCGCCCCGCCGGGCTGACGACCCCGCGGTGCCGTCATGAACCGAAGTGGCGGCGTCGACTGGCCTATCCCTGTCCTCGACGGACCGGCACAGGCCCGACGGCAAACCCGAGCCACTACGACACCCTGGACAAACCGCCGGTGCTCATGCGATCGAAACTGAAGGTGTCGCTTGGGAGCCCAGCCGCTCTTTGAGCCCCCATCGTGACGCCGCGCGGGTGTGGTGGAATTGGTAGACGCGCCGGACTCAAAATCCGGTTCCGCAAGGAGTGTCGGTTCGACCCCGACCACCCGCACCATTCCAAGGCAAGGCTTAGCCTCGGATCACGAGAGTGCCTCATATGCAAGGCAATTAGCAGGCTCAATACGGACGGCGGGAACACGCCGTCAAAGGCTGTGGCGATCAGCGCCTTGCTCCCCGGGACGCGGCGTCCACCGCTTGGTGTAGGCAACCATGCAATAGGGTAGCCGTCAGGTTGTCCGCCCAGTCTCGATCGAGCGGGAGCCCCAGCATCAATCGGATGTAGATGGCACCCACGAGCGCATCGAGCAGGCTCACAACGTCGAGGTCGCCGCGGAAGTGGCCGATCCTCATGCCGGCTTCGATCAACTCGGTGGAGCGGACCCGCAACGGGGTCGAGAAATCATTGAGGAACTGCTGCTGCACCGACCCGTCGCTCTGAGCTTCTGCCAGGACCGAGGCGGCTAGTCGACCGGCGGAACCGCCGAGTGCCGTCGTAAGCGACCGGACCAGGCCGCGCAGATCATCCTCGGGACTATTGCTGGAGGTGAGGTCGAGCTGGGCCTCGAAGGCCTCGCGAAAGCTCTCCATCGCGAGCAGGCCGTTAGTCGGCCACGAGCGGTAGATGGTCGTGCGCGCGACACCCCCGCCGGGTTACCATCTACCTGGCGGAGCAGGGCATAGACGTCCCCCGATACGAGCTCGACCATGCCAATGGCGAGCATCGGTCTCCCGAGTACCGGAAGATCAACCCTGCCGGCCGGGCACCAGCACTGGTCCTCGAAAGCGGTCTGGCGATCACGGATTCGGCGTCGATCGTGGAGTATCTGGAGGAGCGGCATCCGGAACGCCCGATGATCGGGAGCGACCCTGCCGAACGGGCGCGTGTGTGCGCCGTCGAGCGCCTGGGCACGGACCTCGTCGGTCGCTGCCAGATATGGCTCTGGAACGCTACGAGCGCCTTCTCGGCCAAGGAACCCAGCCCTTCCGTCGAGGTCGCCGAGCGGGCCTATCGCTACGCTTCCGAGATCCTCGATGCCCTCGAGGCGACGATCGGCGACCAGGAGTTCCTCGCCGGCGACGTTCCGACGATCGCGGACTTCACGAGCTTCGCCATCTTGCAGACGGCTCGCGAGCGGTTCGACCGCCCTCTCGGCGGCGATCACCCGCGGCTTGACGCTTGGTACAAGAGATTTCGCAACCGGCCGAGTGCAGAATACTGATCACTCGGATCAAGACTAGGTTCGACATCCTAAGCAGATTTTTCCAAATCTGCTTACACTTAAGATGCTGGGCAGCATTGATTTCACTTTGAAA
>CAXUCF010000291.1:0-5941 GCA_964249275.1 uncultured Lichenihabitans sp.
CGGGACGGCCGGGGTGGGGGCTGAGCGGCCCGGGAGCGCCTACGAGGTCGGCAGCGGAGGATGTCCCGAAGTCACTCCGCAGCCAGGGCTGGTTTTCCTTCGACCAGAGATTCGATGAGCTTCCGATCGGCCGGTGTCGCGGGATTATAGACGATCAAACCAAGGTCCGGCCGAGCGTCGACCGCGAAGGCAGAGTATTCCAACGCAATGGGCCCGAGCTGAGGGTGACGCAGATGCTTCACCCCGTCGCCGTGCGTCTGCACGTCGATGTCGCGCCACATGGAAGCGAACTCAGGACTCGACTGACAAAGCTCGTCGACGAGCGGCGCGACTTCGGCGTCGGCGCCTGCGCGTGCGGCGTCGATCCGGAAGGCGCCCACGACGAAGCGGGCGACGGCTTTCCATTCGGCCTGCGCCGCACGGATGCGGGGATCGCAGAAGATCATGCGCAGGACGTTGCGCTGATTGGGCGGCAGCGCGCCATAGTCGGTGAGAACGGCTGCGGCCGCGCGGTTCCAGGCGACGATGTCCCACGTCGCGGTTTTGACAATGGCCGGGCTGTAGGTCAGTGCGTCGAGCAGCCGCTGCAGTCGCGGGGTCACCGCGTCGCTGCCGCGATAGCGGACCTCGGGGGGACGGCCGAGACCAAGCAGGAACAAATGTTCCCGTTCGACCTCGGTCAGCGTCAGCGCGCTCGCGATACGGTTCAGCACGTCCGCCGAAGGGCTGCCGCCGCGGCCCTGCTCCAACCAGGTGTACCAGGTCGCGCTGATGTTGGCGCGCTGTGCCACCTCTTCGCGCCGCAGTCCCGAGGTTCGGCGCCTGCCGCCGGAGACGCCGAACGACGCGGGATCGAGCTTGGTGCGTCGATTCCTGAGATAGGCGCCGAGCGAACTGCTGTCAGGCACGATGGCAACCCTGTTATCGGCTATACCGGGATAATCTCCCTACTTTAAAAGCATCGCCGTCCCACCGACAATGGTCGCATACCCTTGGAGACAAGCACATGCGCATATTTTTGACCGGCGCCACCGGATGGGTCGGCTCCGCAGTGGCCCGGGAACTGATCGACGCCGGGCATCAGGTCACCGGATTGGCCCGTTCCGACGACAAGGCAGCGGCCCTCTCTGCGACCGGCGCGGAGGTTCTCCGCGCCACGCTCGACGACCTCGACGCGTTGCGCAGCGCCGCGTCGGCGGCCGACGCGGTGATCCATACCGCGTTCAACCACGACTTCTCCAAGTTCGCCGAAAACGCCGAGCAGGACCGGCGCGCCATCGAGACGCTGGGAAGCGCTCTGGAGGGATCGGACCGCCCGCTCCTGGTGACCGGGGGCGTCGCGCTGCTCGCGCCCGGCCGTGTCGCGACCGAGGCGGACGTGCCGTCATCCGACCCTTCCTATCCGCGCAGGTCGGAAGCTGCCGCGCGAGCGCTGGCGGAGCGCGGCGTGCGCGCCGCGACCGTCCGGCTCTCGCCCTCGGTCCATGGCCTCGGCGACCACGGCTTCATCCCGATCCTGATCGGCCTCGCGCGCGAGAAGGGTGTGTCGGCCTATATCGGCGAAGGCCTGAACCGCTGGCCCGGCGTCCACCGCCTGGACGCCGCACGCCTTTACCGGCTCGCGCTCGAGCGGGGCGCGACCGAACCCGCCTATCACGGCGTCGCCGATGAAGGCGTGCCGTTCAAGGCGATCGCCGAGGTGATCGGTCGCCGGCTCGGCTTGCCGGTCGAGTCGCGGGGTCGTGAGCATTTCGGCTGGTTCGCCGACTTCGCGGGCCTGGATATGCCGGCGTCGAGCGCACGCACGCGGTCGCTGCTCGGTTGGGAGCCGACCGGGCCGGACCTGCTCACCGACATCGATCAACCCGGCTACTATACCCAGTCTTGAAGCGGTTCCGGCGCGTCGCGTTGACCCGCCCAGCGGGTCGATCGCCGCGGTCGGACCTCATCGGCGCCGGCCGTCTCGCGCAGGTCGGTCCTAGCGCTTCGCCGCGGACCTGCGGTCGCCTGCCGCGAGAGCATCGGCTTCAGGTTACCGCCCTCGTGATCGCCGCCGCTCATGGGACGAAGCGTCAACGTTCGATGGCGTGAGCAGTGCCGGGCCTGCACGGGCCGAATTCCCGGACGGCGGCGTCGATGAAGCTGCGCAGCTTCGGGGTTTGCCGGCGGTCGGGATGGAAGAGGAGGTGCATCGGCCGGGATGGCGTTTCGAAGTCGGGCAGGACCTTGACGAGCTGCCCGGATTGCAGCCCGCCGCGCACGAGGTCCTCGGCCACGAGGACGATGCCGGAGCCGTCGAGGGCGGCGGCCACGAGAGCGTTGGCATCGTTGATCTGCAGGTGGTTGCGGATGCGAACCTCGTAGGCTCGGCCATTCTGGACGAATCGCCACTCGTAGACCGCCGGTCGCGACCAGTGCGTGTAGCCCAGGCACTCGTGGGTTTCGAGGTCCGTCGGGGTCAGGGGAATGCCTCTCTCGCGCAGATAGCCGGGGGACGCGCAGGCGACGAGCCGAAAGGGCGAAAGTTCGCGGGCCATGAGGCTGGAGTCCGCCAGAAGGCCGACCCGGAACACCGCCTCGAACCCTTCCTCGACCAGGTCGACGAAGCGATCGCTGAGCACGAGGTCGATCTCGACGTTCGGGTGCCGTCGCAGGTAGCGGGTCACCAGCGGCGTCAGGCTGGCCCCGAAGGAGACCGGAGCATTGATCCGCAGGCGTCCGCGCGGCGACCCCTTGGCCTCGTCGGCCAGGGAGTCCGCCCAGTCGGCCTCCGCCAGCACCAGCTTGCAGCGCTCGTGATAGGTCCTGCCGATCTCCGTCAGGCTCTGGCGCCGTGTTGTTCGGTTGAGGAGGCGCGTGCCCAGCCGGCCTTCCAGGTAGGTGACGTGCTTGGCGACCATCTGGGGCGACATCCCGAGCATGTTCGCGGCCGTGGCAAAGGAGCCGACCTCCACGACCTTCACGAAGGCCGCCATGCTGGCCAGGCGGTCCATTCCCAACTCCCCGTGTCGAGACCCGTGCCGAGTTCGCCCTTTATGGTGTGTCGGCGGACGATTAGCTACAGGGCTGTGCGGTATCGCTGCGACATCGACGGAGGATGATCACCATGAAGATCGGGATTATCGGCTCGGGCAACATCGGCGGTGCCCTCACGCGCCGGTTCCGCGCTGTGGGGCATGAGGTTGCGGTGGCCAACTCACGCGGTCCCGCGTCGCTCGCGGACCTCGCCCGGGAAACGGGCGCGCATCCCACGACCGTGGAAGGCGCAGCACGCGGCAACGATGTCGTCGTGGTCGCGGTACCGCTCAACCGGATCGAGGACCTGCCGTCGGGGCTGTTCGCCGACGCGCCGGCACGCCTGATCGTCGTCGACACCAGCAATTACTATCCGCAACAGCGGGACGGCCGCATCGGCGACATCGAAGCGGGTCTGCCGGAAAGCCGTTGGGTCGAGCAGCGGCTCGGCCACCCTGTCGTCAAGGCGTTCAATTCGATCATCGCGAAGCATCTGCTGGAGGAGGGCAAGCCCGCCGGCACGGCCGGCCGCATCGCGCTGGCGGTGGCGGGCGACGATCCGGCCGGAAAGGCGGCCGTCATGCGCCTCATCGACGAGATCGGTTTCGATGCCGTGGATGCGGGAACGATCGAGGACTCGTGGCGCCAGCAGCCAGGTTCGCCCGGCTATCTCAAGGACCATGACTTGCAAGGTGTAGGCCGGGCCCTGGCAGAGGCGCGCAAGGACCGCGCGCCGGAATGGCGTGCCACGCCGAACAGCCCGGGCACCTTCGACGCGCCTGCGTAGCGGCTGAAGACATCTCCTGCGCAGCTCCACGGTGTTCCGCGCCGGCGTGCCGGGTTGAACAGATGTGTGATCCGGCTTTCCTACCCGTTGACCCCGCGCAGCGCGTCGATCACCGCGGCCGTGACCTCGTCGGTCGTGGCCCGTCCGCCGAGGTCGGGGCTGAGCGCCTCGCCGCGGCCGGTCACCTGTTCGATGGCCGCCATCAGGCGCCGCGCGGCCGGCGCTTCGCCGAGGTGGTCGAGCATCATGGCGGCGGTCCAGAAGCAGCCGAGCGGGTTGGCCACGCCCTTGCCCGTGATATCGAAGGCGGAACCGTGGATCGGCTCGAACATCGACGGGCTGGCGCGCGAAGGATCGATGTTGGCCGTGGCCCCGATGCCGAGCGATCCGCCGAGCGCGGCCGCGAGGTCCGAGAGGATGTCGGCATGCAGGTTCGTGGCCAGCACCGTATCGACGCTGGCCGGCTTGCACACCATGCGCTGCGTCATGGCGTCGACCAGCATCCAGTCGACGGCGAGGTGAGGGTAGTCGCGGATGACCTCGCGGCAGACCGTGTCCCATAGCACCATGCCGTGCCGCTGGGCGTTGGACTTGGTGACGATCGTCAGCAGGCGACGGGGCCGTGCGCTGGCGATGTCGCAGGCGAAGCGGGCGATGCGCTCGATCCCGGCGCGGGTGAACACCGCCACGTCCAGGCCGACCTCGATGGGCAGGCCGCGATGGGCGCGGCCGCCGACGCCCGCATATTCGCCCTCGCTGTTCTCGCGCACGATCACCCAGTCGATGCCGCGGCCGAGATCCGGACGGAGCGGTCCGGTGATGCCGGGCAGGAGCCGCGTCGGCCGCACGTTGGCATATTGGTCGAACCCCTGGCAGATCGCGAGGCGCAGCCCCCAGAGCGTGACGTCGTCGGGCAGCCCCGGGTCACCTACGGCGCCGAAATAGATGGCGCCGAACGGCCTCAACTGCTCCAGGCCATCCGTGGGCATCATGATGCCGGTACGCCGGTAATGGTCCGAGCCCCAGTCGAAGCGCGTGAACGCGAAGGCGAGTCCCGTCTCGACCTCGGCCAGCGCGTCGAGCACGCGGCAGCCGGCCTCGACGACCTCCGGGCCGATGCCATCGCCGCCGATGACGGCAACCTTATGCGACGCCATGGCCTCGATCCTTCCCGATGGCCGCCACGATGGCGTCCGTCATGCCTAGCGTGCCGGCCGTGCCGCGGATGTCGCGCGTGCGCGTCGCCGGGTCGGCCAGGGTTTTGACGATGGCCCGCTCCATGACTCCGGCCGCCATGACGGCTTCGTCGATGTTGCGGTTGTGCCCCAGCCACTCGATCAGCATGCGGGAGGATTCGATCATGGCGTAGGGGTTGGCGATGCCCCGGCCCGCGATGTCCGGGGCCGAGCCGTGCGTGGCCTGCGCCATGGCGATATCGCCCTCCCCGATGCAGAGCCCCGGCGCCATGCCGAGGCCGCCCACGAGCCCGGCCGCCTCGTCGGTCAGGATGTCGCCGAACATGTTGGTCGTGACCACGACGTCGAAGGTCTGCGGATCGCGCACCAGGCGCATCGCGAAGGTGTCGACGATCACCTCGTCGAGCGCGACGTCGGGGAAGTCCGCGGCGGCCCGATAGCATTCCTCAACGAACATGCCGCAGCCGAGCTTGAACACCGTGTTCTTGTGCACCACCGTCAGCCGCTTGCGGCGCTGCCGGGCAATCGCGAGCGCCGCGCGCGCCACCCGGTAGCTTCCGGCCCGCGTGATCACCCGCACCGAGATGGTCACGTCCTCGGTGGGCCGGAACTCGCCGGACCCCGCCACGACGTTGCGGTCGGGCTGGAAGCCCTCGTTGTTCTCGCGCACGATCACAAGGTCGATGTCGTCGTAGATCGCGCCGAGGCCCGGGAAGGAGCGGGTGGGCCGCACGTTGGCGAACAGCCCGAAATGCTTGCGCATGATCGGGTGCGGGTTGACGGCGCCGGGGCCGCGCGGATAGGCCCGGTGGCCGATCGGCCCGAGGATGAAGCCGTCCATCCCCGACAGAGCCGCGAGCGTGCCGTCGGGCAGCGTCGAGCCATGCGTGTCGAGCGCCGTGCGGCCGGCCGGCAGCGGGCGCCCGGCGATCGCGCGGGCCCC
>CAXUCF010000292.1:0-5906 GCA_964249275.1 uncultured Lichenihabitans sp.
GAGCCGCGCGCCCTGGGAGGGCGGCCGGCAGATCGCGCCGGGGGAGCCCGGCGGCTGGCAGACCGAGGCGCCCTCCGCCCTGCCGCACGGCGACGACGAGCATGCCCCGACCGCACTCGACAACGCGGGGCTCGAACGCGTGAAGCACGACTTCGCCGCTGCGGCCCGGCGCGCGGGGCGGCTCGGCCTTGACGGCATCGAACTGCACGGTGCCCACGGCTACCTGCTCCACCAGTTCCTGTCGCCGCTCTCCAACCGGCGGACCGACCAGTACGGCGGCTCGCTCGAGAACCGCATGCGCTTTCCCATCGAGGTCTTCGACGCGGTACGGGCGGCCTTTCCGCCCGAGAGGCCGGTCTGGGTCCGGCTGTCGGCCACCGATTGGGTCGAGGGTGGCTGGGACATCGACGACACGGTGGTGCTGTCGCGGCTCCTCGAGCGGCACGGCTGCGCCGCCGTCCACGTGTCGTCGGGCGGCGTGTCGCCGCGCCAGCAGATCGCGCTACACGCCAATTATCAGGTCGGCTTCGCGACCCGCGTGAAGGACGCGGTCGGGGTGCCGGTGATCGCGGTCGGGCTGATCACCGAGCCCGAGCAGGCCGAGGCCATTGTGGCGGGCCGCGAGGCCGATGCCGTGTCGCTGGCCCGGGCCATGCTCTACGACCCGCGATGGCCCTGGCACGCGGCCGCGGCACTCGGCGCCAAGGTGGCGGCCCCGAAGCAATATTGGCGGTCGCAGCCGCGCGCCTTCAAGGACCTGTTCGACGGCGCCAGCTTCGGTCAGCGGTGACGACACTTCAACGACCCGTTGGGCAGAGCGCTTCGCCAACGGTCCAAAAGCCGGATCTGCTGCCGGATCGTCCAGCCGAGGTCGCCCAAGTCATGCCCTAACCGTGCTGGCCAATCAGGCCCCAGTCTGCCGCAGGTCCCGATCTGGTGCAGATAAACCCACACCTGGCCCCGGTGGGTCGGTGGGGGTGCAGCGCCGATCGCGAGTTCGCCGGCCTGTTCGATGCAGCGTTGCTGGCGGGCGCGGCGCAATCAGTCATTGGGAACCGGTCCACGGGTTCAGCAGCGGCACGCCGGTTAACTCAAAGTCGGCGAGATTGCGGGTCACGACTGTCATGCCATGCACCAGCGCCGAGGCTGCGATCAATGCGTCATTAATCGGATGCGGATCGGGGACATGGAATTTAGCTGCTCTCCTGGCGACAGCAGCATCGACCGCTAGGATTCGGCCCTCAAAGGCAGGTAGGGCAAGGGTTTCAAGCCAAAGCCTGAGCAACGCGCCTTGTGGCGGATCGCGTCGCTGTGCCAGCACGACACCGATCTCCAGTTCGTGAATGGTGATCGCCGAGACAAACAGACTCGCCGTATCCAGGGTCTCGACCCACTTGGTGACGTTCGGGTCGGCTTTGCCGGTCCTGACCTTGCGTAGCTCCGAAACGACGTTGGTATCCAATAGGAGCATCAGGACAGGTCCACGGGGCCTGCTCGCTCGGTGCGGGGTGGGATTTCCAGTTCGATATCCGCAAGTCCTGGCATGGCGAGCAGGTCAGCGATGTTCCGACGTTGGCCCGAAATACGCTGGTATTCCTCGATGCTGAGCAGGACATGGGCGGGCTTGCCCCGGTCGGTGATGAAAACGGGGCCCGCCGAGGCGGCTTTCTTGGCCCGGCTAGTGTCCTGATTAAACTCCCTGCTGGATAGGGTGGTGATGGTCATGGGCGGCACTCCTGTTCGCAGAGGCAAATCCATCTATATAAACGTTGCTACAAGATCCTTCTTTCGTCAATGCCTCTTTGCGTTCCTGACTGCGGAGAGTGTCCATGAGCCGTCCCGAGGCCGCAGCGGAGAGCAACCCGCAGGGCGAGCACCGGACGGGCGAGGACGGCAGGCGTAGCCGGCTCCCTGACGCCTTGAAGTGGCTTTTAGGCTGTCGGATGAGGCGCAGAACAAGGGCGCAGCCCGCTGGGCTTCGCTCGGTCTCTTCCGGATCGCAGGCCTCGCGAGACGGCCGGCGGACGC
The DNA here is from genome assembly GCA_964249275.1 of uncultured Lichenihabitans sp. Lineage (GTDB taxonomy): Bacteria > Pseudomonadota > Alphaproteobacteria > Rhizobiales > Beijerinckiaceae > Lichenihabitans. Next base: position 2,029 of record CAXUCF010000292.1, read on the forward strand.
GCGCTACTTGGTCCTGAACTTCAAGCGGGTCGCCGGGGAAATGCTGGAGAGCGCCCTGTCGGTCTCCCGCGACGAGACGCGGCTTGCGCCGAGTGCCTCGCGAGGCATCCCCTCGACGCCCAGCGTGGCAAAGCGTAATTTGCATTTGTGCATGACGTCGGCAGCGTCCCGTTGCGCGACAGTGGCGACCGGGGATGTCGAGGCGACCGTGTTGCCCCGATAAAGCTGCAGCGTGATCGAGACACGGCCGTCGGTCGCGATCCGGGGAGTCAGACGATAGCGGATCGGCGCCGACGCGCGGCTGTCGGATGCGGGGTCCATCGCGGCTCATCCTGTGCGAGACATTCACCTTGGAATGCCGCCCCGCCCCACTCCGCGGCCTTAAAGGACTGAGCAGGCTGAGGACGCAATCACCAAGGTCGACCGATGGTCCGACCAAACAGGCCGAGAGTCCCGGATCAGACGACAACACGGTGAATCCAAGCGAGAAATGCCCGCCAACCGGGCGAGCGGCTGGCGGGCATTCATCTCGGCAGGTCCGGCGACCGTCGTGCGTGGCGCCGCTCCCTTCCGACGCTCAGTAGATGCGGACCCTGCGGCCGGGCTGATCGGAGAGGCCCGTGCGGGTGCCGGTGTTCATGGCGCCGGAACGTGAACCCATTGCATCGGCGCCCAGGGTCGAGCCCGTCGTGGAGGTCGAAGGCGTGATGGCGTCGGCTACGCGGGCGCCCGCGCGCTCCACAGCGCCGGTGGCCCGGCTTGCGCCCTCACGGATCGTCTCGCCGACGCCGGTCGAGCCCGTCATTGTCGATCCGGTTGCCGTGGCTCCCGTGCCGCCGGTCCAGCCATCGGTGCCCCAGGCCGTGCGGCGCTCGTCGAGGTCGGCAGCGCCGTCGACGTCCATGATCTGGGCGGCGCGGTCGATCAAGGCCTCGTCTGTGCGGACCGTCACCAGTGTCCCGCCACGGTGCACGCCCTCGACATAGGCATCAGCGTCAGAGCGCTCGATGCCGGCGTCGGTGAGCGAACCCACGAGGCCGCCTGCAGCCGCGCCGCCGCCGGCGCCGACGAGCGTTGAGGCGAGCCAGCCGGCCGCAACGACCGGGCCAAGGCCCGGGATCGCCAGCATGCCGAGACCGGCCAGAAGGCCGGCGCCGCCGCCGACGACGGTACCGAGCGAAGCACCGGTCCCGGTTCCGGGATGGTCGGCATGCGTCCCCCGGTTCTCCTCGTCGTTCGACACGATGCTGATGTCGCTGTGTGGAATGCCGGCCGCTTCGAGCTTGCGGACGGCCTCGACGGCGCTGTCATAGCGATGATAGAGCGCGGTCGCTGTCTTGGTTACCATGACGTCATCTCCGGTTCGGTTTGGTCGTTGGGTCGCGGCTTCGTTCGCCGCCGTCACTGAGCGCCGATGTTGCCCTTGTAGTCGAAGCCGATCTGCTGGCTCTTGCCGTTTCGCATTGCCGTGCCGCGCCAGACACCCTGGTCGTCCTTCTTGAGGTCGGACACGTTGGTGAAACCGGCGCTGCTGATGCGAGACTTGGCCTGCCCCTCGGTGAAGCTGTTCGCACCCTTCTCCAAGGCCGACATGGCCACCACATTGACGGTGCCGGACGCATTGACGTCCGAGCCCGTGTTCCCATTGGTGTTCACGGCCGGGTTCGACGAACCCGTAGCAGTGTCGGTGCCTGGGGACGCGGGTTGAGCGCTGGTGCCGGCAGGTGCCGTCTGTGTAGATTGAGCCACGACAGGGCTCACCATCAACATCGTTGCAGCCGTGAGTGCGATCAGAATGCGCAATGTATCCTCCAGTTCATGGTCGCCCGCGTAACGAGCGGCTCGTGATCTCGACAAGTCGAAACAACCTGCTCGCAGGTCGTCATGTCGTTGGTGATGACTAACTCTCGACTGGCGGCAACGTTCCCGGGCCGGAAGGCCGGGCAGGGCCGAAGCCGGCCGACCGCGGCGGGCGCGAACGACTCACAAGGTGTTGTTAACCATGCTTAGGCAAGATCGGCGGATGTTCTCGGTCGAGGAACCGATCCATGACGCAGGCACATGCAGGTCCCTACAGCGGCACGAAGAATCGTGCGCAGGTCCAAGAAGAACTTTTCGGCCAGGTCTGCCGATCGACGCCCGAGGAAGCTCGCAACATCTCGCTGCTGCTCCAGGCGTCGGAGCGCGCGGCGCTGGCTTTGTTCTGCAACGCCCGCACCCATTTGCGGGAGCACGGACGCGCCATAGCCAGCGCCTGCACGAAGGAAAGCCTGTCGATGGAAGGCGGCGTGGCCGGGCTCGTCCTGTTCGGCCAGATCGAAGCCGGGGCCGAAACCTGGGGCACCGCGATGCGCCCGGAAAAGCGAGGCGTGTCCCTCGCGAGGTAACGGTCGGCGTGGCGCCCCGGCACCGTAACGCGGGTCCGGGCGTTGGTCCCATGACGGTACGGTCGATTCCGGCCGGCCAAGGGGATGCTCACGATGCCGACCGATCTTCCTCCGGACTACAAGCCGCGGCCCAAAACCGACCCTAACGACCCGGCCGATCCTTCCGTTCCTGGTTCGGTGCCGGCCTACCCGCCCGCCCAGGGCGAGGATGCGCGAGACGAGCCGACAGAGGCGCCGCAGCCCGGTGTCGACGTCGTCGACCCGCCCGGCTGGAGCGTGCCTCCGGTCGCACCTGGCGAAGTGCCGTCCCCCGCAGGCGCGCCGACGTTCTGAGCGGGACGGATCGCACCCCGGGAAGCCTGCTGGTTTGCCGCGTCGCGACACGCGCCGCCCGCCGGCACGTGCGCCTGCACTTCGACGCGCGAACGGGCGAGCGTCCTAAGCTTCGCGCCACCGGCGCAAGGCCTGCGCAACCTTGAAAATTGCCCAAGGCTTTCCATACGTTAACTTCGGTCGGCCGCGACATAAAAACTTCCAGAAAACGCTTGTGCCGGCGCTGGGTTTTCCCTATCTCTTTGCTTGCCCAATTTCGCACGTGCCTGTGGTCGTGTGTCGGTTGGCGGGGTTCGGACAAGAGGCCGATAAACCGTCAGTACCAACCGACAGCCGGAGGCGAACCGGCGAACCCCGCCAAACGGGGGACGCGACTTAAAGCAACGACGGACCGGGCTTTTTCGTCTCTGTCGGCCCTCCAAAGGCCGGCTTACCGAAGAGGCTTGTCTATCTTGCCGGGTGTGCGGAAGGGGAACTCCCTTTCCAATCGATGGCTCTTCACGCGTCGGCTTCGGCCGATTCGGGCGTGAGCCAACGGCGCAGCATCTGATCGGCGCGTCGCCGATCCACGGTCTCCGTGGATCGTCGGTCCGGCCGGTCGCGGTTGGCCATGTGCCGTCGCCGTTCGCGTTTCCACCGCGCGAGCGAACGACGGGCTGTCCCCGCACCCTTTCTTTTCGTCTTCGGCGCCTCGCGGCGCCAAAAGGGATGCCGCCATGACCGACCGTATCGTCGATTTCCTCCGCCGCCGCCAGGACGACGGCCCCTGCATGGTGCTCGACCTCGACGTCGTGCGGGACAACTACATCTCCTTTGCCAAGGCGCTGCCCGACACGCGCGTGTTCTACGCCGTGAAGGCCAATCCGGCCCCGGAAGTCCTCGATCTCCTGGCAACGCTCGGATCCTGTTTCGACGCGGCCTCCGTGGTCGAGATCGAGCAGGTGCTGGCGGCCGGTGCTGCGCCGGACCGCATCTCGTTCGGCAACACGATCAAGAAGGAGCGCGACATCGCCCGGGCGCACGGGCAGGGCGTGAGCCTGTTCGCGGTCGATTGCGAGGCCGAGGTCGAGAAGATCGCCCGCGCGGCCCCCGGCGCGAAAGTCTTCTGCCGCATCCTGTGCGACGGCTCGGGCGCCGAATGGCCGCTGTCGCGCAAGT
>CAXUCF010000293.1:0-5900 GCA_964249275.1 uncultured Lichenihabitans sp.
GCGGCCCCGCCCCTGGGCGCGGGGCCCCCCCCGGCCCCCGCCCGCCCCCGCGCGCCGCCGGCCGAGACTCCCGCGCCACCCGCGGCTCCGCCCGCAACTCCCGCTCAGGTGGCGGCGCTGCTACCCGAAGCAGCCACGAGGGGCGGTGCACCGCTGCCGCCGCGCCGTCCGGTCGAGTTTGCGACCAGCGGCCCCGGACTGCCGCTTCCACCGAATCGGCCGACCGAGATGGCCGCTCGCACCGACCACGCCCCGGGCGCGCCGCGCGACGCCATCGGGATGTTGGCGGCGGCAGCGGTCGCGGGTCGACCTGCGCTTCCTGCAGTCATCACCCAGGGATTCGGGCAGGGGACCGGTTCTGCGCCGGCCCATCTCCTGTCCTATGCCGCGCCTGCGATGCTGCCGGCGGCGGTTCCGCTTCCGGTCGCGCGGCCGCCACTCGTCGCGGCTCGGCTCGACCGGTCGAACTTCCGCAGCCTCACGGCCGCGACGCCGGCCGAGCGCAGCCCGGGCCGCGGCGGACTGGGCTCGTCGATGTCAGCCTTGCGCCCGGCCGTCCAGGCCAGCCTCGGGACTCTCGGCGGCGCAGCGGCTTCGAGCCAGAGCCAGGGCTTCCACGTCCGCGCGACCGACCTCTCGACCGATCGATTTTCCGGCACTGCCGCACGGTCGATGGACCGGATCAGCACCGCGACCTTGAGAAAGCCTCGTTCGACGACGGACGATTGAGTGAAGCCGCCATCGTCTTGACCGCAGCCGGCGGGGCCTTCATGAAGCGCCTCCGGTGTCCTCAACCGAGCCAGGCAGCGTCATGGACAAGTTCGATCACCTGAGCGGCATAGCGGCGCCGCTGAAGGTCGCGAATGTCGATACCGACAAGATCATCCCGAAACAATATCTCAAGACCATCAAGCGCACCGGTCTCGGCAAGGGCCTGTTCGCCGAGCTGCGCTACAACGACGACGGCTCCGACAACCCCGACTTCGTGCTGAACAGGCCCGCCTATCGCGGCGCTTCGATCCTCGTGGCAGGCGACAATTTCGGGTGTGGTTCTTCACGCGAGCACGCGCCCTGGGCATTGCTCGATTTCGGCATCCGCTGCGTGATCTCGACGAGCTTCGCCGACATCTTCTACAACAACTGCTTCAAGAACGGGATCCTGCCGATCGTCGTGAGCCCCGACGTGCTCGAAGCGCTGTTCGACGATGCCGACCGCGGCGCCAACGCCCGCATCTCGGTCGACCTTGCAGCGCAGGAAATACGCGGCCCGGACGGCGGCGTCGTCCACTTCGACATCGACCCGTTCCGCAAGCATTGCCTGCTCCAAGGCCTCGACGATGTCGGTTTGACCATGGCCAAGACGGACGCGATCGACCGCTATGAGACCGCCACGGCGGCGTTGCGCCCCTGGGCCTGAATCGCCGTCCTGGCGGACAGGTCGAAAGGTCGCGCCCATCCGGTCCGCCCCGGCGCGTTGAGTCGGGCCACGAACCCAGGAGAGACCAGCCATGGCCGACGTCAAGAAGCTTGCGAAGTTCACGGTCCTCGAGGCCGACAAGGCGTTCAGCCTCCATATCGAGGACGAGGCCGGACACGTTCTGGAACTGAGCGCGACGCGCGACCAGATCGACATCATCGTCGACAAGCTCGACGAGATCCTGTCGCAGGACGATTCCGCCGACGAGATCGATGGCGATGACAACGAGGTGAAGGGGGGCGGCGACGCCACGAAGCGCTGAATGGCCCAGACGGCACCCCTGCCCGATGGGCAGCATCTGTCGTTTCGGCGTCATGGCCGGCTCGGTGCCCGGTATGCGTGCCGAGCCGCCTTTGCTCCCCGCGCTGATGTCTGGCCGGGGCATGGTGTGCCGGCGACGCGGGCGGAGCTCTTCAACGCTCTGCCCGGCAAGGCCGCGTGGAGTGGCGGGCGTTCGGGTGACGGGCCGGGGAGCAGACGGGAACCGCTGCCCGGCACGGCTCGGCTATGCACGTCGCCTCGCATGGGTTAGCGTCCCGCTCCGCGATCCGTGGTACCGGGAGCCATCGATGAGGTCGGTCTTTCTCGCCGCCGGCTGCGCGGCCTCGCTACTGACGACAGGGCCTGTCCATGCCGCCGCCGACTTCCCGGCCTGCCTCGCGCAGTTGAAAGCCACGGCGGCCGGCCACGGCATCTCGGCCGCAACCTTCGACGCCGCCCCCGACAATCTGCAGCCCAACGATTTCCTGCACTTCCAGGACGAGCAGCCAGAATTCACCACACCGGTTTGGGACTATATGGCCGGTCTCGTCGACCAGGAGCGGGTCGACGACGGCAAGGCCATGCTGGACCGCTACGCAGATGCGCTGGGGCGCATCGAAGCCCGCTTCGGCGTCAGCCGCTACGTGCTGGTGGCCTTGTGGGGCGTCGAGTCGGATTTCGGCAGGAACTTCGGCAACCGGCCCGTCGTGCAATCGCTGGCGACGCTGAGCTGCTACGGCCACAAGCCCGGTTACTACCAGAGCGAACTGTTGGCGGCGCTGTCGATCCTGCAGCGGGGCGACGTCAAGCCCGATCGCTTCGTCGGTTCCTGGGCGGGTGCTTTCGGGCATACCCAGTTCATGCCGTCGACCTTTGCGCGCAATGCCATCGACATGGAGGGCGATGGTCATCCCGACATCATCGCCTCGGTTCCCGACGCTTTAGGCTCGACCGCCAACTACCTGCGCAAATCGGGATGGGTGGCCGGCCGGCCCGGGGGCTTCGAGGTCAAGCTGCCGACGGGCTTCACGGGCCCGAGCGGACGCAAGAACCGGCACCCGATGTCGTTCTGGGCCGCGCACGGCATCAGGCGGATCGACGGCGCGCCGCTCGGATCGGCGGAGGCGGGGCTGCTGCTGCCGGCCGGGCGCAACGGCCCCGCCTTCCTGGTGACGCGCAACTTCGACGCCATCTACGCCTATAACGCGGCCGAGACCTATGCACTGGCGATCGGCCACCTGTCGGATCGCTTGCGCGGCGGCGGCCCTCTGGTCACGCCCTGGCCAACCGACGATCCCGGCCTGGCGCGGGTCGACCGCCGGGACTTGCAGGAACGTCTGGCCGGCAAAGGCTACGACATCGGCAACCGCGACGGCGTGATGGGCACGAAAACCCGCGCCGCCATCGCGAGCTACCAGCAATCGCTCGGCATGACGCCCAACGGCCGCGCCAGCGAGAGCGTGCTCAAGGCCATGCGGGACGGTAGATAGAGCCGCGTCAGAATGGCAGGCCCGGCAGGCTCGGCGTGTGCTCGGCCGACACCGCCTGCAACTCGTCGGGCGCATAGCCGAGCGCCATCAGGATGGTGGGGGCGATCTGCGCCGTGGCGACTGCCCCGGTCAATCTGGAGGGCTTCAGAGCCGGGTTTGAGACCAGTAGCACCACGTTGCGGTCGTTGAAGTTCAGGCCGCCGTGCTCCGCGATCTTCTTGCCCGATGTGTAGACGACGCCGGGATCGGTACCCACCACGATGTCGGGCGCGCGGCTGTCCCGCGCGGGATCGGCGAACATCACCGCGATCGCCTCCGGCGTGAACAGCTGGCCGATGCCGAGCGGCTTCATCTTGTGCTCGACATAGTCGATGGCCGCGGGCAGCTTCTCGGCCCGCTCCTCGGGCTTCAGCCAGATCAGGGCGCCATCGTCCGCGACGTGAAAGGCGTGGCCCGGGATCTGCTCGTAGGGCGCGTCATCGATCGGCTGAAAGGTGGCGGGGTCGATCGGCGACTGGCCGTGCTTCGACGACACGATCACCAGCGTGGACTCGGCGAGGCCATTCTCCCGCAAGCCGGCCACCAGTTCGCCGAGCGCGGCGTCCACGTAATCGAACTGCGCCTCGAGCCCGGTGTTGGGCCTGCCGGAGGCATCGGCATAGCCGCCCTTCAGACCGGCCGCGTCGCCGGGACCTGCTTCGGGCAGCTTCTGCCCGACGCTGACCGCCTGGAAGTTCATGCCCAAGAGCGCCGGCACGCCCGCCTTGACGGTGCCGGTGCCGTCAAGGCCCTTCATCCCGTTCAGAAGCGCCTTGACCCGGGTCTCGTCGAAGTCGCGTTCGGCCCTGAAGCTGCCTGTCGTCGTTACCTTGGTGCCGAGGATCAAGGCGTCCTGTTCGAGCGCGAAGAGTTCGTCGAGCCCCTGGCCCGACGGCCCGCCGAGCCATTCGTAGGCCGGGTGCTTGTCCGACCAAGCGGTGCGGCCGCCATGAGCGTGCACGACTTCGAAGACGGTGTTCACGCGCAGATAGTCGTGCGGGTAGACGGGGGTGCAGCCGTCGGCGGTCTTGCGCAGCGGCAGCTTCTTCGGATCGATCTGCGTCATCGGCCTGCCGATGGTGCCTCCGGCGTCCTGGCGCTTCGGATCGACGTCGATGTCGGAGGCGAAGGCCACCTCGGTGCCGGGCAGCCCCTTGCAGTCGGAGCCCGGTGCGAAGAGCGTCCGGTCGTAGCTGTCGTCGTAATAGATGCCGGTGGTGCGCGGGCCGCCACCCGTGACCTGGGCCACGAGGCCCGGAAAGGAGTCCGAGATGATCGGCGTGCTGGCATCGGAATAGACGATGCCGGTACGGTTCAGAGCCGCCAGTGTGCCGTTCGGGCGGGCCGCCACCTGGTTGGCGAGATCGAGCGCGTGCATGCCGTCGATGCTGATGAGCAGCACATGGGCGTAGGGGGCCGGGGCCGCGATGGCAGCTGTCAAGCCCGTTGCGAGCGCAAGGCCCGCCAATGCAGTTCCGCCCAGGACGTTCATGATCGCTCCTTCGACTGTCCAGCGAGAGGCAGCCCTAGGCGGCCAGCATGAAGGGCGCGTGACTACAGGGGACAGCGACGCCGGCCAGCGATCCCGCCAGAGTTGAGGAAGCAGGTCCGTCCATTGCTGGCGGTGGAAAGCTGCCCTCCGGTCGACAGCTTTCCAGCATTCTTTCGTCCTCTTGATGTGCGGTCATTTTTGCCCGATAATCCGATGCAACGATACAACTTGAAACGTAACCACTTGGAGGAGATGAACGATGAGGGGTCGCTTGAATGAACCGCGATCAGTTCCTCCGCGCCTTGAGGCATTTTTGTAAGCAGAATGCGAACGTCTATGACTGGCGGCCCGGCGAGGGCAAAGGTAGCCATGGAACGGTATATGTCGACGGTCGCAAGACCATCGTTAAGAGTGGAGAGCTTCCCAAGGACTACGTCAATGTGGTGCTAAAACAACTCGGACTCGACAAGGACTCGCTATGAGTTCGACATCGATCACGGCTTGCTCCTGTCCCCTCACCAACCCAAAGTCCCACCATGGCCGGAGCTTTCATCTATCCTGCGATCATTGAACAGGGCCCGGAAGGGCCATTCATCGTCAGCTTTCCCGACTTTCCGGAGGCTCTGACTTTCGGTCACTCTGAAGCTGATGCTGCTTACGAAGCCGTCGACTGCCTGCGCGAGGCGCTGCGCGGGCGCATCCTCGACAGTGAGGACATTCCCCCGCCGTCCAAAGATATACCGGGCGCCCACATGGTCGCCCCCCCGGCCGAGATCGTGGCGAAAGCTGCCGTCTACACTGCGTTTCGTCAGGGCGGCATCACTCGCGTCGCGCTGGCCGGGAAGCTGAACGTCGATGAAAGCGAGGTCCGCCGCATCCTCGACCCGATGCACCGGACGAAGCTCGATCGTCTGGAGCAAGCCGCCAAGGCCCTTGGCGGACGCCTGGAGATCACGTTCGTCCCGATCCCATAAGATCAACCCGGTCGGAGGTGCGAGTCCCGCTACGTAGGCCGCCAGCGTGGGGGGCGGGCGACTAACGCGAGTCAAGGCGCCGACCGGCCGTCCCCGATGTCGCGCCTCATAAGCCCTGAGGTGATCGATCGCGTCCTCGCCGAGGCCCGTCACGGTCAGCACCCGCC
>CAXUCF010000294.1:0-5874 GCA_964249275.1 uncultured Lichenihabitans sp.
GAGCTGCACGGTCGGCCAATACAGCAGGTCGAGCAGCCTCGGCCAGGACGAGCGCAGCAGGTAGAAGTAGCGCGTCACCATCGCGGCGACGCGGGCGGGTGAGAACGCCAAGTGATCGGTCAAGGTCAAGCGGCTGTCCCTTTCTCCCGTCGGGCGAGTTCCGGGGGGACCCCGCGCGCCACGGCGAGGAACACGTCTTCGAGCGTCGGGCGGCCGAAGCGGCGCAGCAGTTCGGCCGGCGACCCGTCGGCCTCGAGGCATCCGGCCTTGAGCATGACGACGCGGTCGCAGAGACGTTCCACCTCGGCCATGTTGTGGGACGCCAGCAGGATCGTGGCGCCGCGGTCGCGGCGGTAATCCTCGATCATGGTGCGGACCCAGTCGGCCGTATCGGGGTCGAGCGAGGCCGTGGGCTCGTCGAGCAGCAGCACCTCGGGGCGGTTGAGCAGCGCCTTGGCGAGCGCCACCCGGGTCTTCTGCCCGGCCGACAGCCGGCCCGCCGGCCGATCGAGAAACGCGTCGAGCGCCAGTTGTCGGCCGAGGTCGGCCATGCGGGCCTTGCGGTCCGGTATGCCGTAAAGGCGCGCGAAGATGTCGAGGTTCTGCCGAACCGTCAGCCGGTGCGGCATGTCGACGTAGGGGCTCTCGAAATTCATGCGGCCGAGCACGCGATGGCGGTCGGTCGCCATGTCGGTACCCAGCACCTCGGCCCTGCCCGAGGTGGGAAGGATCAGCCCCATGATCATGCCGATCGTGGTGGTCTTGCCGGCGCCGTTGCCGCCGAGGAGCCCGCAGACGGAGCCCGGCTCGATCGACAGCGTCAGGCCGTCGACCGCCGTCGTGCCCTTGTAGCGCTTCGTCAGGTGGCGCAGCGCGATGGCGGGCCGCGATGCCCCGGTCCGCAGGGCGGACGAGCGGGTCGCGGACGAGCACGGCCCGTTGGAGGCCGGTGTGGGCGAGATCTGATGCATATCGTCGGCCTTATAGACTAGGTGAAGCAGGGAGCCGAACCCAAAGCCAGCCAACGCCCGGTGGGCAAAAGCGCGCGGACGCACCGATGCGCGACGGATCCGGCTATAAGCGACCCGCGGCGGCCGGGCTCGGCGCCGACCTTCAGGAAAACTGCGCCCCCTCATGTACGACCTGACCGATATCGACCTCGGCAGACCCGCCCGGCGGCTGCGGCTGAACACCCTCTCACGCCTGCGCTGGCTCGCCTTGACCGGGCAGGCCACGGCCGTGCTGTTCACGCGCTACGCCCTCGGCTTCCCGCTGCCGATCGGCTGGTGCCTCCTCGTGATCGGCGCGTCGGCCGCCGTCAACATCGGGCTGCGGCTGCGGCTGCCCGTGACCCATCGCCTGGAGGACCGCCCCGCGACCTTGCTGCTCGGCTACGATCTCGTTCAGCTGTCGGCCCTGCTGTTCCTGACGGGCGGGCTCGAGAACCCGTTCTCCATGCTGTTCCTGGCCCCGGTCATGATCTCGGCCGCGTCGCTCTCGCCGATGCGGACGCTGTTCCTGGGCGGCCTGACCGTGGTGGCGGCGAGCCTGCTGGTGCGCTGGCACAGGCCCCTGCCGTGGCATCCGGGCGAGGAGATGCATCTGCCTTTCCTGTTCAGCGCCGGGATCTGGTGCGCCGTGGTGCTGGGCGTCGGCTTCATCGGCGTCTACGCGTCGCGTGTCGCCGAGGAGGCGCGGCAGCTCTCGGACGCCCTGGTCGCGACCGAACTCGTGCTGGCGCGAGAACAGCACCTCACGCAGCTCGACGGGCTCGCGGCCGCTGCCGCCCACGAACTCGGGACCCCGCTCGCCACCATCACGCTGGTGCTGAAGGAGACGCTCGGCGTTCTGGCCAAGGCCGGCACCACGATCGAGGTCGCCACGATCGCCGACGATATCCGGCTGCTCGATCAGGAGGCCAAGCGGTGCCGCGCCATCCTGGCCAAGTTGACGTCGCTCGGCACCGAAACGGCGGGGCCGCTGGAGGAGATGAGCCTCAGCCATCTGCTCGAGGACGTGGTCGGGCCGCAGCGCAACTTCGGCGTCGCCGTGACGGTGACGGCACAGGGCGCCGAGGCCGAACCCTTCTGCACCCGCAACCCGGGCATCCTGTACGGGCTCGGCAACCTCGTCGAGAACGCGGTGGATTTCGCCCGGCAAACCGTGCAGGTCGATGCTCACTGGGCGCGCGACCGGGTCACGGTGACGATCAACGACGACGGGCCGGGCTTCGCGGCCGACATCGTATCGCGGCTCGGCGAACCCTACGTCACCAGCCGAGGGTCGGGCCGCCGGGCCAAGTCCGAAGCGGGATCCGGCCTGGGGCTCGGCCTCTTCATCGCCAAGACCCTCCTGGAACGATCGGGTGCGATCGTTACCATGGCCAATGCGTCCACGCCTCAGACCGGTGCGGTCGTCACCGTATCCTGGTCTCGCTCCAGCTTCGAACGCGACACCAAGCGCGGCGCGCCGGGCGTAAGCCGCCGCTCCCCTGTTCTATTCTGATTTCCGCCTTACATAGATCGTGGAGATGGCCGCACGGCGTCGGAGTGGTTCGTCCTGTAATGCGGGCCCCGATATTGGCGTGCCAAAGTCGTCCGGAATGGCGGCAACCGGTTCGCCGCCGCGCAATGAGGAACAAGGGCATGAGCCTGCAAAGCACGTCCGGCACCGAGCCGGGGCGCCTCCATGGTGACGGATCGCTGTTGATCGTCGATGACGACAAGCCCTTTCTGACCCGCTTGACCCGCGCCATGGAGAGCCGCGGCTTTCAGGTGGAAGCAGCCGAGTCGGTGGCCGAGGGTCTGAGCGCCATCGAGCATCGCCCCCCGGCCTACGCCATCATCGACATGCGGCTCGCGGACGGCAATGGTCTCGATATCATGTCGGAGTTGAAGTCGAAGCGGCCGGATGCCCGCGCCATCATCCTGACCGGCTACGGCAATATCGTCACGGCCGTGACGGCGGTGAAGCTCGGCGCCTTCGATTACCTCGCGAAGCCGGCCGACGCCGACGAGATCTACGGTGCCCTGATGGCGACCCGCCACGACAAGGCGGAAGTCCCCGAGAACCCGATGTCGGCCGACCGCGTCCGGTGGGAGCACATCCAACGCATCTACGAGCTTTGCAGCCGCAACGTTTCGGAGACCGCGCGTCGTCTCAACATGCACCGCCGCACGCTGCAGCGCATCCTGGCCAAGCGCGCCCCGCGCTGAGGGCTGACTGGACAGCTTCGGATCCCGTCCGAGCTGTTCCCTTGCGGCCGATATGCCGCCGCCCCGTTCGGGGTGGGATGTACGGCGCGCCAAGCCAGGCTACGGGCAGGCCAACTCAGCCCTTCTGGTCACGGCATGACGCTCCCCGGGTCACGCTGCAGAGGCGACGATGCTGGCCAACAGTGCCGCACGCGCCTGACGGCTGTCGGGTCCCTCGGCGCCGGCCTCCAGGGAGAGCGTGGCACGAGCGCCCAAGCAGCGAGACTACTCGCGGCACCAGGCGCCAGTGTCGTGCTCGTTGCCCGCGACGCCGGCAGACTGGAGGAGGTCGCAGCCAGGCTGCGGACCCAGCACAAGATCCACGCCACCGTCATCGCGGCCGATCTCGCCGATCCCACATCGCCGGCCCGGATCCATGCCGAAGTGCAGGCGCGAGGCTGAAGATCAACCCGCTGATCAACAATGCCGGGTTCGCCCTCGCGGGCGCGTTCCTCGATCACGATCTGACGCGCGAGCAGGAGCAGATCGCCGTCAACGTCACTGCCCTAACTACGCTGACGCACCTGTTCGGCGTCGACATGCGGGCTTTCGGCCGGAACAGCGGGCTCATCAATATGGCGTCTTCGGCGGCCTTCCAGACGCTGGCCTGGTCGGCCGTCTACGCGGCAACGAAAGCTTACGTGCTGCTGTTCAGCGAGGCTCTCGAGCGGGAGTTGCGACGCCAGGGCACGCGCGTTCTGGCCGTGTGTCCCGGTCCGGTCGAGACCAACTTCTTCCGGCGGATCGGCTCCGACCTCTCGAAGAGCATGATGGACAGCCTCGGCCGTATCGTGGCCGAGAGCCTGGCGGCCTTCGACGCGAACTGCGCCGTGCTGATCCCCGGGCGCGCCACCAACCGTCCGCAGGCTCTTGCCACGCGGCGGCTGCCGCGTGCGATGGTCGCCAAGATCGCCGAAGGCGGATCCCGCAAGGTCACGATGGCGGGGCATGATCACCCCGCCCGGTCCTGAAACAGGAGGAAGACTTGGACGCCATAACACCCGTTTGTGCTGCTGCCATCGCCTTCGTGGGTACACATTTCCTGCTGTCGCATCCGCTGCGCCGGCCGCTGGTGCAAGCCGTGGGGGAGGCGGCGTTCCTCGGCGTCTACGCGCTGGTCGCGCTGGCGACCCTGTCCTGGATGGCGTTCACCTATCGTGCCGCGCCAACGACCGCGCCGCTCTGGGACGTGGGGAACGTGCTGTGGGCCATCGTGACGGCCGTCATGCTGCTGGCCTCCGTATTGCTGATGGGATCGGTCGTTCGCAACCCGGCGCTGCCGTCACCCGGGGTGGCCAGCAAGGTGCCGTCCGAGGCCCGGGGGGTCTATGCGGTGACGCGGCATCCGATGATGTGGGCGTTCACGCTCTGGGGCGCCTGCCATATCGCGGTCTACCCGGTCGGCAAGAACATCGTGGTCGCAGCCGCCATCATGGTGCTGGCGCTGCTCGGCGCCGCGTTTCAAGATCGCAAGAAGCAGCGGCTGCAGCCGGACACCTGGCCGGTGTGGGAGACGCGAACGAGCTACTGGCCGTTCGCGGCCGTCATCACCGGGAAGGCGCGGCTTGGCGGTTTCGGCATGCACGCGCTCGCGGGCGGCCTCGTGGTTTGGCTCGCGGCGACCTGGGCGCACATCCCGCTTGCCGGATGGGCCGCAGGCATCTGGCGGTGGATCGGCTGATGTCGACCCCAGGGCCAGCTTCGGTCGCGACCGAGCGGGCGCGCTGCGGCCGCTTGAGCCCAGACCGGACCGGCTCTCACGGCTGCCAGGCTGGGGCGTCGACCGCGGCGGCCTGCCGCCGATGCTCGTCGATGGCCTGCAGCAGGGCGCCGAGCGCCCCTGTCATGCCGGCCCCGCTGACCGCCGACAGCGTGAGCGGCGCGCGCTTCGCCGCCCGTTTCAGCCGTGCCGCCTGGGTCTTCAGGGTCTCGGCGTCGACCGCGTCCACCTTGCTCAGAGCCACGATCTCGGGCTTGTCCGTGAGCCCCGCCCCATAGGCTTCGAGTTCGTGCCGGATGGTCTTGTAGACCTGCCCGGCATGGTCGCCGGTGGCGTCGACGAGGTGCAGCAGCACGGTGCAGCGCTCGAGATGGCCGAGGAAGCGGTCTCCCAGCCCAAGCCCTTCATGGGCGCCCGCGATCAGCCCGGGGATGTCGGCCAGCACGAATTCGCGATCGCCGAGCCGCACCACGCCGAGGCCCGGCTTCAGCGTGGTGAACGGATAATCGGCGATCTTGGGCTTGGCGGCCGAGACGGCGGCCAGGAAGGTCGATTTGCCGGCGTTGGGCAGGCCCACGAGGCCGGCTTCCGCGATCAGCTTCAGCCGCAGCCACACGGTCCGCTCGATGCCGTCCTGGCCGGGGTTGGCGTGGCGCGGGGCGCGGTTGGTCGAGGTCGTGAAATAGGCGTTGCCGAAGCCGCCGTTGCCGCCGCGCGCCAGCGTGATCGTCTCTCCCACCGCGGTGAGGTCGGCCAGCAGCGTCTCCCCGTCCTCCTCGAAGATCTGGGTGCCGGCCGGCACCTTCATGAGCGCGTCGGCGCCCTTGCCGCCGGCCCGGTTCTGTCCCATGCCGTGCATGCCGGTCTTGCCCTTGAAGTGCTGCTGGTAGCGGTAGTCGA
>CAXUCF010000295.1:0-5837 GCA_964249275.1 uncultured Lichenihabitans sp.
GTTTCACGGCCATTTCCGATCTCTGGCCCCGCGACGACGTGATCGCATTGCTCAACGACTATTTCGACGCGCTGTCCGAGCCGATCGAGCAACACGGCGGCGAGATCCTGAAGTTCATGGGCGACGGCCTGCTCGCCATCTTCCCAGACGATGCCACCGCGGCCACGCGGGCCGTGATGGACATCTGCCGTGCCATGGCGGCCTTGAACGCCCTGCGCGAAGCCAAGGGCCTGGAGCCGCTCGGCTACGGCGTCGGGGTGAATTACGGCGACGTCATGTACGGCAACATCGGCTCGCGCACGCGGCTCGATTTCACGGTCATCGGCCCGGCCGTCAACATCGCGTCACGCCTAGAGGCCCTGACCAAGGAGGTGCCGCCCAATGTGCTGTTCTCTTCGGCCTTCGTGGCCAAGACCGGCTGCATGGCCCTGCTGAAGCACGTCGGCACGTTCCCGCTGCGCGGCGTCGGCCAGCCCATGGAGGTCTACGCCTTCCGCGAGCAGCCCGCCTGATGGGGCTCAGCGCTCGACGTGGAGACTTTTGAGGAAGCGGCGGGCGATATCGCGCACGGCCTCGTCGTTCCGCGTATCGTCGTCGGCCTTGTCCCAGAGATGGTCGAGGCTGCGGTCGAGTTCGCCGAGCAGTTCGGGGTGGCGATGCGCCAAGAAGCGGATAGTCCCGAACAGCAGATGCTCGATCGCCATCTCGCGGCGGCGGGCCTCGGCAATGCGGCCCGTGTCGGTGTCGGGGGTCGGTTGTGTCATGGCCGGTAACGGCCTTCGGTGAAACCGGTTCAATGCGCGGCCCGCGCGCCATCGTCGCGCCGACCGGTCCGCACACTTGAAGTCTCGGCAGGCTCGTGCGACCCGGGTAGCATGCCAAAGCTGTTCTTCGAGGATTTCACCGCGGGAAGCGACCTGCCGGAAGCCACCCTGCATGTAACGCCCGAGGATGCCGGCTTCTTCGCCGACGCTTTCGCGCCGGGCATCGCCGACGATGGCGGCGCGTCGGGTGGGATCCCGCTGCCGGGATGGCACGTCGCGGCGCTGGGCATGCGGCTGCTGTTCGACGCCGTGCTCAGCCGCACGGCGTCGCTGGGAGCCCCCGGCATCGACGAGGTGACATGGCCTCATCCAGTTCGGCCCGGCGACTCCCTGCGGTTCACGTCCAGGGTGACAGGGGCGCGCCTCTCGGCGTCGCGGCCCGACATGGGCCTCGTGACGGTCGCGATCTCGCTGTTCAATCAGCATGGCGCCTGCGTGATGACGCAGAGCAACGCCGTCATGGTGGCCCGGCAAAGCCACGCGGCGCGGCCGAGCGGCCCGGAACGGCGCAGCGCGGAGGCGCGGACGTGAGCGACTTCTTCGAGGACCTCGTGGTCGGGACGACGCTCGACCTTGGCGCCCACACCTTCACGGCCGAGGAGATCGTCGGTTTCGCGCGCCGCTACGACCCGCAGCCGTTTCACCTCGACGACGCGGCCGCCGCGCAAAGCCATTTCGGCCGGCTCGCGGCCTCGGGCTGGCACACGGTCGCGGTCTGGATGAAGCTCTACGTGGCCAGCCGGCAGGCCACCATGGCGTCGTTGCAGGCGCGAGGCGAGACGCCCTCGAAGCCCGGGCCGTCACCCGGCTTCCGCAGCCTCAAGTGGCGCAAGCCCGTCCACCCCGGCGACACGATCGGCTATGCCTCGACCCTGACGGGCAAGCGCGCCGGCGCCAAGGCGGGCTGGGGCCTCGTCTTCCACCACAATACCGGCACCAACCAGCATGACGACACGGTGTTCGAATTCGACGGCTCGGTGTTCTGGGAATGCCGTGGTGCCGTGCCGGTTGGGCTCTGACGCTCCAGAGATCCCAGCAAGCGCATCTGTTTCAGTCGTCCATCGCAGCTTTCAAACCGGTAACGAAGCGGGCGGCCCAAGGTGACACCGACAGGACCATCGCCGGGTCGATCAGGGACAGGATGCTGAAGGAGTGCTCGCCCTTGCCGTAAGGAGCTTTCGTCTTGCAAGCCTTGGTGGCGGCTTGCAGTCCTCGATAGACCCTGGATTTGGGTATGTCCTCAACCCCACCGCTGACCGACGGGAGCTGTTTTGCTTGAAAGCCTTGGCCGAAAAACTTGGTGAGGGTCACCACATCCGTGAGAAACCAGCTTTCCATGCACTGCACCATCAGATGACAATGCCCGTCTTTGGCGTTTGAGGGCCTGTCCCATCCATCACCCAGCCGTTCTTTGAGGTGATGCCAAGGCAGCCAGGCGTCCTTCTTGCCCGCTTGGTGCTTGGCGTTCACCGGGGCCTCGCTGTCGACTAGGAGAAAGGCGGCCTCTCCATTCCCGATAGCGATGCAGAAGGAGTCGAAGGCGTTCTGGCGGTTGCCGCACGCGACGATCCGCGGCTTGTTGCTGATGCCCGCCTTGCCGAGGAAGTCCGAGAAGCCCTTGCGGCATGAAGTCTTCAAGGCGGCAGAGTCGCCCCCGCCTTCGACGTAAAGCTTCACCATCGCGTGCCGCCGATCTCGCCGCTCGTCCAGAGCGGACCGAGGCGATATCGCTCCAGCCACGGCCGAAGGCGCTCGCCGTTCAGGCGTGTGAGGGTCGTGCCGCCCTCCCCTTTCTCGGCCACCAGCACGGCTTCGGGCCTGTCCGTCATGGCATCGACGAGCACGTCCGAATGGGTGGTCATGATGAGCTGCATCTTTTCCGAGGCCGTCTTGAGCAACTCGGCCAGAGTGGGCAAGACGTCGGGGTGGAGCCCAAGCTCCGGCTCCTCAATGCACACGAGCGGAGGCGGCTCGGGGTGGCACAGGATCGCGAGCAGGCACAGGTAGCGCAAGGTGCCGTCCGACAGGCGGGTCGCCGGAATGGTGTACCTGCCCTCATGGAGGAAAACCTGAACGGTCCCTGCCTCGATCTGGACGTCGAAGTCATCGATGCCGTCGTATAGGACGCGGAGAGCTTGCAACAAGCGCTGCCGAACTTCGCCGTCACGACGGAGGCGACTGAGAACCATGCCGAGGTTGCTCGCATCCGAGGCCAGTCTTGCATTGGGAAGATCGGCCTTTTGAGGTAGTCTCGGGGTCGTATGACGGCCGAAACCCCATTCTCGATAAATGCTGATCTTCGGCAACTCGTTGCCTAGATGCGTGATCTCCGGATACTGGTCCGGATCTTTGCGCTGGGACAGGATCGACGACGTTAGGCTGACCTCCTGCCGCGACAAGCGGCGTTCGACATCCTTGACGTTGAGCACGCCTTGACCATCCTGCAAGCGATAGAAGAAATAGGGACTGTCGTGGCCGACCGCTGGGCGATCGTATTCAATGCGCTCGTCGACGATCTCGAACTGCTGGGCCACCTCCCTGAAGCTTAGCGTGTAACGCAGGTTCGCTCCCGCTCTGAAATTGTCGAGGACGGCTTCGACCGTAGCCGGCGACGACTTCGCTGCGCCCTTCCACATCCAGTCGCGCACGCCGCCGCCGTCCCGAATCGAGGTCAGCAGGTCCGTCGGCGCGGAACGCAGCAGGTCAATGGCCTCGATCAAATTGGACTTGCCAGAGCCGTTCGGACCGATGATCACGTTGAGTGGCCGCAGTAGAATCTCATGTGAACGCTCTCCGAAGCTTAAGACGTTCGTCAGCTTGATTGATTTCAGCAACACGAAGGTCTCCGTTTCGGTTAGGGGTAGGCGTCACGCCGAAGAGACGGTGCTCCCAATCGCGGCGACGGAATGGGCAACGAGGACCGGGCCATCTCGGACCCTAACATGTCGTCCTCGGCCGCTGAAATCCTCCGCCGACTGGCGTGGACCATCTCACCCGGTCACGCGGCGAGAACCGCCCGCTCGATTGACGCCCCTTCAGCCTTCTCCCGCTCGCACCATCGTGCAATGAAGGATCCCGTCCTCGTCGTAGTTGGGCGAGGTGCGGATGAAGCCCAAGCCGGCGTAGAAGGTCTCGAGCCGCGACTGGGCGCCGATTTCAACCGGCGTATCGCCGAAGCGCCGCCGCGCCTCGGCGAGGCCCTCCATCATCAAGGCGCGGCCAAGGCCGAGCCCTCGCGCCGAGGCCGCCGTCGCGACCCGGCCGATGCTCGCGGGAGCATCGGCCTCCGGCGGGAACAGCCGCAGCGTGCCGGCGAGGCCATCGGATCCCGGTATCCGGGCCAGCAGGTGCACCGCCTCGGGGTCGCGGCCATCGATCTCGGCGAAGACGCAAGCCTGCTCGACGACGAAGACATCGGCGCGCAGCCGCAGCAGGTCGTAGAGGTCGCGGGGCGACAGCGCGTCGAAGGCGCGCCAGAGGAGTTGCGGAGCCTCGGGCCGTGTCGCCGCCGTCAATGGCCAGCGAATTCCATCAGGGTGCGGACCGGTACGCCGAGGTCGCGGATTTTCCGCGCGCCGCCAAGCTCCGGCAGGTCGATGACGAAGCAGGCGGCCTCGACCTCGACCTCGAGGCGTTTCAGCAGCGCCACCGCGGCGGTCGCGGTGCCGCCCGTGGCGATGAGGTCGTCGACCAGGATCACGCGTTCTCCCGGCGTCACGGCATCCTCGTGCATCTCCATCTCGTCGAGGCCGTATTCGAGCGAATAGGCGATCGACACGGTGGCGTGGGGCAGCTTGCCCTTCTTGCGGATCGGCACGAAGCCGGCCGAGAGCTGGTGCGCCACGGCGCCGCCCAGGATGAAGCCGCGCGCCTCGATGCCCGCCACCTTGTCGATCTTGGTGCCGGCCCAGGGCTGCACCAGTTCGTCAATGGCGCGCCGGAACGCCCGCGCATCGCCGAGCAGCGTGGTGATGTCGCGGAACATGATCCCGGGCTTCGGATAGTCCGGGATGGAGCGGATGGACTCGCGGAGATCGCTGGACATCGGGGCCTCGGCCGGGTTCGGATCCGAGGTAGACAAAGCGGGGCGGCGTGCCAAGCGGAATGGTGGCCGACGGGTTCGATCGGGGTCGGCGAAGGCCCTGTCAGACGAGCGGTTGCACGCACCTGCCACTTGAGACATCGCTATCGCGGCCGGAGCAAGCCTCGAACGGAAACCCTTGCTGTCGGGGTCACGGTTCGATAGATATCAGTGGTATCCACCACCTCGGATCCCGCGTGGAGCGTCATGATGGCCGACACCGGAACCGCCAAACTCTTCATGCATGGCCGCAGTCAAGCCGTCCGCCTGCCCAAGGAGTTCCGCATGCCCGGCAAGGAAGTGCGCGTCCGCCGCGTCGGGAACAGCGTGGTGCTGGAGCCGCTGGAGCGAGATGCCGGCATGATTCAGTCCATCTTCGACAGGCTTGAACAGTATCACGATATACCGTTCATGGAGGGAGGGCGGCAGCAGCCGCCAATGCCCCCCGATGACGATGTGTCTTTCGATTGATGATCTGTATCGATACGAATGTCGTCATCGCCTTCCTGGGTGGCAAGCCGCACCATCTCGGAGAACGGCTCAAGCGGGAGATCCTGGAGGGCGATGTCGCATTGCCGAGCATCGCGCTGTTCGAGTTGCAATATGGCATTTTCAAAAGCTTGCGACGGCAAAAGAACGCCGATCGGCTGATGCTGTTTCTGCAGCTGCCGGTCACTATCCTGCCCTTCGAGCCCGAGGACGCCGAGCAGGCGGGCGAGATCCGCGCTACCCTGGATCGGGCCGGAACGCCGATCGGACCCTACGACGTCCTCATCGCCGCACAGGCGCGTCGCCGCGGCGCGGTCCTCGTGACGGCCAATACGCGGGAGTTCGCCCGCGTACCAGGCTTGAGGACGGAAGACTGGGCGAACGTCTGAGAGTCCGTTTGACAACTATGGGTGGGCAAGTCTTCGAATCATCAACCCACCCAT
>CAXUCF010000296.1:0-293 GCA_964249275.1 uncultured Lichenihabitans sp.
CGTCCGTCTCAATCGCCGGCCTGAAACGCCTTTGCTGGAGGCTCAAAGAAGCCCGTCATATGCGTCAAGCGGCCATCTTGGCCAAAACGGACGTGGCTCGCGCCTTTGACAAATTCAGCTCCCACGCCATCGAACATCGTCCAGTTGGCGACGGCTTGATCGTGATGCTCAAGAAAGCCGTCGACGCGAAAAATCGCGCCGGGGAATCGTTGCTTTGAGTCATCCATCTTCACGAGCAACTCTGCGTAGCCGCGGCACTCGAGCCCAGGATCGCAGTAGTCGCAATCCTCGAC
>CAXUCF010000296.1:303-791 GCA_964249275.1 uncultured Lichenihabitans sp.
TCACTTGCCGCTTTGAGCAGGAATATCGGAAAAGCCGACGATGCGCGCGAGACGATTTTCCGTATCGAGCCTGATGCTGTCATACCCGCTCACGAGGACTTTGCCGCTGTCGTCCTTCATGAGCCAGTTCGCCAGCACGGCGTCGTTGTGCTGCAGGTAGTGCGCTAGCGAGAAGCTGTAGTTCGGTCGTCGTTGTTGGAAGCCGGTGAGATGGGCGCCCAAGGCGTCCCGCCCGTTTAGCCGGACCATCGCGTCAAAATAGTCTATTTCGACCGACACGGTGTCTTCCAAAACGCGCTGCCGCTCTTCCGCACCGATGGCCGACCAGGCCGTGAGATAGCGTTCGAAGACTCGTCGACCTTTCGAGATGTCCACTGCAGGTGCTCCTGGCTTCCGGGATGAGCCGGCGTGTTGATGGCCGCGGTGGCGGGGATCAGTCCTGTCCCGCCAGACCCGGTTTGAGGGTTGGTTCGAACATAACTTCCAAG
>CAXUCF010000296.1:801-1644 GCA_964249275.1 uncultured Lichenihabitans sp.
CCCGTAGAATGCCCTTGCGATAGGCGGACCAGAGCACCTGCTCTTCGGGCACGAGGAGCGGTGCAAAGGCGTTTGGATCGGCGCCGGCCGCCATGGTCAGCAACGCCATGATCTTCATCGCGCTCTCCTCAAACAGGTCAACAGCCGCATCACGACAGGGTCTGAAGCCAGCTGGCGATTTCGCGTCCGATCGTGTCCGCGTGGTCCTCTTGGACGTAATGCAGACCGGGACCCAGCGGCACGGTGCGGCACGCCTTGAGATGTTGGGCATACCAGACGGCCCGTTCGGGTGAGAGAAGCGCTCCGGGCTCGGCCCAGAACAGCAGCTTGGGCTTGTCGGTCTGCAGCAGCCATTCGTGGTAGGCCTGCGTCATGGCCCAGACGTCGGAAGGCGCTCCGGCGATCGGCAGTTCGTTGGGAAAGCGGTAGACCGGCTCCCGGTCGGCTGGGTCGAGAAACGGGCGACGGTAGGCCTCCATCTCCTCTGGCGACAGCGTGCGCACGATGGACGCTGGCAGGAGCGTTTCGATGAAGGCGTTCTCCTCCACAAGCAGGCGGCGGCCCTGTTCGGGATCGCGAAATGCCTTGAAGAACGCGGCGCCACGCTCGCCCATGTCCAACCAAGTCGGGATAGGCGTGATGAACTCCATCAATGCGAGCCCACGGACGCGGGCTGGATGGCGTCGCGCCCAGTCCAACCCCAGCGCCGAACCCCAATCGTGCATGACGAGAACGATCCCATCGAGTGCCAGCGTCTCGATGAAGGTTTGAAGGTAGCGGGCGTGGTCTTCGACCCAGTAGGCGGTTTTCGGCTTATCGGAGCGACCCATTCCCATCAGATCC
>CAXUCF010000296.1:1654-3656 GCA_964249275.1 uncultured Lichenihabitans sp.
CCTGTGGCGCCACGTGCGGGATGACGTTTCGCCAAATGTAAGACGAGGTGGGATTGCCGTGCAGGAACAGCACGGTCGGTCCTTCGCCAGCATCGGCATACGCCATCTGCGAGCCGAGGACTTCAACAGAGCTTGTCCGCACGTCAGCCAAGGCGTGGCTTCCGTCTGGAGTCGGGCTCACTGACAAAACTGTGCTATCGCCGGATGCTGTGCCAGGGTTGCTCATTGAGGGTTGTCCGCCGGAACGTCTCTACCCTGCGGGCGGGGCGCCGCCAGGAAAGCCGCGAGCGTCACCCGCTTGAAACGCTCGATTGCCTCCGCAGCACGGTGGACCTTCATCCACAGCATGGCGCCCTGCCAGGATGACATGAGGGCCGCAGCGATCTCGTCGGCCGCGAAGTCGTCGCGCATCTCGCCCGCCGCCTGGGCGTCTCGAATGGTCTGCGCGAATGGCTCAGTGACGCCCGCAAGCACGGCGACGAGGCGTTCCCGCAGGAGGTCGCTGTGCTCGGCCGTCTCAAGGCCCATGTTGCCGATCAGGCAGCCATGGTGCCATTCCGCCTCGGCGAGCCTGGCTGTGACGGTGTCGAAATAGGCATGGAGCCGTTCAAGGGGGGACTTAGACGCGTCTCCCAGTGTGGCCGCCATGGTCGCCCGGATACCTTCAAAGTAGCGGTCGAGGACCGCGACCCCGAAATCCTCCTTTGACCGGAAGTGATTGGTGAAGCTGCCCTGCGGCACGCCGGCCGCGGCGGTGATGTCACGAATGCCCGCCTGGCCGAAACCGTGCCGGTGGACCGTCGCCAAACCGGACTCGATGATTTTGCCGCGAAGAGAAGGTCTGCCCATGGACATGCAATACGTCCACCTGTATTGATCGTCAAGGGTCTGACGGAAAGGAATGAGGTATGGGAATCGTTGAGCTGACACCGGAGGCGCTGGAGGCTGCCGCCCGGGCCTTGGAAGGCATCGGGCCGGTCATGATGGTCAATCTCCTCCGCTACCGGACGCAGGCGGAGTATGTTGACGGGACGGCGCTGCCGCCCTGCTCGGGCAAGGAGGCCTACTTCGGCCGCTACGTTCCAGCCTTCGCCAAAGTGGCCGGGCAGGTGGCTCCGGGTGCGAGCTTCGCGCCGGTCTTGATCGGCCAAGTCCACGCCACGCTGGTCGCCGCGGCCGGCGAGATCTGGGACGACATCGCCATTGTCGAGTATCCCAGCTTCGAGGCGTTGCAGAGTGTTGTCGCCAGCCCGGCCTACGCTGTCGAGGCGGCGCCTCATCGGCACGCCGCCCTGGCGGATTGGCGCTTCGTTGCAGCCACCAAGACCGACCTGCCAGGATGACCGGAGCCGATCTTCCGTTTGCGCGGCGGGACCTGCCAACGACGCGTCACCGCACCGCCTGGATCGAAGCCGGGCCGGCGGACGGGCCCTTGATGGTGTTTATTCATGGCTGGCCGGAGCTCGGGCTGGTCTGGCGCGCTCAGGTGGCCCAATTTGCCGCGGCGGGCCGGCGCTGCGTGGCGCCCGACATGCGCGGCTATGGCGGCTCCTCACTGCCGGACATGACGGCGGCATACGCGGTACGCGAGCTGGTCGGCGACATGGTGGAGTTGCATGACGCGCTGGGCGGACAACCTGCGATTTGGGTTGGGCACGACTGGGGGAGCGCTATTGCCTGGGCGATGGCGTCACACCATGGCGAACGGTGCCGGGGCGTCGTGAACCTCTGCGTGCCTTACTTGGCGCGCGGCTTGGCGTTGCCCAACCTCGTTCCCCTCGTCGACCGTGCTCTCTACCCGGCCGACGCCTACCCGGTGGGCCAGTGGGATTACTGGCTATTCTACCGGGAGCGTTTCGGCCGGGCGTCCCGCGATTTCGAGGCGGACGTGAGGGCGACCCTCTCGCTACTTTATCGGACAGGCTCCTTCGAGGCCGTCGGCAAACCCGCCCACTCCGCCGCCATACGTGCCAACGGTGGCTGGTTCGGGCCCGCGCAGCGC
>CAXUCF010000296.1:3666-4226 GCA_964249275.1 uncultured Lichenihabitans sp.
ACGTTGGTATCCGCGTTCGAGGCCACAGGCTTTGCCGGGGCGGATGCTTGGTACATGAACGATGCCGCCAACCTCGCGTACGCGGCCGAGGCGCCGCGCTTCGGGCATCTGACGCTTCCGGCGTTGTTCCTCCACGCGGCCTACGACGCGGTGTGTGACACGGTGCATAGCCGGCTCGCCGATCCGATGCGGGAGGATTGTAGCAACCTGACAGAGGCCACGATCATGGGCGGCCACGAACTCACGCTCGAACGCCCCGACGAGGTCAACGCGGCAATTGCCAAGTGGATCGAGGGCAATCGGCTATGAGGAGCCTGAGGAACACCGGAGAAAAGCTATCAAAACGCTACGCGCGTTCGGCATTGAGGTCACGTCTTACGAAGACGCGATGGTCGATCGGGTGCTCGCAGTCGGCCCGGGCGCGCCGGACCTGATCCTAGACGCCAGCCCAATCAGCGGAGTGCTGCCGGACCTTTTCCCAATCGCTGGCGGCGATGTGAAGCGCGTCGTCACTCAGCAACCATGGTTTGATTGCCGAACAGCTACGGATGCTTAACAGC
>CAXUCF010000296.1:4236-4867 GCA_964249275.1 uncultured Lichenihabitans sp.
CGCCGAGGAGGGGCGGTTCTCAATACGTCATGTGCAGTTTGACAGTATATATTAAAAGCGAGAAGCGTCTCAGAATGGCACAGATAGACCTTGCACACTTCTGTCAGGTCACGGATTTTGATAACTTCATCTCGCTTTTGCAGCACTGATTGTCCTATAGCATTTCGCGCTCTATGCGTCTCAAAAACCGTATCTATACCCATAGGATGCAACGGCTCGGTAGCAATCACAATATGTTAGTAGGGAATCCGTCACATACGTCGCAAAGCGAATCCAACAAGGAAATCGCCGTAGCCGGGCGTTCTCGAGCGCACATCGGTCGAATGTATCCCGAGAGGGCTCGCATTGCGTAAGGTGCCGAGAGGACAGCGCCGCCTCACCGCAGATGCTGGACGCGCATCCGATCGGTGATTAGTGCAAGTCCACTGCGATGAGGGAGTAGCGACCCACATCCACCCCAAGCCGTGCGTGTCTGCCCGCGAGGGCAGGGGCGCCCGGGAGCCGCGCGAGCCCCGGCCAGCGCACCTCGATGACCGTTCCGCCGAGCGTGCGCACCGCCGCCACCTCGTTCTCGAATCGCACATCGTCAACGATGACGCGCTCCAAGCCTGTCACCGACGCTGTCCAAGCA
>CAXUCF010000296.1:4877-5801 GCA_964249275.1 uncultured Lichenihabitans sp.
CCAAAAGCCCGCAGTCCAGGCCAGCAAGGCATCCTGAGCGCCGTGGGGCATGCCGCGTCGTAACCCTCGTTCGAGCAACCCGGCTCGGCATTCGTCCCATGGGGGATCGAGCCAGACCAGCGAGTGAGCCCGCGATAGCGCGACCTCTGCCAGCCAGCCATACACACCCTCGATCACCCACGCTTCACTCGCCGCGATCTCCGCCACCTGATAGTGCCCGTCAAGATGGTGGAAAATCGAACTGGGCTGAGGTGGCCATCGGTCAGGCGGCCTTGGATGTTCTTTGGGTGGTGTCGTCCGGTGTGATCTCACCCTGGATGGTCGGGGGGAGGAGTTCGGCCATCGGCTCGACCTGCATGTAGCGGTTCTGTGTCGTCCACTCGTCATTGGCCTCGAGCAGCACGGCTCCGATCAACCTTCGGATGCTGAGATCGTTGGGGAATATGCCGACGACATCGGCCCGCCGTTTCACCTCCCTGTTGAGGCGCTCAAGTGGGTTTGTGCTCCGTAACTTCACGCGGTGCTGGGCCGGCAAGGCCATGAAGGCCAGGACGTCATGCTCGCTGTCGTCCATGAAAGCGCCGAGCTTCGGCCAACGGTCGCGAAACTGGTCGGCCGCCGATCGCCAGACCCGGTGTGCTCCGTCCTGATCAGGCTGGAGCAGCGCCTGGCGCAGTCCGGCCGCCACCATGGTCTGCTGGCCCTTGGGCACGTAGGCCATGGCGTTCCTCAGCCAATGGACCGAGCACCTTTGCCATGAGGCGTGGGTGCCCACCTGACGCCGGATCGCGCCTTTCAGCCCTTCATGGGCGTCGGAGATCACCAGCTTCACGCCCTGCAGGCCGCGCTTGATCAGGCTCTTGAGGAAGGTGCTCCAGAACGTTTCGGCCTCCGACGAGCCGATATGCAGCCCGACGATCTCCC
>CAXUCF010000297.1:0-5788 GCA_964249275.1 uncultured Lichenihabitans sp.
GTCCTGGTCGGCCACAGTTTTGGCGGACGGGTGGTGACCGCCGTCGCCGATCGCGTTCCAGACAGGGTCCGCAGCGTCGTCTTCCTGGACTCCGCGCTGGCGCTGAGCGGCCAATCCTTGATGGATCAACTCGGTCCTGATGAGCGCGCGAAGCGGCTTGCGTCGTCGGAGCCGAGCGGCGGACTGAGCCTGCCGCCGCTGTCGGCCCTGCAACTCGGGGTGCTGCTGGTGACGGCTCTGGTGGCCGGCTTGGCGCGCGGCTTCTCGGGTTTCGGGGGCGCCCTGATCTTCATACCGGTCGCGAGCGCCGTCATCGGGCCGCGCTCGGCTGCTCCGCTGCTTCTGATCGTCGACGCCGTGGCGGCGCTCGGCCTGATCCCGGACGCCTGGCGCCGGGCCGGAAAGGCGGAGGTCGGCACGATGAGCCTCGGCGCCATGGTGGGAGTTCCGTTCGGCACCTACGTTCTGGCGCGCAGCGATGTCTCGACGCTGCGCTGGGGCATCGTCATCGTGGTGGCGTCCCTCCTGGTCCTGCTGGTCTCGGGATGGCGCTATCGCGGCCGACCCTCGGCGGCGCTGACGGCCGCGGTCGGCGGCCTCGCCGGCTTCTGTTCGGGAGCGGCCCAGATCGGCGGGCCGCCGGTCGTGGCCTATTGGCTCGGCGGTGCAAGCCCGAGCGGGATCGTTCGGGCCAACGTGGTCCTGTATTTCGCGGCATCGACCGTGCTGACGGCCGCGAGCTACGTTGCGGGGAACCTGATCACGCTGCCGATCATCGCTCTCGCCATCGCGTCGGCGCCCGTCTACGGCATCGGCCTCTTGGCCGGTTCGCGCGTTTTCGGCCTGGCGAGCGAAGTCACCTTTCGCCGCATCTGCTACGGCCTCATCGCCTGCGCCGCGGTCGTCGGCCTTCCGGCCCTCGACGGCATCCTGCGCTGACGGCCCTTCGGCATCGGACGGGTTCAGCGGCGCCGAGCGACAGGACGCATTACGCCACTTCCACCTCGCCGCTCCTATCCATCCTGTGCCATAGCGTTCTTTCGTGCGTCGGGATTGCGCATCCGATATGGAATCCGGGCTGACGCCTCGCCGAGGATCGCGCCAGACCTGCGTCGCAGGAGCCTTTCGGAGCCCGATGTGGCGGCCAACGATAACGAGCCCGAACGGCCAGGGAAGCCGGCCCCGCCGAACCAGCGCGCCAACGTCGCGGTCCTGGTCGCCGTAGTGGTGATCGGCCTCGCGCTCTACTGGGCGGTCTCGGCCATTCGCCAGCACGATGCCCTGCAGAGCTGCATCGATTCGGGCCGGCACGATTGCGTCGAGGTCGATGACGGAGCACGTTGAAAGGCTTGCCGCGGGCGGCCGCGCCGTCCCGTTCCCGCCATCTTTCAGGGTCTAAACGGCAGCGCCGACGCTGGGCTTGGGCTGAAGAGCCGACCGACCGGAGCGAGGCCGGACCTGTTGCGAGCGACGATGAAACACCCGGCTTCCGGCACCGTTGCGGCCCGAACGATCGCGGCGCGAGCCGTCGTGGTGCTGCTCTGCGCCACCGCCCTGTCGGGCTGCGTCTCGGCTTTCGCCGACGTGGGAAGCGTCGTGACCGGCAGCCCGCAAGGCCAGGCCCGCGACGTGCAGATCTTCGTCGCCTCGACCCGCCCCTTGAAGGCCGACGGCGTGGCCGACGGGGCCACCCATTACTCGCTCGCCACCATCGGGGTGCCGGCCCGGCACGAGCCCGGGCGGCTCGAGACGGCGAGTTTCGGGGCTCCGGACAGGGGAAGCGACTTCGCCGTCGTGGGTCGCCGCAACCTCGACGAGACGGCGTTCGGCAACGAGATCGCGTCTCATGTTTCCGGGCGGGTCGGTTCCAACCGCGACGTGCTGGTCTTCGTGCATGGCTTCAACACGGGGTTCGACGAGGCACGCTTCCGGCTGGCCCAGATCGTGACGGACGGCGGTTTCAACGGGGTCCCGGTGCTGTTCACCTGGCCGTCCAAGGGGAGTCTCTTCGGCTACGGCTCCGACCGCGAGGCCGCTACGGCGTCGCGCGACGCGCTGGAACGCGTGCTGCAGAACCTGTCGCACGAGCCCGCGGTCGGCCGCATCCACGTGCTGGCGCATTCCATGGGCGCCTGGATCGCCATGGAGGCGCTGCGCGAGACCGCGATCGCGGGCCAACCCGATCTCGACGGGCATCTCGGCGACGTCATCCTGGCGGCGCCCGACATCGACCTCGCGGTGTTCCGGCAGCAGCTGGCCCGCCTCGGTCCTTCGGCCCATGTGTCGGTCTTCGCGGCCAGCAACGACCGGGCCCTGACGCTGTCCGGCATCATGGCGGACCGGCCGCGCCTGGGCTCGATCGATCCGTCGAGCACCGAGGGCCGCAGCGCCATCGAGGGGCTCGGCGTCCACGTCATCGACCTCAGCCGCGACAGCGTCGGCTGGATCGGCCACGCCACCTATGCGAGCGCTCCATCCGTCATCAAGGGGATCGGGGCCGAAATCGCGGCACCGCGCAGCGAGGACCGCGACCGCCAGGCGGTGCTGGGCGGCGAGCCTGCCGCGCCGCAGTTCGACGGACCTGCCGCCGGCGTCACGTCCACGCCGCTTGGCGCGCCCGTTGCGGCCGCACCGTCGGCAGCCGCACCGCCGGCTGTGGCACCGCCGGCCGCCGCACCGCCGTCCGCCGCAGTGCCCTGACCGCAAAGGACGGCAGGGCGCGTTGGCCCCGCAGCCGTGGTGATGACATCCGCTACATGAACTGGCTCAAGCCCGGGATCTCGGCCGCGAGGGCACCGACGGCGTCATCTCCGGCGTGCCGGCGCAGGTAGTCGAACATGGCGCGGCCGAGCGGCTGCATATGGCCCATGCCGACGCCCTCCGCCATCAGCCGATCGGCCAAGCCCATCAGGCCCGGCATGGCCGTCCCGCCACCCTCGGCCTCGTCCTCGGCCGCCCCCGCGGCGGCTTCGCGCCCGCCCGGCACCTTGTCGATTTCGGCGGCGCTGCGCGCCCGCGGCACGCTCTTCTGGATGAAGTCCAGCACGATGCCGACCGCCTTGCGGGCCTTTTCGGGTTCGAGTCCCGCCGCCGTGCCGATGTTGTCGATCAGTTCCTTCATGAGCCCGTCCCCCGGCGCGTTCGAGCGACTAACTTGCCGGGAGCGCTGCCGGATCCAAGACCGTCGGGCCGCGCGTGGCGTCGGTCACGGATCGTCAATGCGCCTCGGCGTCGGGCTTTTCCATCCAGGCGATCAGCGGCATGAGAGGCAGGATCCAGGCCAGGCCCACGATGGCGTAGAAAACGGCCTGGAGTGCGCCCGGGGCGTCGTGAACAGGCCGGGCCTCGGCCGCCACCATGGCGCAGACCGCGTAGACGAGGACGAAGGCCAGCATGAAACTGGCGCCGAGGAATTTGCGGGTTCGACGATTCATCCGGCCCTCTTGTGTTGCGGCAACGGTGCGATAACAGAGACGGCGCGGCGGTCCGATGCGACAGGGTGCGCGTGGATCACGGTGCGCCGCCTGGACTACACCGGCACCAGCATCAGCTCAGGTCTACCTGCCCCATGTCGTTCCGCCAAGCCGTCCCTGCACCGGGATCGATGCCGATCCGATCCATCGCCGGCTCCGCCGACCGGGGCCGTTCGCTGCGCCTGGTTCGCGCCTGGCTCTGGGCGGTCGCGGCTTGCATCTTCCTGATGGTGGTGGTGGGGGGCGCCACCCGCCTCACGCAATCGGGCCTGTCCATCACCGAGTGGAAGCCCGTGATGGGCGTGCTGCCCCCGCTGAGCCAGGAGACCTGGCAGGCCGAATTCGACAAGTACAAGCTGATCCCGCAATACGCCAAGCTGTTCCCCGACATGGACCTCGCCGGCTTCAAGTCCATCTTCTATTGGGAATGGGCGCATCGACTCCTGGGCCGCGTCATCGGCATCGTGGTGGCGGTGCCGTTGATCGGCTTCTGGATCGCGGGCCGGCTGACGCCGGGCCTGAAGCCGCGCCTCGTCGGCCTCTTCGCGCTCGGCGGGCTGCAGGGGCTGATCGGCTGGTTCATGGTCAAGTCGGGCCTCAGCGAGAGGACGGAGGTGTCGCAATACTTCCTCGCCCTGCACCTCGTGACGGCCTCCATCACCTTCATCTGGGCGATCTGGCTCGCCGAGGGGCTGCGTCCGGCAATGCCGACGCGGGCCAACCCCGCTCGCAGCCGCCTGCGCGGCATCGCCGGTCTTCTCGTGGCGGCCGTGCTCCTGCAGGTCGGGCTCGGCGCCCTGGTGGCGGGGCTCCACGCGGGACTGACCTACAACAGCTGGCCGCTGATGGACGGGCATCTGGTGCCGCCGCTGGCCGACTTGGCGCGCCAGTCGCCACTCTGGTCGAACCTCTTCGACAACGTCACGACCGTGCAGTTCGACCACCGCACGATGGCCTATCTGGTGTTCGGCCTCGCGCTCTATCACGCGGCCGATAGCGCGCGGGCTGCGCCCCGGACGCCGGCGGCGCATCGCGCCGTGCTGCTCCTGGCAGGCGTGACGGGCCAGGCCGCCATCGGCATCACCACCCTGCTGCTCGTGGTGCCGCTCTGGGCGGCCCTGCTGCACCAGGCCTTTGCGATGATGGTGCTCGGGCTGGCCGTGCTGCACCGGCGGCGCCTCGGCGCGCCGGCGCTGCGCGTCGTGCCATCGGCACCGGCTGCCAGCGCCTGATCCTCACCGACGTGGGCGGTTTCTCCCTTCTCCCCGGAGGGGAGAAGGGAGAAACCGCCCAGCATCGCGATACGGAAATGGCGTGGTGCTGGTTGGCGACGGTCAGGCCCCCAATGCCTGATCGAGGTCGGCGATGATGTCGGCCGCGTCCTCGATGCCGGTCGACAGCCGCACCGTGTCGGGCCCGGCGCCAGCCGTCACGCGCTGGTCGTCGGTGAGCTGGCGGTGGGTGGTCGAAGCCGGATGGATCACGAGCGAGCGCGTATCGCCCACGTTGGCGAGGTGCGAAAAAAGCTTCAAACGGCTGACCAGGGCCACGCCGGCGTCGTAGCCGCCCTTGAGGCCGATGGTGAAGACCGCTCCGGCCCCCTTCGGGCAGTAGCGCTCGGCGAGGGCGTGGTAGGGGTCGTCGGGCAGGCCCGGATAGCTGACGCGCGCGACGGCCGGATGCTTCGACAGGAAGCGCGCGACCTCCAATGCGTTGTCGCAATGGCGCTGCATGCGCAGCGGCAGGGTCTCGATCCCGGTCAGGATCAGGAAGGCGTTGAACGGCGACAGCGACGGCCCGAGGTCGCGCAGGCCCAGAACCCGGGCCGCGATCGCGAAGGCGAAATTGCCGAAGGTCTCACCCAGCACCATGCCGTTGTAGTCAGGCCGCGGCTTGGACAGCGCAGGGTAGCGACCGTCCGCGAGCCAGTCGAAAGTGCCACCGTCGACGATGATGCCGCCGATCGAATTGCCGTGCCCGCACAGGAACTTGGTAGCCGAATGCACGACGATGTCGGCACCGTGCTCGAAGGGCCGCACGAGGTAGGGCGAGGCCAGCGTGTTGTCGACGATCAGCGGGACCTTGGCCCGCTTGGCCACCGCCGCGATGGCCGCGATGTCGGTGATGACCCCGCCGGGGTTCGAGATCGACTCGGTGAAGATGGCCTTGGTCTTGCCCGTGACCAGCGCCGCGAAGGCTGCCGGGTCGGCCGCATCGGCCCATTTCACCTGCCAGCCGAAGCGCTTGAAAGCATGGTTGAACTGGTTGATCGAGCCGCCGTAGAGCTTGGTCGAGGCGATGAACTCGTCGCCGGG
>CAXUCF010000298.1:0-4633 GCA_964249275.1 uncultured Lichenihabitans sp.
GGATAGCGGCGCGATCTGGGTGCCGCCGGCGGTCAGCAGGTCCTGCCCCTCGTCGTAAAGCCAGCCGTTCTCCATGGCCTGCTTGTACAGGAAGGTGCCGGGATAGGGCGCCGCCAGCGAGATCTGGATGGTGTGGGGGTTGATCTCCTTGGCGAAGTTGATCGTTTCCTCGATCGTCTCCTTCGTCTCGCCCGGCAGGCCGAGGATGAAGGTGCCGTGGATCACGATGCCGAGCTCGTGGCAGTCCTTGGTGAAGCGGCGCGCCACCTCGGTGCGCATGCCCTTCTTGATGTTGTGCAGGATCTGCTGGTTGCCCGACTCGTAGCCGACGAGGAGCAGGCGCAACCCGTTGTCCTTCAGCACCTTCAACGTATCGCGCGGCACGTTGGCCTTGGCGTTGCACGACCACGTCATGCCGAGCTTGCCGATCTCGCGGGCGAGGGCTTCGACGCGCGGCAGGTTGTCGGTCAGCGTGTCGTCGTCGAAGAAGAATTCCTTGACCTGCGGAAAGGCGGCACGAGCGTAGCGCAACTCGTCCATCACATGGCCGATCGAGCGCGTCCGGTAATTGTGCCCGCCGACCGTCTGCGGCCACAGGCAGAAGGTGCAGCGCGATTTGCAGCCCCGGCCCGTGTAGAACGACATGTAGGGGTGCTTGAGGTAGCCGCCGAAATAGTTCTCGATCTCGAGGTCGCGCTTGTAGACGGGGGTGACGAAAGGCAGTTCGTCCATGTTCTCGAGGATGCGCCGGTCGGCGTTGCCGACGATCACGCCTTCGGCGTTGCGGTAGGTGATGCCGTCGATCTTCGACCAGTCGCGGCCGTCCGCCACTTCCTTGATGGTGAAGTCGAACTCCTCCCGGGCCACGAAATCGAGCGCCGTGCAGGCCTCGAGACTCTGCACGGGCTCGACCGCCACCTTGGCGCCGACGAGGCCGATCTTCAGGTCGGGCTTGAGGTCGCGTAGCGTGCGGACCGTCCGGATGTCGGAATCGAAGGACGGCGTCGAGGTGTGCATCACCACGAGGTCGTAATCCTTCACCTGGGGCGCGATGTCGTCCCACTTCAGGCGGTGCGGCGGCGCGTCGATCAGCTTCGAATTCTCGACCAGCGCGGCCGGCTGGGCCAGCCAGGTCGGATACCAGAAGGATTTCACCTCGCGCTTCATCTGATAGCGCGCGCCGGCGCCACCGTCATAACCGTCGAAGGAAGGAGCCTGGAGGAACAGAGTGCGCATCAAGAACCTGCGGTATCGGGCGGAGCAGGCTTGGGAACCGGCTCTGCGAAGCGGGGCCGGGAAGCCTGGGGAGGGGACGAGATCGATCCGTCGCTATGCAGCGCGAAACGGTGGCCGCGCCAATCGATCGAACCGGGCCAGAAGCTGAGAACGAAGACCAGGAACGCCGCGTAGTCGCGGACCGGGCCCAGAATAAGGCTTTTCGTTCCCGTGCCGAGCCTGCGCGTGACGAATAGCTGGAGCAGTATCCGGGATGCAACAGCCGCGCCCAGCATCCCCATGGCGGGCGCGCCGAAGCCCGACGCGAAAGCCGCGAGGGTCGCCCACGGGATCGGGTGGGTGACGGCCGAACCGCAGAAGCCGAGGGGATCCAGCGAGCGGATGGTGCGGGACCAGCGCAGTTCCTGGCGCAGCAATGCCCCGAAGCTCGCGGCCGTGCAGGTATGGCCCAGCACGAAGTCGCCGGGCACCGCGACCGTGAGCCCGAGCCCCCGCACGGCTTCGCCCATCGCGTAGTCGTCGGCAAGCCGATCCTTGAACGCCGGGAAGCCGCCGATGCGCTCCAGCGTGTCGCGGCGCAGCGCGATGGTGGAACCGAAACAGGGCCTGGCGAGACCCAACGCCAAGCCTACCGCCACACTCGGTAGGAAGTGGAAGTCGATCCACTGCACGGCGAGGTGCGACCACAGGCCGGGGATCGAGACACCACGGTAGAGGCAGGTGACGGCACCGACGTTCGGCCCGTCGAGCGCCCTCACGACACGCTCGAGATAGTCGGGCCCGACCAGCATGTCGCTGTCGGCCAGGACCAGCACGGGATAGCGGGCTCGCTCGGCCAGGTTGACGAGGTTCGACACCTTGCCGTTGGAGCCCCAGCGGCGGCCGTCGACGACGAGCCTGAGATCCCGGTCCGGGTATGCGGCGCGCAGCCGCTCCACGATCGCGGCGGCCGGATCGTCGCGATCCGAGACCCCGAACAGCACTTCGATCGACCCCGCATAGTCCTGAGCACAGAAGGACGCGAGGTTGCGTTCGAGGAAGGGCTCCTCGCCATGGAGCGGCTTCAGCAGGCTCACGCCAGGTCGCGGCCTGTCCGGCCCGGCCCAAGCCGGCGCGGGCCGGTCGTCGGTCGAGCCCATGCGGCCCACGAGCCATCCGGCCAGCAACGCGTAGGCGCAGCCGAGCGCCGCCAGGGCAAGGAACGCGGACGTGACGATCAGGAGGCCCTCATGTTCTTGCCGGTCTGCGCCCGCATGAAACCTGCCGCCTATTTGCCGGTCGCCTGCGGCGTCCTCGCCACATCGCGTCGCACCAGAATGCGGCGACTTTCCAGCGCTTGCCAGACCAGGAGCCCCGGCAGGCCCAGCACCACCTCGGGGAAGCGCTTGGCGAGCGAGAGCGCGATGGCGGCCGGCGCCGGTATGCCGAATACGGCGCAGAGTGCCACGAAGCCCCCTTCCTGCACCCCGATGCCGCCCGGCACCACGAATGCCGCGCCCCGCACAGCCTGCCCGAGGCTCTCGATGACGAGCGCGGTGCCGTAATCCACGGGTTGGCCCATGCAGCGCAGTGCGATCCACACTTCGAGCACGCCGAGGAACCAGATCGCGAAGTGGATCGCGAAAACCGCGGCCAGACGCCACCGGCGTCGGTAGATGTCGACCAGGCGGTCGTTCATGGCCGCGAGGCCACCGCCGAGTGCCGCCCATTGCGGATTCGCGGTGAAGCGGCGCAGCACCCGGTCGAGCAGGCGCATGCCGCCGTAGCGCTGCACGACGAAGAAGCCCACGACACCCGGCCCCATCAGGGCAAGGCCCAGAGCGACCCACAGCACCAGCGTGTCGGCGCCGCCGACCGCTGCCAGGAGCGCCACACCCAGCAGCGTGAAGAGGAACTGGGTGGCGGTCTGGGCCAGGAGGTCGACCAGCACGCTGGCGGCCGACAAAGAGCCCGGCACCCCCCAGAACGTGAGGAGCCGCGCGCCCACCACCTCGCCACCCACCTGGGCGACCGGCAACAGCACGTTGACCGACTCACGGACCCAGCGCAGCAGCACGCAGGCACCGAGCAGCGCCGGCCTTTGCCGGTCCAGCAGCAGCCACCAGCACAGACCCGCGCCTCCGGCCTCCGCGACCCGCACCAAGGATACCGGCACAACGCCCCAGCCCACTGCCTCGACGGCCTGGAGGATCGGGTCCCAGCCATAGGCTGCCACAAGGCCCGTCGCCAGGAGCAAGCCGGCCACGCTGGCCAACACGAGCGTCAGGCGCATGACGTTGCATCGATCCTGTTTCGAGGGCGCCGGCGTCCTGCGGCGGTGAACCTACGGCGGGCGGCACCGGCGGAAGCGGGCCGCGATAGAGCATATCAAGAGGCCGGTTTTCGGGCAGCGGCTCCTACGCCGCCACGGGATCGTCCTGCCAGGACCGACCCCGGCGTCGATGCATGTTTCAGGACATCGACGAAGGCCCTGACGGCCGGCGAGAGTTCGCGCGTGCTCGGCAATATCACATTGACCTTTGCGGAGCTTATCGTCCACTCCGGTCGCAGCCGAAGAGGCGGCCCCATCTCGAAAGCCGGCCGAACTCGCCCGACGCGCGTCGCCGGCGCATATGCGGCCTGAGAATGCCCGTCCGAGCCAGGAGCACGCCGATGATCAGGATCCCCCGTCTTGCCGTCCCGGCACTCGGCGCCGCGCTGCTCGGCGTCGGGGCCTGCGCCGTCGTCGAACCCACCGTGGTGGGTACGCCCAAGGGCTTGATCGAGCGCGCCCTTGCGTTCTGCGACGAGAAGACCGAGGCCGCGGAAACCCGATGCGTCCGCAAGGCGCTGCTCGACCAGCACGTGACGGCCCCGGCGCTGGCCGCCATGATCCCCGGTTGCAGGCTCGGGACCGATTGCATCCTGCACTACACGACGCGGGACCGGGCCGGACTGCTCAGCGCCACCGCGACCCAGTACGTTTTCGACTGGCAGGTCAAGTTCGATCTCAAGAAGACGGGCATCACGGCAGCCGACATACCTTTCAAGGTCCTTCAGGTCTGACCTACGCTCCCGATGACCACGACGCTGTCCCGACCCGTCCGCGACGCCAGTTGGAGCGAGCGCGGCGCCACCTTCGCAATCTTCCTGACGCTGGGCCTCTGCACGGGCGCCTGGGCGGCGGCCCTGCCGGCCTTCAAGGCCGGTCTCGCGCTGTCGGACCGCGACCTCGGATTGGCGCTGTTCGCACTCGCGGCGGGCTCGATCGGGGCCACCCTGATGACGGGCGCCGTCGCGGCCCGGCTCGGCACGCGGCGCACCACGGCCATCGGCGCGGTCGCGGTTGTCGGGGCCCGGCTCCTGCCCCCGCTCGCGGGCTCTCTCGCGGCCTTCGCCGCCGCGGCGCTCGCGTGCG
>CAXUCF010000298.1:4643-5728 GCA_964249275.1 uncultured Lichenihabitans sp.
CGTTGGTGAACGGCAAGCGAATAGGCGGCGCGGTCGGCGGCGCGCTCGCGGCGGCCGGCTGGGGCTCGGCCGGGCAATTGTGGATGCCCGTGGCCCTGGCCGGCATCTGCAACCTGCTCGCCCTGCCGTTCCTCGGGCGGGGCGCCGAAGCGCGGCCGGGCGGCACCGGCCCTGCGGTTCATCTGGCGCTGCCCTCCCGTGCCCTGCTCGGGCTCGCCGCGGTCGCGGCCTTCTGCTTCGCCATCGAGGGCGCCATGGGCGATTGGAGCGCCGTGTTCCTGACGACCGTCGCGGGCAGCAGCGTGGCGGTGGCGGCCACCGGCTACGCCGCCTTCTCGATCGCCATGGCGGCCGTGCGCTTTGCGGGTGACCGGGCCGTGGCGCTGTTCGGGGCACGGCGTATTCTGTTCGGCGGCGGCAGCCTCGCCGGAGCCGGCCTGGCCATGGCGGTGCTGTTGCCCGAACCGGCCGTGGCGGCAATCGGCTTCGCGCTGGTCGGGCTCGGGCTTGGAAACGTGGCCCCCGTCGCGTTCAGCGCCGCCGCGCGTTCGGGATCGACGCCCGCGTCGGGCATCGCGCCGGTCGCCACGGTCGGTTACGCGGGTTTCATGCTGGGGCCGCCCGTGATCGGCTTTCTCGCGACCCTGGCGGGCTTGCGTCTTGCGCTGGGCTGCCTGGTCCTGGTGGCGGGTGGCGTGGCGCTGGTCGGCGCCCGGGTCGGGGAGGATCAGCCGACGCCCGGTGGACGCCGCAGCCTTACATAGAGGGCGCCGGCTCCGCCATGGCCCTGCGCCGCCTCCTCGAACCCGATCACGATGGCGCGCATCTTGCCGTCGCGGAGCCAGAACGGAACGGCACGTCGCAGCACGCCGGGCTCGGCCGCGTCGACACGCTGGTTCCGCTCACGAGCGCCCTTGCCCGTGACCACCATGACGAGCCGCGAACCTTGCCGCTGTGCCCCGACCAGGAAACGATGCAAAGCCACATGGGCCTGGGCCTGGGTCATGCCATGCAGGTCGAGCACGGCCTCGACCGCGATGCGGCCGTCGGCGACCCGCCGCTTGTAGCGTCGCTCGAGCCCGACC
>CAXUCF010000299.1:0-5726 GCA_964249275.1 uncultured Lichenihabitans sp.
ATCAGCAGCGCAGAGCCCGCGTCTCATAGGTCATGAACTCGGTCTTTCCTTGGCTTTTC
The DNA here is from genome assembly GCA_964249275.1 of uncultured Lichenihabitans sp. Lineage (GTDB taxonomy): Bacteria > Pseudomonadota > Alphaproteobacteria > Rhizobiales > Beijerinckiaceae > Lichenihabitans. The sequence goes on from CAXUCF010000299.1 coordinate 60, forward strand.
GGGGCCAAACCGGCTAGACTCGGCGGGAGTTGAAGCGCGTTGAGGCGGGCCGCCCCGGGCGGCCGCCGGTCGAGGATCGAGACGTTTGGCCGATAACGAAGAAAAGACCGAAGATCCGTCCGGGATCCGCGCGGTATCCATCGTTGACGAGATGAAGCGCTCCTACCTCGATTACGCCATGAGCGTGATCGTGTCGCGCGCCCTGCCCGACGTGAGGGATGGGTTCAAACCGGTGCATCGCCGCATCCTGCACTCGATGCAGGAGAACAACTACCTGCCCGACCGGCCCTACGTGAAGTCGGCCCGCATCGTGGGCGACGTGATGGGCATGTACCACCCGCACGGCGACAGCGCGATCTACGACGCGCTGGTCCGCATGGCGCAGACCTTCTCCATGCGCCTGCCCCTCATCGACGGGCAGGGTAACTTCGGTTCCGTCGACGGCGATCCCGCGGCCGCCATGCGATACACCGAATCGCGCCTGGCCCCGCCCTCCCTGGCCCTCATCCAGGACATCGACGAGAATACGGTCGACTTCCAGCCCAACTACGACGGCAAGCAACTGGAGCCGGTCGTGCTGCCGGCGCGGTTCCCGAACCTCCTCGTCAACGGTGCGGGAGGCATCGCGGTCGGCATGGCGACCAACATTCCGCCGCACAACCTCGGCGAAGTGATCGACGCCACGCTCGCCGTGATGGACCGTCCCGACATCGACTTCGAGGACCTGCTGGCCATCGTGCCAGGGCCCGATTTCCCGACCGGCGGCGCCATCCTGGGCCGGGCCGGCATCCGCTCGGCCTATGCCACCGGGCGCGGCTCGATCATCACGCGGGCCAAGGTCGTGGTGGAGGAGATCCGCCGCGACCGCGAAGCCCTGATCGTCACCGAGATCCCCTTCCAGCTCAACAAGACGACCCTGATCGAGAAGATCGCCGAGCTCGTGCGCGAGAAGCGCGTCGAGGGCATCTCGGAGATGCGCGACGAATCCGACCGGGACGGCATGCGGATCGTCATCGAACTGAAACGCGACGCCGTGGCGGATGTCGTTCTCAACCAGCTCTATCGCTTCAGCCAGCTCCAATCGAGCTTCGGCGCCAACATGATCGCGCTCAACGGCGGTCGGCCCGAGATGCTGAACCTCAAGGACTTCCTCACGGCCTTCGTGGACTTTCGCGAGGAGGTGGTCACGCGGCGGACCAAGTTCCGTCTCGGCAAGGCGCGCGCGGCTGCCCATGTCCAGGTCGGTCTCGCCATCGCGGTCGCCAATATCGACGAGGTGATCCGCCTCATCCGCACCTCGCCCGACACCGGAGCAGCGCGCGAAGCCCTGATGGGCCGCGACTGGCCGGCGCTCGACATGGCGCCGCTCATCACGCTGATCGCCGACCCGCACCATACGCTCAAGGAGGACGGCACCTACCGTCTCTCCGAGGTCCAGGCGCGCGCCATCCTCGAACTGCGCCTGGCCCGCCTCACGGCACTCGGCCGCGACGAGATCGCCGAGCAGCTGAACAAGCTCGCGGCCGAGATCGCCGACCTGCTCGACATCCTGGGCTCGCGCGTCCGGATCTTCGACATCGTCCGGGGCGAACTCGAAGCCATCAAGCTCGCCCATGCCTCGCCGCGCCGGACCACGATCCTCGACAGCGAAGCCGACATGGAGGACGAGGACCTCATCCAGCGCGAGGACATGGCCGTCACGGTCAGCCACGCCGGCTACATCAAGCGCGTGCCGCTCTCGACCTACCGGGCGCAACGGCGCGGCGGCAAGGGTCGCTCCGCCATGCAGACGCGCGACGAGGACTTCGTCGCCCGTATCTTCGTGTCGAATACGCACCAGCCGGTGCTGTTCTTCTCGTCGCTCGGCCAGGCCTACAAGATGAAGGTGTGGCGGCTGCCGCTGGCGGCCCCGCAGGCGCGCGGCAAGGCGCTCGTCAACCTGCTGCCGCTGGAGCAGGGCGAGCGCATCACCACCATCATGCCGCTGCCCGAGGACGAGCGGGTCTGGGCCGACCTCGACGTGGTCTTCGCCACGACGCGCGGCACCGTGCGGCGCAACAAGCTCAGCGATTTCGCCCAGGTGAACCGCGCCGGCAAGATCGCCATGAAGCTCGACGAGGGGGAATCCATCGTCGATGTGCAGACGTGTTCCGATAAACAAGACGTCTTGCTGACGACCGCACGCGGCCAGTGCATCCGCTTCGCCGTCACCGATGTGCGGGTGTTCAAGGGCCGCGACTCGATGGGCGTCCGCGGGATCACACTGGCGCCGGGTGACTCCGTCATCTCGCTCGCCATTCTGCAACATTCGGAGGCAACCCCGGCCGAGCGCATCGCCTACTTGAAACGACGGCGTGCGAAGGAGGGCGTGTTCGATGTCGATGACATCGAGAAAGAGGTCGTCGGCGAGAATGGCGAAATCCCAGTGGCGGTCGAGGAGCCCTTGGGAGATCGGTACATTCAGATGTCGACGGATGACCAGGATATCCTGACCGTCTCGGAAAATGGCTACGGCAAGCGGACCTCATCCTTCGAGTACCGGATCACCGGCCGCGGCGGCAAGGGCATCGGCGCCATGGCGGTGAATGCACGCAACGGCAAGCTCGTAGCCTCCTTCCCGGTCGAGCACAGCGACGGCATCATGCTGGTCACCAATGGCGGCCAGCTCATCCGCTGCCCGGTGGAAGGTATTCGCGTGGCGGGGCGCAACACGCAGGGCGTCATCGTCTTCGACACCGCCGAGGCCGAGAAGGTGGTGTCGGTCGACCGCATCGCCGAGGTGGGCGGCAACGGTGACTCGGGAGACAGCAACGGGGACGTTGGCGAGGACGAGGGCGATGCGTGACAAGCGATGCTGATCGCCCGTTGAGGACGGCGCTCTATCCGGGATCCTTCGATCCACCGACCATCGGCCACTTCGACGTCATGCGGGCCGCGGCGGGGCTCTGCGACCATCTGGTGGTGGCGGTCGGCCGGCACGCCACGAAGCAGCCGTTGCTGGACCACGACCGTCGCGCGGCGCTGATCCGGCAGCAAGCCGGGCCCATGCTGGCCGCGGCAGGCTGCGGGCTGCGGGTCGAGAGCTTCTCGGGGTTGGCGATCGAAGCGGCGCGGGAATTCGGCGCCACCTTGATGGTGCGGGGTCTCCGCGGCGCCACGGATCTCGACGGCGAGATGAGCATGGCCGGCATGAACGCCGCGATGGCGCCCGGGATCCAGACGATATTGATTCCGGCGTCGCCCGGCACCCGCTTCGTCACCGCGACGCTGGTGCGCCAGATCGCCTCGATGGGAGGCGACATCTCGGCCTTCGTGACCCCGGTCGTGGCGGCCGCCGTCGCCGATGCTGTCGCGGCGCGGCGGTCCTGAGGGTCCCCACGGGCATGAGCGCTTCGAGTCACCGGCTTCGCCACAGGGCAGGGTGCGGAAGCGGTTGTTCCCTTGGAAGCCCTAAACCGGCACGTCGAGTTCGGTCTTGACCATGCCGGTCCGCGCGGCCCGAAGCAGCGCCGCGCGGATGGCCGGGAGGATTTCGTCGACCGTACCGACGACCCGATACGGCACCTCGCCGCTCGGCTGGACGAAGCCGGCGTCGCGCATGTGACCGATCAGGGACAGCAAGGGCGCCCAGAAGCCGTTGACGTCGGCGATGACGATCGGTTTCGAATGGCGGTCCAGTTGCACCCAGGTCATCTGTTCGACCAGCTCCTCCAGGGTACCGATGCCGCCCGGCAGCGCCACGAAGGCGTCGGCACGCTCGAACATCAGGCGTTTGCGGGTGTGCATGTCGGACACCACGATCATGTCCTGGGCGCCATCGAGCATGCGTTCCTTGCTGCGCAGGAACTCCGGAATGATCCCGGTGACATGGCCGCCTGCGGCCAGGACCGATCGTGCCACTGCACCCATCAGGCCATTGTTGCCGCCCCCGTAGACAAGGCCGATGCCGGCGTCGCCCATGGTGCGGCCCAGCCGCGCGGCGGCCAGCAGCATGGCGGGGTCCGTGCCGTCGCTGGACCCGCAGTAAACGCAGATCGAATTCAGTTCTGTCATGACCTCGGGTTTAACACGCGGTGCGGCGAGCCGGTCAACCCACGCCGGCGCGCGGCTTCGCGGCATGCCGTGCCCAGACACCACCTGCGCGCGCCTCGTCGGAATCCTATATGAGACGCGTCAGGTACTCATTCCCAGCGAAGGCCCGTAACCTCCTCCATGCTCGTTTCCCCGCCCGCCGCCGCACGGAGCTCCGCGAAGGCTCTCCCGCCCCTACGCACCGGCGAGGGCACGAAAGCTCCTCCACACGCTGCATCGACGGTCCGCCCCGAAGCTCAGGCGTCGTTGGTCGCCACGATCCGGCACCTCGGGCCCTACATCTGGCCCCATGACCGGGCGGACCTCAGGCGGCGCATCTACGCCGCGCTGGTGCTGATGATCCTGGCCAAGCTCGTGACCGTGGTGGTCCCTTATTCGTTCAAATGGGCCACGGACGCGCTCGTGGGCCGCGAGGATTTCGGCGTCGGAAGCCTCCCCGTCATGCTGGCCGGGCCGGTGGCGCTGACCCTGATCTATGGCCTGTTGCGCATGCTGATGGCGGTGCTGACGCAGGTGCGCGATGCGCTCTTCGCTTCGGTCGCCATGCATGCCGTGCGGCGGATGGCCAACGACGTTTTCGTCCACCTGCACGAGCTGTCGCTGCGGTTCCACCTCGAACGCAAGACCGGGGGGCTGACACGCGTGCTCGAGCGCGGCCGCACCGCCATCGAGACGATCGTTCGCATGATCATGCTGACCGGGGTGCCGACCATCATCGAGTTCGTGCTCGTGATGGGCGTGTTCCTGTTCCAGTTCGACTGGCGCTATGCCCTGGCGGTCGCCATCATGATCGCCGCCTATATCCTGTTCACCACGGTCGCGACGAACTGGCGGATCGCCATCCGACGGGTCATGAACGAAAGCGACCAGGACGCCAACACGAAGGCGATCGACAGCCTTCTCAATTACGAGACCGTGAAGTATTTCGGCGCCGAGGAGCGCGAGGCGCGCCGCTACGACCTGTCCATGACGCGCTATGAGGCCATGAGCGTTCGGACCTACGTCTCGCTCGCGGTGCTCAATGCCGGACAGGCCGTGATCTTCAGCGCAGGCCTGGCGGCCGTGATGGCCATGAGCGTTGCGGGCATTCGGGCCGGACGCAACACGGTGGGCGACTTCGTGCTGATCAACGCCATGATGATCCAGCTCTACCAGCCGCTGAACTTCATGGGCCTCGTCTATCGGGAGGTGAAGCAGGCCATCATCGACATCGACTTGATGTCGAAGATCCTGGGCCAGTCTCCCGAGGTGCAGGACCGTCCGGATGCGCAGGACCTCGTCGTCACGGAGGGGCACCTCCGATTCGAGAACGTCTTCTTCCGTTACGATGCCAAGCGCGAGATCCTGAAAGGCGTCAGCTTCGACGTGCCGCCCGGCAAGACCGTTGCGGTCGTCGGGCCGTCGGGGGCCGGCAAGTCGACCTTGTCGCGGCTGATGTTCCGCTTCTACGAGCCCTACAAGGGTCGCATCACGATCGACGGCCAGGATATCGCGGCCGTGACCCAGGCATCGCTGCGCGGCGCCATCGGCATGGTGCCGCAGGACACGGTGCTGTTCAACGACACGCTGGGCTAC
>CAXUCF010000300.1:0-5702 GCA_964249275.1 uncultured Lichenihabitans sp.
ACGTGCGCGATGCGCTGGCCTTCACCTGGCTGGAGCGGATCGACGACGCCGTGGCGGCCGGGCTCGAACCCGCGGCGGCGCCCGCGAAGCCGGCCGCGGAAGCCGACCGCGCTGCCTGACGCGGGGGCGCCGGCCGTCGGTCGCGCGGCCCGGCGGTTCGCTGGTCGAGGCCGCGGCGGGAAGCGTCGTATCCTGGCGTCGTGGGTGAAGACGATCAGCGACCACGAAAGGGCCGGGCATTATGGAGCAGCCCTGGCAAACCCTCAGGGGTCTCGAGCCAAGTGCCCTATGTGGCTCGTGAAGGCTCCGGCGCGACAGGTTCGTGTCTCGTTGGCGCCCACCGGAGTACACTGAAGCGGCAGGGAGCGCCCCCACGTTTCGTGGTGCGTCCTTCCGCGCGAGCGGCCGTTCGCGACAAGGTCGGCCGTCTTCGAAGGAGGTGACACTTCGACCATCACCGGACCGTCACCAGGGACCGCTATGGAGGGGTTCAGGCGAACGTGCCGGTGACCGATTTGACCATTTGTTCCCCGTCCCCGCCTGGAACATCTTCGCCGACGCGCCATCCGGAACAATCTTCTGTGCAACGCGCGGCGACGACGCGCTGCCGTCCTTCCCCTTCGGTGGACACTGGCGGTATCTTGGCTGCATGGACCGAAGCGGGTCTCGCTTCCGCGGTTTCAATCGCAGGGTCGCGAACTATGCCGCCGAGCGGAGTGGCTTCTATCTCTTCACGTCACTCGACCCTCGCTGAACCTCGTTCGCATCCTCTCGGTCGGGCGTGGCGGGCGCGGTGTAGCACCCCTCGATGGCGGCGCGCACGAGCCTGGGGGCCTCGTCGAGCGCAAGGCCAGGGTTGGCTGCGGCATCGGCGACCTCGTTGGTGAGGTCGTCATCCTCGAGGGACGTGGGGGTCCGGGTCTCGGAGGCACAGCCCGTTCAGGTGGTCAACGAGGACGTCGGTCGCGGAGTCGACGTCGCCTGAATTGTCTATCCTCAGGTGGCCCGCGGCCTCCGCCGGCAAGGTGAGGGACACCGGTCGCTCGAGCCGGTTCCGGATGGCCGCCTCGCCTTCCCGGCCGCGCGCGGTCAGACGTTCCAGGAGGACCTCCGGACGCGCCGTCACCTCGACCACCCAGACGGTTCCGAAGACGGCCCCGGCGTCCGCGAGGGAGCGGCGTGACAGGTTCGCCACGACGGTGCGGCCGCGCCCGAGGTCGACATTGACGGATCTCGGCAGCGCGTAGCGCAGGCCGTGCGCGTTCCAGGCCAGGGCGAAGGCACCGTCGGCTTGCGCGCGCGAAAAGCTCGCCTCGTCGAGACTGTCGTGGTCCTCCGAGGCGACCAGCGCGGGCCGCGTCACGATCCGGCGGGCGAAGCGCACGTTCGGATCGAGCGCGGAGTGCCGGGCGGCGCGCGACATCAGCGTGTCCTTGCCGGCCCCGCTCGGGCCGACCACCGCCACGAAGGCGCCGGACGGCATCCGCGCGTGCGCCTCGAAGCGGTCAGGCCACACGGCGCCCCTCCCGCCACACGCCGGCGACGAGCGGGGGGTGGCCCGGCGCCGTCCTGACCCGCACGAGGTCTCCTCGCAGGCCCACGGCGATCTCGCCGCGATCGTCGAGCCCTGCCGCGGCAGCGGCATTGGTGGCCACGAGCCGCATCGCGGCGGGTATCTCGAGTGTCCGGGCGTCGACCAGGGCGAAAGCCGACTGCAACAGGCTGAAGGGCACGTAATCCGACGACAGGGTGTCGAGGAGGCCGCGGGCCAAGAGGTCGGCGGCCGACACGTTGCCTGAATGCGAGCCGCCGCGCACGACGTTCGGCGCCCCCATCAGCACCCGCAGCCCCGCTCGACGGGACGCGACGGCGGCCTCGACCGTGGTCGGGAACTCGGCCAGGGTGACGCCGATCTCGACGCCCTCGCGGACATGCTCGGCGGTGGCGTCGTCGTGCGACGCGACCGCGATGCCGGCCGAGCGGCAGAGGTCCGCGATGGCGCAACGATTGGGGGCCGAGTGGGCGTCGGATTCGGCGATCCGGCGCCGGCAGAAGGCCGCGAAAGCCTCGTCCGTCAGGTTCATCTTGCGCTGATAGTAGGAGCGGTACGTGTCGAGATCGACGAACTGGCGCTGGCCGGGCGCGTGGTCCATCAGCGACGCCAGCCGGACGCGCGGGCTGCCCGCGATGGCCTCGAAGCTCTCGATGACGTCCGGTGCCGAGACCTCGCAGCGCAGGTGGATGTAGTGGTCCGCCCGCAGCCGGCCGCCGCTGGCCGCCAGCCCGATCGTGTCGGCCATGGCCCGCATGTCGCCTGAACCCAGCAGCGCGTCCTCGTCCATCCCGACCCGGAGCGCGTCGAAGACCGTGGTGATGCCGGAGGCGGCGATCTGCGCGTCATGGGCCTGGAGCGCCGCCATCATGTTCCAGCGCACCTTCGGCCGCGGGAGGTAGTGGCCCTCGATATGGTCGGTGTGGAGTTCCACGAGGCCGGGGATCAGCAGGTCGCCCGCGAGATCCTCGCCGAGCGCCGAGGCGCCGGGCGCGATGTCCGTGACGCGCCCGTCGCGCACGGCGAGGCTGCCGTGGACGACCTCGTCCCGAAGCACGATGGCGGCGTTGCGAAAGACCTGCTCGATCATGGCGTCATCGTCGGCTGGAGGCCGCTGCCGGCCCGACGGGATGAAACACGATGGACGGTCCGCGCGGAATGCGCCCCACGGCTCCACGGGCGAGCACGCCGTCCGGCGCGGGTGTGACGTAGATGACGCATGTCATATACCCCCTGCGCCCTCGTCGGTGCGGCCCCTGCCCTCGTAACGCGTCACGAAGGCTTGGGCGTCGAGAGCGCGAAAATCGGCCAGGGCCGCGAAGAGCGCCTCGTGCGGCCAGTCCCACCAGGCGAGGCGCTCGAAGCGCTCCGCGAGGTCGGGGGCGAAGCGCTCGCGGATGAGCCTCGCCGGCACCCCGCCGACGATCGTATAGGGCGCCACGTCGCGGGAGACGACGGCGCCTGCCCCGATCACGGCGCCGTTGCCGACCGTCACACCCGGCAGCACAGTCGCGCCGTGGCCGATCCACACGTCGTGGCCGATCGTCACGGCGTTCTCGCGCCGCCACGCGAAGAACTCCGCCTCGTCGATCGCGCCCTCGAAATAGTCGCCAGAGCGATACGTGAAGTGGTGGAGGGTCGCGCGCCACGTCGGATGATTGGTGGCGTTGATCCGAACCGCAGCCGCGATGTTGGCGAACTTGCCGATGCGGGCCGCCCAGATCATGCAATCCTGCATGACATAGGAATAGTCGCCCAGCGTCGTCTCCGACAAGGACGAACGGGCCTCCACTTCCGTGAAGCGGCCGAGCGTCGAGGCGACGACCTCGGCGCTCGGGTGAACCAGGGGTGCGTGGGCCGACAGCTTCGGCATCAGGCCGCCACCCTGGCCGAGAAGTCCGATACATCGATGGACCGGGTCGCGACCCGGTCGCGCACCACCTCGTCGTGGAAGATGCCCAGGATGGCGGTCCCGGCGCTGAGCTTTTCGCCGATCAGCGTGGTTACGACATCTCGGTTGGCGGCATCGAGCGAGGCGGTCGGTTCGTCGAGGAGCAGGACCGCGTGGTCGGTGAGGAAGCCACGCGCGATGTTGACGCGCTGCTTCTCGCCGCCCGAGAAGGTCGCGGGCGGCAGGTCGTGGAGGGCGCGCGGCAGGTTGAGCCGTTCCAGCATGTCGGCGGCTCGCCGCCGGGCCACCGGGCCGTCGAGGCCGCGGGCGAGCAGCGGCTCGGCCACGACGTCGCGCGCGGAGACGCGGGGCACGGCGCGCAGGAACTGGCTGACATAGGCGACCGAGGTATGCCGCAAGCCGAGGACGAGGCGCGGGTCGCCGCTCCCGAGGTCGAGCATCGCGCCGGTGCGCGGATCGCGCAGCAGGATGGCGCCGCCGTCGATCCCATAATTTCCGTACACCATGCGCAGGATCGACGACTTGCCGACGCCCGACGGGCCGCCGAGCACGACGCATTCGCCTGCGCGTACCACGAAGGACACGCCGCGGACCACGGGGAGTTCGATGCCGCCGCGCAGGTGCATGCGGAAGGACTTGGCGACGTCGCGCAGATCGAGCACGGGCGCTTGCGAAGCCGGGGCCTGGTCGTGCAGCACGGTCACGACTCCGGGATCGAGGCGACGAGGAGCTGCGTATAGGCCTGGCGCGGGTCGTCGAGGACGCCGTCAGTCAGCCCCTCTTCGATCACGCGCCCGTCCTTCATGACCATCATGCGCTGCGACAGGAGCCGCGCGACCGCGAGGTCGTGGGTGACGACGACGACCGCGAGGCCGAGATTGGCCACGAGGCCGCGCAGGAGGTCGAGCACCCGCGCCTGCACGGACACGTCGAGGCCGCCGGTCGGCTCGTCCATGAAGACGAGGCGCGGGTGGGTCACGAGGTTGCGGGCGATCTGCAGGCGCTGACGCATGCCGCCCGAGAAGGCGACCGGCCGATCGTCGATCCGGTCCCCCGGGATCTCGACGCGCGTGAGCCAGTCCATCGCGGTCTCGCGGATGCGCCCGTAGTGGCGCTCCCCCACCGCCATCAGCCGCTCGCCGACATTGGCTCCGGCCGATACGCGCATGCGCAAACCCTCGGCCGGGTTCTGGTGGACGAAGCCCCAGTCGGTCCGCATGAGGAAGCGCCGCTCGGCCTCGCCGAGGTCGGCGAGGTCACGGGTGACGCCGTCGCGCATCCGATAGCTCACCCGCCCGTGAGAGGGCTCCATCCGGCCGGACACGCAGTCGAGCAGCGTCGTCTTGCCGGAGCCGGATTCGCCGACGATCGCCAGCACTTCGCCGGGCCACAGGTCGAAGGACACGCCCGTGCAGCCGATGCGAGACCCGTAGCGCCGCTCCAGGTCGCGAACCGAGAGGATCGGTTGGCCGCTCATCGAGCGCCCTCCCTGCAGCCCCGCTGCGGCAGGCCTGAGCCCGGCTGGCCCGCCGCCCGCCGGTTGCCGCAATGGTCGGTATCGGAGCAGACGAACATGCGCCCACCCCGGTCGTCGGTGATGATCTCGTCGAGATAGGCGTCCCGGCCGCCGCAGAGCGCGCAAGGATCGCGGAAGCGCTGGATCGCGAAGGGGTGGTCCTCGAAGTCGAGACTGCGCACGTCCGTGAAGGGCGGCAGCGCGTAGATCCGCTTCTCGCGGCCGGCCCCGAAAAGCTGCAGGGCCGGCGAGCGATGCATCTTGGGATTGTCGAACTTCGGCAGCGGCGAGGGGTCCATGACGTAGCGGCCCTCGACCTTGACCGGATAGGCGAAGGTCGTGGCGATGTGGCCGTGCCGGGCGATGTCCTCGTAGAGCTTGACGTGCATCAGCCCATATTCCTCGAGCGCGTGCATCCGGCGCGTCTCGGTCTCCCGCGGTTCGAGGAAGCGGAGCGGCTCGGGGATCGGCACCTGGTAGACGATCGTCTGACCGGACCGCAGCGGCGTCTCCGGGATGCGATGGCGGGTCTGCACGATCGTGGCGTCTTCGGTCCGGGTCGTCGTGACGACGCCGGCTGTCTTGGCGAAGAAGGCGCGGATCGACACGGCGTTGGTGGTGTCGTCGGCGCCCTGATCGATCACCTTGAGGACGTCGCGGGGGCCGAGGATCGCGGCCGTGACCTGCACGCCGCCGGTGCCCCAGCCGTAGGGCATGGGCAT
>CAXUCF010000301.1:0-1298 GCA_964249275.1 uncultured Lichenihabitans sp.
GGTATCGATTGTAGTAAAGGCCAGTCTCTCTGTCCTCCCACTGCCCCTGAAAGCGGATCGGGCATAGATCGCGAACCTGAACAGCTTCTGCCTCCGACTGGCGGGCCAGCGCCAAATTTCCCTCGCTTAATCCCCGACCAGTGTGATGACTCTCATTGTCCTGCTGGAAATGTCCATTGTTATTAGCTGCGACTAAGGCTTCGCGTACCTCTCCCCAAAGACGATAGCCGATTACCCAGCGCAGAGATCCGTCCTCGTCGAACATCTCGCGTGGCGTGCCGAGATGGTCGGTCACAATGTGCAACAGACGACCGTCCGCCTCCTCTTTAGCCAAGGGTAGGAATGTGCCCGGCTGGTAGTGCCAACGCGTCGCCGTGTCCCAGTCTGCCTCTCCGCCAAGCCGTAGCTGCGCTTCCTCGGCCACTACATCACTGTCCCAGAGGTAGTTTATTCCCACTAATGGAGGCCGTTCGTCAAGATTGCCCATCCCCCGCGGCCGCTCAGGCCAAACATCGAGCGCACTACGTTTGAACGAAGCTGGCACTAAATGTTGATGGCGGGTCCGCATCCAGGCCTGTTCGGCCTCGCTTAAAAGTCGCTGCTTGCTCACGCGCCGTCCGAACGGGTCATAGGTATAGACCCATCGGTCTCCCTCTGGTGTCTCGCAGGACGCCAACTGGTCCTTCGCGTCCCAGCCGTAGCGCCACACCTTAGGCCGGAAGCCGTTTCGTTCGACCCGGCGCTCGACGACACGCCGCCGTTCGTCGTGCGTGAGCTGTACACGCTCCCCGAAAGCACCGCGCGCTTCCGTGATCCGCCCACCCCCGCTCGCCAGCCAAGCGCGCAAACCACCGATGTTGTCCGAGGATCCCGTAATATTCAGCGCCACATCGTAATCGAACCGTTCCAGGCTGCCGTCGCCATGTGCAGCCTCCGTCACTTGGCCGTGGTCGTTATAGGTGTAATCGGTCCGTCCCCACCGCGCATCGTCGATCAAGACAGGCGCCGAGGCACGATTCCAATGATAACGCCGATCGATGATGGGCGTCCCCTGCCGAGCGCCGAACGACCCGGCAGCGCCGGACACCTGCCGGACCAACTGCCCAACCGCATCCCAGCTCTGATCGAGCCGGAAGCCGAAGTCGTTGCTGCGCCCTGTCTCGCGCCCGAGCGCGTCCCTTGCGAAACGGATCGGCGCATGGCCGGACAGTGTGATCTCGCGAACCGCCCCCAGCGGATCGTAGAAGTTGGTCACTTCGCGCCCGCCGATGCGGCGGGAGATCCGGTTGCCACAGCAA
>CAXUCF010000301.1:1308-3573 GCA_964249275.1 uncultured Lichenihabitans sp.
AGTCTCAGCTGTGACACGGCCCATCGCGTCGCGCTCAAATGTGATCCGCGAGGTCCGATTTTGGGCCTCGGCCAAGAGTGCACGTCCGTCATATCTGTATGTCGTCACCTCGGGCGTGGCAGCTCCAGGTTCCCAAGCCTCATGTCGGATCAGCATCCCCGACAAGTCATAAAACGAGACAAGTCGCGCCCCATCCGCCAACAACCGCTCGACTTCCCGACCGGCACGGTCACGGTGATAGTGGGTCGTGAGACCGTCGAGGTCAGTTTCTTTTGAAACGTCGCCTGCCGCGTCGCGCTCGAAAGTCCAATGTTGCCCGAGCTGGTTTTCGGCGCGGACCAACCTGCCACCATAGTCGTAGGTGTAGCGGGTTCGGCCACCTCCCGGATCCCGAATCTCGTCCAGGAAGCCGAACGCACCATAGCGGTAGACCGTCCGCTTTCCCTCGCCATCGGTAACCGTGAGTATCGCCCGCTTCTGTTCGAACACGCGCGTCAGCCTCGCGCCGTTGGACCGGATGATCGATGATGCCTTCCAGAAATCGGCGCCCCGTTCGTCTCCATAGGCAACCCGGGTCAGGTTTCCGAGCGGATCTGTCGTCCCGACGATCCGCCCGAACGCGTCGCGCTCGAACAGTGTCACGCCACCCCGATAATCGACGAGACGCACGAGGTGGTGCTGCGTGTCATAAGCTCTGCTCTCAATCAAACCGTCGTGCCGCATGATGCCGATGGGCAGGCCCGCAGCATTGGTGCTGAAATCGGTCCGATACCCGAGAGGATCCAAGGTCGAGAGAAGATTACCACGCCCATCGTACTCATAACGCCACCTGTTTCCGTCCGCGTCGCCCTCCGTCAGGACGTTCCCATTATCATCGAATGCAGTGAAGGTGGATCGTCCTTCAGAGTCAGTCACGCTGCACAGATTGCCATTGCCATCATAGGCCGCACGCGTTTCTCTCCCGAAACCATCGCGCTTGATGATAAGCTGACCGTGTCGGTCGAAGACATTCTCGAAGGCGAGGCCAGTCGGATAGAATTTGCGAACGAGATGTTCCTCGCTGTCAAACTCCATCGTGGAGCAGAGATCCTCGCGCCCTTCCGGATAGAAGATCGTCCGCCTCGCAGCCTCGTCGTAGATGCATGTGGAAGGAGCGCGACCTCCGACTAGCGTTCGGACAACCCGACCCCCGCCGTCGTACTCGAAACTCACCTGGGTCGATCCACCGTCGGACCAGGCGGTGATGCGATCCTGCTCGTCATAGACATAGTGGCGCGAAGCCCCATAATGAGGCTCAAGCGCCACTAGATTGCCGCGCGCGTCGTACCGGCCCTCCATGAGGGCGCGTGTGGCGCCACCAGATCCGATGAGTGTCACAAGTGTGCAAAGGCCTCGGTCGTCATTGTTGATGGCAAGAGATAGCCCGCATGGATGATCAATCCGGGTGAGGGAGCCCATAGTGTCACGCGTGAAGGTCAGGGCATTATTTCTGGTATCTTCGATTTTCGCGATGACCCATGTGCCGTCCGATTGCTTTTTGAAGGTTCGGGTGTAGATTCCGCTCCGCAGGTTTAGCGAGCCACGGGTGCCGGCACTCAGGCGCAGCGCGGGGTAGCGAGCGTTGCGCGATACTGCTCCGACATTGACCGACGGTCGGTCAAAATGTATCTTCCGACCATATTCGTCATAAAGGACTAATTCATCACCATATGATATTAGTTTGGAACTAAATATAGATGATCTATTTCTACCAAATTCCGAAGAAATACCTAGGCGATAGTCATAACTAAATGACATCATAAAGTGAAAAAATGACTCAAACAGAAATATTTCTTCCGTTTCGAAAAGAGATCCGTTGGATGGATTGATGTCGATACTCATGAGATCATCGTCCTCAATCAGCTCATTGGTACAGAGCATGCACAAGATGGATCTGCCTTTTCATTTTTCTTTTCCTTCTCAACACTTTCTCCATCTTTAGCCTCTTGGGCAGCTCTCTCATCCCGCGCTGCCTTCTCCGCAGCCTTCGCTTCCTGTTCTTCCTTCTTGCCTTCCTCGACGGCCTTCGCAGCTCTCGCGAGCCGACCTCCGGCGGCTGCCCATTTCTCGAAGGGGATACCCGACGCGGCTGCCCAAGCGGCGTCCTCATAGTTCCCTTCCTGAACGTAGAAGCCCGCGTCGATGACGCCCGCGGTGCCGGATATCAGTGGGATCGGCACAAACTCAAGCACGCCCAGCGTCGTGTGCAGCCACCATCGCCCCCGC
>CAXUCF010000301.1:3583-5690 GCA_964249275.1 uncultured Lichenihabitans sp.
CGATTGTCCTGTCGCTCCGATGACAGTCTTCCCCTCCGCGTTGGCCGTTTGGACCGACGTATTGGGTTTATCGTTCCAAGACCCTCGCACGACCACGTGCCCGTCCGCGTCGCGCTGGACGACCCCTGTCCTCCCCATCGTTCATCACCTCCAAAGGTTTTTCACTGTGATCTGGCTCGATGTACGCCGTGGCTCCTCCGGTCCGACATCGGGGTGGTTGATGCAAGCAGGGTCTCCGTCCCGCACGACCGCCCAGCCCTCGGAATAGACTGACGATGACGCCGTCCTCGCGTGTGAGTATGTCAGGTAGCCTGCCACGATCACGCCGCGCCCAGTGCCGGGTTCGTGTCCCGTGATCCGAGCTGCTCTAGTGTTCAGTTGGAAGTCGTTATTGGCGTTGTTCCGCACGCTGTTCGAGAGGCGCACGGACGGATCGAAGTAGGCGACGGACGTATAAGCGACTGGCACCATCTCGCCGCCAATCGGTGTCCAAAGCACATCGGGGCCCGTCGTGACCATGATGTTGCTGCCATCGCGCCGGCCGGAGAGGGGCGGGCTCATTTCAGGCTCCCGCGCGCGGGAGACCCAGGCCTGTAGGCGGGACTGCCGGCGATGTGGGTCAGGGGATAGCGCAATAGGTCAATGACCAACCCGGCGACGTCCGCGTGCTCGAACGTCGAGCGCCACGTCAGGAAGATGCGCCACTGTTCGGTACTTTCGTCGGCGATGTCGAGCATCAAGGTGTCGAGGCTCATCGGCATAGACGAGGCGTCCCCTTTTGCATTTTTGATCGTCAGGAACGCGGTCTGGACGGGAAGCCTAACAGTCTCCTCTCCAGACTCGCCGCCCAGCCCCGACAGCGTGATGGTCTCGTGCCCGCGAAGCAGGCCAGGATAGATCATGTCCGGATGGGCCGAGTTGTGATATGCGAAGTCGTAGTCCTCCGGCCATTTCGGCCAAACATTCTCACGCCAATGCTGGTCGAACGTGCCCCCCAGCGGACGTCGCGGTAGCCAAGCCGGCGGTATCGGCCCAAACCCCGCAGGCGCAGGGCGTGCGAAGGGATCGACGATGGGCACGTCCGCGTCCTCGATCTGCGGTGCGGGAACAGGCCGATCTCGCGGTGTGAGATCGGGGTCGATCCAACCACGCCCGACAGGGTTGCGCTGCTCCGGCGCTAGGAACGGCTCTGCGCCATCCTGCTGTGGGCGTGCCAGCAGGCCGCCGAAGGCAAACTCATACCTGATAGGCAGTTCCGAGACCGGTTCGGGCTCGCTCAGACGCCACCCTCCGAAGACGCGCCGGCGCTCCGCCTCCGTCATCGTGGCCTTCGCCCGCTCCGACACGCCCCACACAGGATGCCACTCGCGCGGACCTGTGACGTGGATCCGCTTCTCGACGACGTGGTCTCCCTGGACCCGCACGGCGCAGGTCCACGACCGCGAGGGTTTGCCCGCCGGCGCGCGCGCCACTGCGTTGATGATGATGTCGGAGCGCGGCTTCACCGGCACGATGTCGGAAGGGAGGTGAAGCGACGACGTATTGAGCTCTCCATGGTAAGTGTCGGTCATGACCAACGGCTCCTGATCCCCCGCCACCGAGAGCCAGCCGTGCGGATCGACCACATAGGTGCCTTTCACGAGCAGCACGCCGAACTCGCGGCCGCAGTTGTCCATGCCGAAGAAGCGTAGGTTCGGAAACGGTGTATAGTTTTCCATTCGCATCACGCTTCTCCGTCAGTTGAGATCGATCACCTCGGCCGAGTGCTGGATGTGCGTGTCCGCGTCGATGTAGATGTTGACGCCCTTGATCAGGATTGTACCGTCGCTGTTCATCGTGATCGACGATTGACCAACCTGGATCACATATTGCTCTCCGACCGTCAGAAGTGCGGCCTTGCCGACGTTCACCGTCTGCGTCTGCCCGACGTTGACCGCTTGGCTCGTCCCCACCTGCATGGCATGCGCCATGCCAATCGAGTCGGTGCGGATCAGCCCGACGGTGGTGTTCATCACCCCGCCCATCGAGAACAAACCCTGCGCGGCCTGGGCCAGCGACGCCCTCGCCCCGGCCAGGGCCTTGCCGGCGTCTGAGCGCGGGTTCATGC
>CAXUCF010000302.1:0-5658 GCA_964249275.1 uncultured Lichenihabitans sp.
GCGATCGAGGGCGCCGATCCGCTGGCACTGGGCCAGGATGCCGGCCGGCTGCCGCCGGTCGTGACCGACGGCCGGCCTGCCTCGGCGCCTCCCATCCCCGATGGCGCGGCGCCCGAGGCGGCGGCGGCAGCCGCGGGAACACTGGCGGCCGCGGCCGCCCTCGTGCAGCCGGCCCGGGCGATCCCGTCGCTCATCGTCGAGAAGCCGGTGCGGTCGGGCCAGTCGGTCACCTTCGCGGAAGGCGACGTCACCATCCTGGGTTCGGTGGCGTCGGGCGCCGAGGTCATGGCGGGCGGCTCGATCCACATCTACGGCACGCTGCGGGGCCGCGCCATGGCGGGCTTCGCTCACAAGGACGGGCGGATCTTCTGCTCGAAGCTCCATGCGGAGCTCCTGTCGATCGACGGTATCTACAAGACGGCGGACGAGATGGACGCGAAGCTGCGCGGCCGGGCCATCCAGGCCTGGACCGACGGCGACACGCTCGTCATCGCGGGCCTGGGGTGATCATGAATTACGAAGGAGTGATGGGCATGTCGCAGGTCGTCGTGGTGACATCGGGCAAGGGAGGGGTCGGCAAGACGACCTCGACGGCCGCGATCGGGGCCGCCCTGGCGCAGGGCGGGCAGAACGTGGTCGTGGTCGATTTCGACGTCGGCCTGCGCAACCTCGACCTGATCCTCGGGGCCGAGCGGCGCGTGGTCTACGACCTCGTGAACGTCATCCAGGGTCACGCCAACCTCAGCCAGGCGCTGATCCGCGACAAGCGCATCGAGACGCTCTACCTGTTGCCGGCGTCGCAGACGCGCGACAAGGACGCGCTGACCGAGGAGGGCGTCTACCGGGTCATCCAGGAGCTGCGCCAGCGCTTCGATTGGGTGATCTGCGACAGTCCGGCCGGGATCGAGCGCGGCGCCCAGCTCGCCATGCGCTACGCCGACCTCGCCATCATCGTGACCAATCCTGAAGTGTCGTCCGTGCGCGACAGCGACCGCATCATCGGCCTGCTCGATTCCAAGACCGAAAAGGCGGAGCGCGGCGAATGGATGGAGAAGCTGCTGCTCCTCACCCGCTACGACCATGCCCGGGCGCAGCGGGGCGACATGCTGAAGACCGAGGACGTGCTCGAGATCCTGTCGATCCCGCTGCTCGGCATCATTCCCGAAAGCCAGGACGTGCTGCGGGCCTCCAACGTCGGCGCGCCCGTGACCCTCAACAACCCGCTCAGTGCCCCGGCCAAGGCCTATCTCGAAGCCGCGCGGCGCCTCAGGGGCGAAGCGCTCGATGTCACGATCCCGCGCGACAAGAAGGGGATCATGGGGATGCTGTTTGGAAGGAAGGCCGCATGAAACTGCTGAAATTTCTCGGCGTCCGCGATTCCGCGCCGGTGGCGCGCGAAAGGCTGCAGATCCTGCTCGCGCACGAGCGCTCGCTGGTCGGCCGCTCCGACCTCGTGGCCATCCTGCGCGAGGAGATCCTGGCCGTCATCGCCAAACATTGCGCCATCGATCCCGACAAGGTCAGGGTCAAGATGGCCAAGGGGGAGACGCTCTCCACCCTGGAAGTCGATCTCGAGATCCGGGCCCCCTCCGGCAAGGGCATCGCGCTCGCGTCCTGACCGCCGAGGCGATCCCCGCGGCGGCCGCCCGGGCAGCACCATGGCCGATCAGCCTTCCGCCTCGCCGCGCTCCGCCGCGGCGAGGCGCTGCACCTCGCGCACGTAGCCGTCGGCGTCGAACTTCTTGAGGCTCGCCTCGCCCATCGAGCGCACGGTGCCGAACACCGGCTGCGGACCCCAAGGGCGGTCGTGCAAGCCGAACAGCCAGCCCACGTTGGTGAAGGAGTTCGCGTCGCGCCCATCGAGGAAATATTTGTTGTTGAGCCGCAGCACGTGGTCCCAGGCGGCCTCGGGCGAGGCCGACCACTGGACGATCTTCTTGCCCCAGTACATGCGCATGTGGTTGTGCATGTAGCCGGTCTCGCGCATCTCCGTCATGGCGGCGTTCCAGTAGCGGTCGTGCGTCAGCCCCCGTTCCAGCTGCTCCCGGTCGTAGAGATGGGGATGGGGGTCGGTGCGATGGGCGTCGAGCGTCTTGCGGGCCCAGTCCGGCACGGCCGCGAGGTCGTCGTAGCGGGGCTCGTAATGGACGTGGTTCATGGCGAGCTCGCGCCGCACCACGAGTTCCTCCAGATAGGCCGCCTTGTCGTCGGCGTCGCCCTCGGGCGAGGCCCGCACCGCGAGCGCGATCGCCACCGGCGAGATCTGGCCGAAATGCAGGTAGGGGCTCATGTGCGAGGCGGCCCCCGCCTCGGGCCTGCCCCGGACGGAGGCGTAATGGCCGAAGGGGCCGCCGAGGTAGTGCTTCACCCGCCGGTCGGCCTCGGCATGGCCGCCCGTGAAGCGGCGCACGGCCCGCACGCTCTGGTCGGCCTTCAGGGTGGAGACGAGGCGCGGGATGTCGGACAGGTCGAGCGTCGAATCGCGCGCGAGGTCCCGGGCGGGATGGCCGACCGTCCGGGCCTCCAAGGGTTCGAGGTAGGTCTCCCAGAGGCGGTGGATCTTGGGTCTCAACGTGCGGGCCGCGAACTCGTGCTTCGACGAGGCGGTCTCGACCGGCACCACGACGTCGCCCTCGACCTGCACGACGCGGCACGGCGCCCGGGCCACGAAATCGTCGTAGAACCGCTTGATCGGCTTCAGGTAGTTGCGGTCGCAGACCACCAGTGCCGCAGCGTCGGCGTAGCGCAGGGCCGTCTCGACCGGCGGCGCCCGGCGCGCCACGAACGCGATGCCGCGCCGCTCCAGCGCCGGGCCGATCTCGGCCATGCCTTCGAGCAGGAAGGTCCAATGGCGCGCGTTGACCTCGGGGAAGCCCTCGGCGATGCCGTAGCAGACCATCACGGGCAGCCCGCGCGCATTCGCTTCGTCGACCGCATGTTCGAGCGCCGGGTTGAACACCGCGCGCTGCGACAGCCCCATCCAGTAGAGCACGTAGGAGCCCCGCCCGTTCTCGGGCGCGTCCTTGAGGGTCTTGATGCGGGAGGGCTGGATCATACGGTCCTTATGCCCGACTCGGGTCCGCCCGCCACGCCGCCGTGTTGTCGCGGGTTCGGTGCGATCAGCGCCGGCCCGCCTGGGCGGCGTGCCGGGCCAGCACCCGCTCGGCCTGCTTCAGATGCGGGATGTCGAGCATCTTGCCGTCGAGCCCGATCACGCCGGCGTCGGGAGCCGCCGCGAAGGCCGCGAGCACGCGCTGGGCCTGGTCGACCTCGGCGTCCGAAGGCGAGAAGGCGCGGTTGATGATGGGGACCTGATCGGGATGGATGGCGAGCCGCCCCGTGAAGCCTTCGCGGGCCGCCGCCGCCGAGGTCCGGGCGAGGCCCTCGGGATCGCGGAAGTCGGCATGGATGGTGTCGACCGGCTCGACCTCGGCCGCCCGGGCCGCCATGAGGCAGAGCGAACGCACCATGCGGTAGGTGAAGGCGAAGGCCCCCGTCTCGTCCCGGTTGGTGCTGGCCCCGAGCGCGGTGCCGAGGTCCTCGGGTCCCCAGGTGAGGCCGTAGAGCCGGGGCAGCATCCGCTCGGCGAAGCCGCCGAGCCCAAAGGGCGCGCGCGGCGTTTCGGTCGCGATCGGCAGGATCCGCACGCTGCCCGACGCCATCCCGGCCCGGCATTCGAGCGCGTCGAGGTAATGCCCGAGCCGGACCACGTCGCCGACTCCGTCGATCTTGGGCAGCACCACGCCGTCGAGGCCCGGGCCCACCACGGCCGCCAGATCCTCGACGCCGCCTTCGTCGAGCGGATTGACCCGCACCCAGCGCTCCGGTCCGCCGACGCTCCGGCTCCGCAACTGGTCGGCCACGATGCCGCGCGCGGCCGCCTTGCGGGCGGGAGCCACGGCATCCTCGAGGTCGAGGATGAGCGCGTCGGCACCGCTGCCGGCCCCCTTGGCGAGCTTGCGCTCGCTGTCGCCCGGAACGAACAGGAGCGAACGCGACGTCATGGCTTGACCGGCCGCTTGAGCTGCAGCCCCGAGCGCCTGCAATGGGCCACGAGTTCATCACGCTGGTTGAACGCGCGATGCAGGAACGTGACGATGCCGGCGTTGGGCCGCGATTTCGACGGGCGCAGCTCGGCCACCTCGGTCTCGACCCGCAGCGTGTCGCCGTGGAACACCGGTTTCGGGAAGCGGACCTCGTCCCAGCCGAGGTTGGCGACCGCGGTCCCGAGCGTCGTGTCGCCGACCGAGATGCCGACCATCAGGCCGAGCGTGAAGACGCTGTTGACGATGCGCTGGCCGAATTCCGTCTCGGTCCGGCAATAATCCTCGTCGAGATGGAGCTGCGCCGGATTGTGGGTCAGGGCGCTGAACCAGACATTGTCGCTTTCCGTGACGGTGCGCCGGATCGGATGCCGAAACACCTGCCCGACCGCGAGGTCGTCGAAGTAAAGTCCCGGCACGTCTCCCGCCTCCCTGGCCGATCCCGCTGGCGGGCACTGCCGCTTGATGGTCCTTGTAGAAGGCCAAGCGCCGGTGGGCCAGCCCTTCGGCTCCGACCGAGCCTGCGCTCAGGCGCCAGCCTGATCGGGCGGGGCGCCATCCGACTCGACCTCGTCGACCGTGAACGGCGGCGAGGCCGGGAAACGGCCGAGCGGCAGCCCCTCCAACGCGGCCTCGCGCCGCGCCGCGTCATAGGCCTTGGCGAAGAGTTCGACCCTTCTCGGCTTCAGGCCGGGGTTCTCGTCGAGGATCTGTTCGACGTTTAAGCGTTCCCGACCGATCGTCACGGCCCAGCTCGGGGTCGCCTTCTCGGGTTGAATCATCGTCTTCAAGAGATGCATGGCGATCAGCCGATAGGCCGACCGCAACGCGGAGGCTTCGGAGCGTCCCAGGGTTTCGATCTCCTCGGCGATGTTGCCGACGTCGGCGCAGGAGAGCCGGCCGGATCGCAGATGGGCCGCCTGCTGCTGCGTCCAGGTGTAGAAGTCGGTCGCATAGAGGTCTTCGCCCATATTTGTCTCCATCAGGGCGCTCGTCGGCAGCCCATCCTAGCTGAAATCTCGGGGATCGGAAGCGTTCGGCGCTTGCTGCGCCTGACCGGCTCCGAGTTCGGCCGGGGCGAACCGACATCGCACCGGCGGGTGCCGCGACCCTCCCTTTCCGGCGCCGGCGCGGTACATGGGAGGAAGCGGCGCCCCGTCGGGCGGCCGACCGAGCACCCGGAGACACCCCATGACCGACAGCCCCCACGGCATCACCATCGAGCCCCATGCCGGCCGCGTGCGGGTGCGCTTTGCCGGTCAGGTGGTGGTCGACACCACCCGGGCGCTCGACCTCGCCGAAGGGTCGCGGCGCCCGGGGCTCTAGGGGCCGCGGGAGGACGCCGTCATGACGGCCTTCGTGCCGACGCCGCGCCGCACCCATTGCCCGTTCAAGGGCGACGCCAGCTATTTCACGCTGCAGGCCGAGGGTCGCGAGGCCCACAACGCCGTGTGGAGCTACGAGGCTCCGCTGCCGGGCGCTGCCGGCATCGCGGGCCATCTCGCCTTCTACACCGACCAGGTGGAGGTCGCGCAGGGCTGACGCGTGCGGCGGGTGTGGCTGCGTGACGGCCCCGGATCGCTGAGCCGGCTTCGTGCGTTCGCTATCGCCCGGC
>CAXUCF010000303.1:0-3551 GCA_964249275.1 uncultured Lichenihabitans sp.
CTGCCGTCCCTGCCGCGCGGGAGCCGGGCTTCAGAACGTCCGCACGATGCCGGTGACGACGCCCCACACCTCGAAGGCGCAGGCTTCGTCGACGACGATGTCGGGAAAGTCCGGGTTGGCGGCCTCGAGCACCACGCCGCCGGCCTTGAGCCGGTAGGTCTTGACCGTGAACTCGCCCCCGACGAGGCCGAGCACGATGCAGCCGCTCACCGGCGACCGGGCCCGGTCGACCACGGCGACGTCGCCCGGCAGCAGACCGCGGTCGCGCATGCTCTCGCCCGAGATCCGCACCGCGAAGGTGGCGGCGGGGTTCTTCACCAGCAGCTCGTTGAAGTCGAGGGGGCGATCCATGTCGTCGTCCGCCGGGCTCGGAAAGCCGCAGGCCGCCACCGTCGAGGCGAGCGAGATCGAGGCCTCGGTGTGGGCCGACACGTCCAGGAAGGCGTTGATGTCGCCGGCTCGCAAGCTGCCGTCCCTCATGCGCTTGGCGATGGCGATCAGCGGCAAGGGAAGTCGCACGATGCCGGAAGGCTCGCCCGGAGGACGCCCGGCACCCGGCCTCGCACCGCCCCGCTTACGCATCTCGCCTATGGCCCTGCCCCGTTTGATTCGCGTAACGGATATCAGACGAGAATGGGACGGGACGCAAGCGGCCTGGCTGACGGAAGAGACCTGGCAGCGCAACGAGGACGTCTGATCGCCCGAGGGAGTGGCCGACGTGGACCGATGGGCCCGTAATCAGCACATGGCTCCGAGGACGCCCATCAGCTTGCGCGTCTGGTGCGCCAGGAGGGAACCGAACTCCAGCCCATAGACCAGCTGTCTATCGTCGATCCGCACGTTGCGGAGGGTGACCGGCAGTATGGTCCCGTAGGTGCCCCGCTCCAGGGCGGGCAGATGGAGCAGGCCGTGGACGCCGACCCTGTCGGGCAGATCCGGATCATCGCCGACGATGACGACCCCACATCCTGTGGCCGACAGGTCCTGCACCGTCACGGACACGAGAACCGTGCCGGAGGCGAGCTCCGCGGCGAAGCTCGTCTCGAAGCGAGGCGCCGTGCGCCGCTCGGCGGCCATGAGGGCCCGTGTGGTCATGAGGGCGACATCCCAGCGTGGAGGGATCCACCTCTCCGGGCTACCGCGACTTGCAATAAGAATCGGTTGAGGAACATCGTTACGGAAGAGTGAAGTTCGAGAACCGAAACCGAGCGCTCCTGCAAGTTGATCTGACGCCATTATTCCGGAGAACGCTGCCGATCTGCCGATCGATGGCAACCAAGGCAGGGTCAAACCTGTTGTGGTGTTGCACGAGGGTGTCCAGCTCTCCCTACGAGATCCACCATGTCTACTCTCGAAGAGCCTGCCGCCACGGACGACATCCTCGCTGCGCTCGACCGGCTCGCCGCCAGAGAGGAAGTGCAGCCGAACTGCATGTTCCAGCTCGCCGTGGTGCTGGCCCGCATCGCCGTTGAACCGTGTGCGGAAACCTACAAGGAAGAAACCGCGCAGGCGCTCATGGGGCTGATCCGCGCCAAGCCGAAGAGCAACGTGGTGCGGCTGTTCTCCAGCCGGCCGAGGACCGGTATGACGTCCTCGGATGTGCGTGCGGCGGGCTGAGATCGCCGGTTCGCTGCAGGACGGTTTGATCGACGGCCGGCTTCTGTCCAGCGTCGGCGCTTCGGGCACCTCCTCGCTTCACGCCGAAAGGCTCATGCTGCAAGCTGGCGTCGTGCGGGCGGCAGCCCATGGCAGACATGCAGCAGATTTTCCAGGTCCGCCAGGCGCGAGCGAGCCTCGCTGGGGCCGAGCTCACCTGCAGCGCTGATCGCAGACGCGGAGGCCGACACACGATCTGCGAGGTCAGCCAGGACGGTTCTGCTCGAGGCAGGCCTCACGCGACCAGACGCTTGTCGCTTCCGACTTCTCCGTAGAGGCCCATCTCCTGCAGGCGCTGTAGCGCTTTCAGCGGCAGCCAGCGCGTCGTGAGCGAGTGGGCGACCCTCAGGCGTCGCGCCGCACAGCCGTCGGCCGACCGACCCGCCCCCGTCACGCTGGTACCGCCTGCCCGTACCATCGCCAGGCTGCTGACGTCGGAACGCGACTGCAGATCGGCTGAAGCCTTGCGCGTCAGGGTCGCCGTCGAGACGACCTCGCCCGGGATCGTCGCAGCCCGCAACCTCCACGATCGCTTCAGGACCATGGTGGCGGCGAAGAAGACGGATGACCTCTCCTCCTGGCTGCGCGATGCGCAAGGTAGCGAGTTGGCCTCCTTCGCTTCGGGGTCAGGGACGACGAGGATGCCGTGCGGGCACCCATCGTCGAGCCTTGGTCCAACGGCCAGACCGAGGGGCAGGTCACCAAGCTGAAGCTCGTTCGCCGCCAGATGTACGGCCGCGGCAAGATCGACCTTCTGCAAGCTCGCATGATCCAGCCGGGGTGAAAACGGCCGCCGATCAGCACCAAGTTCGCGCCAGAGCCAATTTTCAACGCCGATTGACACCGCGCCACCTGCAGCGGTCCACCCCGTACGGGGGCGGTGTCGACGTCAGGCTGTCGTCGGCGCTGGAAATCTGCCTGCTCGACCGCGTGACCGGCTTCGATCGCCTGATCCGCATCATCGAGGACGTGCCGCTCGCCCACGTGCTGCGCAGCGAGGACTGAGAGCGCGATGGATCCGTCGCTCCGATGGACCTCCACCGCCGCCTCCAGCGAGGGCGGGCCGCGACGAAATGATTCGACAGTCTCAAGGCTGCGGAGCGTCGCTCGGCGACGAGGCGTCGATCTCCGCCTGGAACCGGGCCGCGTGCCAGTCCGGCAGCGAGGCGTCGTCCACCGCATATCGGCCGCGGTCCAGGCGGACCACGACGCCGGCCGCGCGCAACTGCTCGAGCGCGGTCTGGACTTCCGCAGTCTCGACCGACCGACCGACCTCGTCGCCATATGCCGCCATCGACGCCGCATCGAACGGTCGGAACCCTTCGCCAGCCGTGACCATCCGGGTCACGATGGCGCGCTGGAGCGCGGTGAGCGTCGACCAAAGGGCGTCGAGATCCGCCCAGAAGGCTTCGCGCGATGCTCTCGCATGCCCGACGAGATCCTGAGGAGCGGCCTTCGGGCCGACGGTGCCGAGCACGTGGTCGGCAACAGCCGCCTCGAGAACCTCCGGCCGGTGCCCGACGATCCGGAACGCTTCCCAGACTTCGTCCGGCGCGAGCGACCGAGCCTCTTTGAGGTTCTGATTGACGTGTGTGGCATAGGCATCGGCGTAGTCGCGACCGAGCAACGGAAAATCGGTCACGCGGCTGCCGAAGAAGGCCTGCTTGCGATCGCGGACGAGCGCGGACAGCTTGTCCCTGTTCGAGCCCGTCATCACCAGCCCGAGACCGACGTTGCCGTAGGGCGAGGCTATGGTGCCCGCATTCATCGTATCGCGCGCCGATTTGAGCGCGAAGGTCGCGTTCTCGCCCGCCGGCGTCGTCAAGGCGTGCTGCGCCTCGTCGATGACGAGGACGATCGGCCTTCCAGTTCGCTTCGCGAGTTCCGCCAGGGCC
>CAXUCF010000303.1:3561-5229 GCA_964249275.1 uncultured Lichenihabitans sp.
TGTTCCGCAAGGGCCTGTGGCAAGGTGGCGCCCTCAGAGGAACCGATCTTGCCGAGATCGATCGCCAGCCAGGGACCGAGACCGACCTTGGCGATGCCGCTCCGACGGGCTGCACGGCTGAAGCCGCCCTCCGTGTCGCGGAGGGCCGACCTGATCGCGTCGAGGACGAGCTCGGCGGGATCACGCGTGCGGTCGGACCACAGGTCGACGTAGACCGGGATCGCGCCGCGCCGGCGCAGTTCCGGCACGAGATCGACCGTGAGGAAGGTGCTCTTCCCCGTGCGGCGTGGCGCAGCCAGGAAAAGGCCCGACGAGCCGCCCAAAGGGTCGAGACCGAGCGTCACATCCGCCATGCGCATGGCGAGATCCGGCCGGTGAAACACAAAGGGACTGGCCATTGGGAAATCCTTAGGTCGGTTTTCCTAAATTATGCCACTCGACTAAAGAATGGCTAGACCGCCTCGCCTTCCCTTGTCACCATCGACGCGAGAGGGCTTGAGCGATGACGGCTCACCCGCGCCGATCGAGGCTCCCCTGCCCGATGCCGCATCGTGGATCTACCATCGGCTGCAATTCCTCGAAGCACCGAACGGCGATGGCTGCACCCCGGCGACGGCGCAGCCGCGCGCCGATCCGATCTCGTCGGCCCTTCGCAGCGATCATTTGTCAGCATCCGATCGACGATCCTCCCGTCGATCATGGCATCGGATGCGGCGGACCCGAAAGCGCAAGCACGCCAGCGCCTTTCGTCCTCTCCCCTTCATTCTGGCCTGATGCGCCCTCTCATCCTATCCATCTGTGTCTACATACTAATTACATTCTCTATTTTATTTGCGATCCAGCTCGGATCCAACACCCCTTAATTTAATAGAAGACGACATAGACGGAACGGCCAGTCTCTGACCGTCTCGAGATCCTCCGCCGCGACGCGCTTGGGCGACAGGTGGCCAGCGATCCCAGCATGCTCGGCGCCATCGCCCTGGTCGCGTCGACTGGCCATCCGGCCGACGGCGTCGCGTTGACGAGGACCGCCGCCGCGATCTTGGCCGCGACGGACGTCGTCGCGGTCGCCCTCGCCTTCGTCCCGCTGGGCTCCGTCGACCCCTCCGGTGGAGCGCCCCTCGCCCCCGCTCGATGCGCGAGCCTCGGGATGAAGTTCCAAGCCTTCGTCGCTCGGCATCACCGCGACGCCCGCGCGTCGGATGCCGGTCTGCGCCACCTGAACCCCAACCGTTTTAGGAACAAAAAATGAACAATGAAAACGAACGCCTGATCGCCGACCTGCGCGCCACGGTCGACGACGCCCTTGCGCAGATCGACACCCTGCTCGCGGCGCCCGCCGATGCCGAGCCCGCTGAAGGCCGCGCGAGCCCGTCAGTCGCGGTCGGCGGATCCGGCCTCGACCTCGCTCCACGCACCGGCTTTCTCGTAGACCGGTGGCGGGATGGCTACCGACCGGCGCGGGAGCGCGGCGTCTACGTCGCGTGCTGCTCCGCCCTGAAGCGTTTCGAGCAGCGGCTCGACCTCGGCCTCGGCAAGCCCGGCACGGTCGACCCCGCGTTCCTGGCCGAGAGGATGGAGCAGATCCGGCGCGACCGGACCGGCTCCCTGTTCCACGACGGCACGCGGTACCTCAGGTCTGCCGACGGTTGGACCGACTGGTTCGCG
>CAXUCF010000303.1:5239-5592 GCA_964249275.1 uncultured Lichenihabitans sp.
GCTGCTCACCTTCCGGCTGCCCGCGACCCTGCACTGGCAGGACTTCGACGACAGGTTCGACGCGAAGGTGCGCGAGGCCGCGCTCGACCGCTGGGCGATGAGCGAGGGCGGCGTCGCGCTCTGCGCCGAGCGCGACCTGCCGCCCCGCCACCTGCAGCGGTCCACGCCCTACTGCGGCGGCGTCGACGTCAGGCTGTCGCCGACGCTGGAAATCTGCCTGCTCGACCCCGTGACGGGCTTCGACCGCCTGATCCGCATCATCGAGGACGTGCCGCTCGCCCACGTGCTGGGCGGCGAGGGCTGAACGGCCCTGCCCGCGCCCGCCGGCGAGCCTCCTCCGACCGGCCGCGACG
>CAXUCF010000304.1:0-5522 GCA_964249275.1 uncultured Lichenihabitans sp.
ATGAACAGGTCGGATAGGACGTCGATCACGTCGTGCGAGTTCAGCTTGCGGGTGTACCGGCCCCGGATTGTGAGACACCCTTGTGGATCCTAAGCGGCCAAAGCCGCGGGTGAAAGCAGGTCGCGTCGCACGGCGGCGGGGGTGCGATGCCCGAGGCGTCCGATCAGCCACGTGGTGTTGTAGGTGTCCTTGAAGGCGAGGAGCGCCTGGCGCAGGTCCTCGAGCGTGTCGAAGGTCCGCACCCACAGGAGGTTCTCCTTCAGCGTGCGGATGAAGCGCTCGGCGCAGCCGTTGCCCTCGGGAGCCCGCACGAAGGCCGGCGAACTTGTGGCGCCC
This sequence comes from uncultured Lichenihabitans sp., assembly GCA_964249275.1. Taxonomy (GTDB): domain Bacteria; phylum Pseudomonadota; class Alphaproteobacteria; order Rhizobiales; family Beijerinckiaceae; genus Lichenihabitans. The sequence continues at coordinate 337 of CAXUCF010000304.1, forward strand.
AAGAAGGCGATCTCGTCCCCGAACACGCGCGACATGTACTGGCTCCCGTGATCATGCCGGACCGACAGGCCGCGGGCGACGCCCTTGGCGAAGCTGCCGAAGTGCTCGCGCACGCCCTGGCGGACCGGCTCGAGGGCTTGAAATCGGGTCCCATGGTGGGCGGCGTGCACCCCGACGCACTCGGCGTTGTGGTGGTCGACGGCGATGAAGACCGCCGCGTGACCTTCGCGCGTCCAGGCCGTCGTCATGTCGGTGCCCCACATGGTGTCGATCGTCTCAGGGATGATCGTGCCGTCGTGGTTGCGTGGGCCCCGGGGCGATCCCGTCCGTGCCGGCGCCAGCAACGCGTGCTCGCGCATCAGCCGCAGCACGCGGTGGCGTGACGTCCGCAGCCCGGCGCCGCTCCGCCGGCCCGCTCCGTCCCAGCCGATCCTTCGCTCATCATGCACCTCATTGGGCGGAGATCGTCCGCTTGCGAGGTGTCTCAGGCAACCCTGGGGCGGAGGACCGGATCGAGCCGTCACCCGGCCGCACGATACGGTATTCGAACACGGCAACCTCCCCACCTCGACGGTGGCAAGCGCGTGCTGCACCTGTTGTCGATCCTCAAGATGAACGTCTTTTATCCACTCGATTATCGGTACGGGTGTCTCGCCGCAGGGCATGCCCCGAATTTTTGGCAGACACGGTCGCTGGTGGTGATCTCTCCGGCATTGCATCGGCTCTCCTTGGAGTACGCCAGCACAGTCGAAACAGGCCGGATCTACGGGAGGTTCCGTAGGGATTGTCCCTATGGTCCTCGGCGGATGGCATGGACATTCTTCCTTCCGAACAAGCGACTTCGAATTAGGAGAACGCGATGAGAGCGGTTGTCTACAATGGACCGCGCGACGTTGCGGTGCAGAACGTGCCCGACGCCCGGATCGAGAGGCCGACCGACGTCCTGGTGCGGATCACGAGCACCAACATCTGCGGCTCCGACCTGCACATGTATGAGGGCCGGACCGACTTTCCGCGCGGCGGCGTGTTCGGGCACGAGAACCTCGGCCAGGTGGCCGAAGTGGGCAACGCTGTCGATCGGGTGAAGGTCGGCGATTGGGTCTGCGTGCCGTTCAACATCGGCTGTGGGTTCTGCAAGAACTGCGAGCGTGGCTTGACCGCGTTCTGTCTCACCACCGCGGATCGAAGCGTCGTACCGAACATGGCCGGCGCCGCATACGGCTTCGCCGACATGGGCCCATACCGGGGCGGCCAGGCAGACCTACTTCGTGTTCCCTACGGCGACTTCAATTGTCTGAAGCTTCCGTCGAACGCGGAGGAGCGGCAGAACGATTACGTCATGCTGGCGGACATCTTCCCGACCGGCTGGCACGCCACCGAGCTTGCAGGACTACGTCCAGGCGAGTCGATCGTCATCTACGGGGCCGGGCCGGTGGGCCTCATGGCAGCCTACTCGGCGATGATCAAGGGTGCCAGCATGGTCATGGTCGTTGACCGTCATCCCGACCGTCTGCGCCTCGCAGGCTCGATCGGGGCCCTGCCGATCGACGACTCTAAGGGTTCCCCGGTGGACCAAGTGATGGAACTCACCAACGGTGTCGGCGCCGACCGCGGCTGCGAGTGCGTCGGATATCAGGCACACGACCCCGACGGCCACGAACATCCGAACATGACCATGAACGATCTTGTGAAGTCGGTGAAGTTCACCGGCGGTATCGGTGTAGTCGGCGTCTATGTACCTCAGGATCCAGCACCTCAAAACCCGCTTTATAAGCACGGCGAGATCGTGTTCGACCACGGTCTCTTCTGGTTCAAGGGTCAGATGATCGGCACCGGTCAGTGCAATGTGAAAGCGTATAACCGCCAGCTCCGCGATCTGATCACAACGGGACGCGCGAAGCCGTCCTTCATCATTTCGCACGAGCTGCCATTGGCTGAAGCGCCGAACGCTTACCGTCATTTCGACGCGCGAGATGACGGCTGGACGAAGGTGGTGCTCAAGACCGCCGCGTGAGCGACCGAGCCAAGCGGTCCGCCTGACCCTGGGGCGTCCCGCGGCCTTCTCGCCACTGCCTCCCGCATCGAGACCTGCCATGCCAAACTACGACTATGATTGCCTAGCATGCGGGCCATTCACGGCAATGCAGCCCATGGAACGGTTCCAAGATCCATGCGCGTGCCCGCAGTGCGGGGCCGAAGCGGCACGGACCTTACTCAGCGCGCCAGCCATCGCCAGCGTCAACCCGGGCGGCCGCATCGTTCACGATGCGAGGCGGCCGAGCGCGGCGCACCCAGCCGGTTGCGGCTGCTGCATGCGCCGAATGCCACTTCCGGGCGCCCTTTCCGCAGGCGGTCGAGTGTTCACGTCGCGCGGACCGGTCCGGCGTGAAGGATAATAACCATCGGGAGGGTTCGTCATGGCAGGCGGGATTGTGGATGTGAAACCGGGCCAATCATCGCCGCGCGCTCGCCCTCCCTTAGACGATTCGGCCGGCGGATCGATGGAAGGCCTGGGCTGGATCGCCGTCGCGCTCGGCACCGGCGCCATCGTGGCTGGGCTCGGGAGCCGGAAGACAGGCCCCTTGGCCACCGCGCTCACGGCTCTCGCAGGCGTAGCCGCGGTAGCGGCGGTGCGCGGTGTGCAGCACGAAGGCAGGAGAGCGGACAGGAAGGGGAAGAGCGGCGCCTCTAGTCGGGAGCCGAAGACCGAGCGCTCGATCGAGATCAGTAAGACTGCGGACGAGCTTCGCCATCTCTGGCTTGACCCGAGGACGCTGCCGCGGCTCATGGCAGGGATCGCGACCGTGCGTGCGATCGGCGACGGCCATATGCACTGGAAGGTCGAGGGGCCGCTCGGCCGCGCCTACGAGTGGGACTCCGAGGTCGTGAACCGGCCCGGTGAGGGGATCGGGTGGCGCTCGCTTCCCGGCGCCGCGATCTCGAACGAGGGGTCGGTCCGGTTCCGCCCCGCCCCGGCCGACCGAGGCACTGTCGCCACGCTGCACCTCCGCTTCGACCCGCCCGGTGGCGCGCTCGGCGGCGCGGCCGTCGAACTCCTGGGGACCACGCCCCTGGACTTGGCCATCGACGGGGTGCTGCGGCGTTTCAAGAGCCTCGTCGAGACCGGCGAAATCCCCACCACCGAGCGTCAGCCCGCCGCTCGCGCCGACACGCGCTGAAGGAGACACCGACATGCGAGCGCTTTACTGGAACGGCGTGAACGACCTGCGGGTCGGTACGGTCAAGGACCCCGAGCTCGTCAACCCGCACGACGCCATCCTGCGCGTCGGCCTGTCGACGACCTGCGGCTCGGACCTGCACTTCATCGACGGCTACATTCCCTCCATGAAGCCCGGCGACGTGATCGGCCACGAGTTCATGGGTGTGGTCGAGGACGTCGGCCCCGAGGTGAAGAAGGTGAAGAAGGGCGACCGCGTGGTGGTGCCCTCATTCATCGTCTGTGGCCAATGCTGGTACTGCCAGCACAACCTCTACTCGCTGTGCGACAACACGCATCCCAAGCCCGAGCTGCAGGCGCCGCTGCTCGGCGGCTATCCCACGGCCGGCATCTACGGCTACACCCATGCTTTCGGCGGCTACGCGGGCGCGCACGCACAATATGTTCGCATACCGTTCGCCGACAACGACTGCTTCAAAGTGCCTGACGGCGTGACGGATGAGACGGCGCTGTTCCTCTCGGACGCGGCGCCCACGGGCTACATGGGCGCCGATTTTTGCGACATCAAGCCAGGTGACACGGTCGCAGTCTGGGGCTGCGGCGGTGTGGGCCTGATGGCGCAGCAGAGCGCGCGGCTGATGGGCGCCGAGCGGGTGATCGCGATCGACCGTTTCCCCGAGCGGTTGCGGATGGCACGCGAGCACGCCGATTCCGAGACGATCGACTATACGCAGGTGGACAGCGTGCCGGAAGTGTTGAAGGAGATGACCGGCGGACGCGGGCCGGACTCCTGCGTCGACGCGGTGGGGATGGAGGCGCACGGCACCGGTCCTCAATATGCCTACGATCGCGTGAAGCAGGCGCTGCGCCTGGAGACGGACCGCGGCCAGGCGCTGCGCGAGGCCACCATGGCCTGCCGCAAGGGCGGCACGCTGTCGGTGCTGGGTGTCTACGGGCTGATCGACAAGTTCCCGATGGGCGCCATCATGAACAAGGGCATGACGTTGCGCAGCGCCCAGCAGCACGGGCAGGCTTACATGGACCGGCTGCTCGCGCACGCCCAGAAGGGCGAGCTGAACCCGGCCTACCTCGCCACGCACCGCTTTTCACTCGAGGACGCGCCGCGCGGCTACGATATGTTCAAGCACAAGACGGACGGCTGCGTGCGCGCGGTGTTCGCGCCCTGACTGGACGCAAGCGGTGATCGCGATGGGCCGCCGCGGCGAACGGGGCTTGAGCACCCTGCGCAGGCGGGTTCCCTGGACCGCGACGACTTCGATCCTCGTCGAATGGAGACACGAACATGGCTGATGCAGATCTCAACGGAGTCAGGGTGGCGATCCTGGTGACGGACGGCTTCGAGCAGGTCGAGATGACCGAGCCGCGCCAGGCGCTCGATCAGGCCGGCGCACAGACCCGGCTCGTGTCGCCCAAGGACGGCATGGTAAAAGCCTGGCAGTTCACGGACTGGGGCGACGAGTTCCCGGTCGACCTGCCCCTCGCCCAGGCCCACGCGGAGGACTTCGACGCGATCCTGCTGCCCGGCGGGGTCATCAACCCCGACACGCTGCGCATGGACGAGACCGCCGTGCTCTTCGCGCAAGCCTTCCTCGACGCCGCCAAGCCGGTCGCCTCGATCTGCCACGGTCCTTGGACGCTGATCGAGACCGGCAAGATGCGGGGGCGACGGATTGCGTCCTGGCCGTCGCTCCAGACCGACTTCGAGAACGCCGGAGCGCAGTGGGTGGACCAGGAAGCCGTGGTGGACGACAACCTGATCACCAGCCGCAAGCCGGACGATATTCCGGCGTTCAATCGCGAGATGATCGTGCTGTTCGGCCGCATGCGCGGCGGGCAAGCGCCGCAAGCGACGGCCGAGTGACATGGAGCAGCGCCCGTTCGGCTCCGTGCAGCGCGAGGTCCCGGTCATTGGGCAGGGGACGTGGTACATCGACGACGCGCACCGTCCCACCGCGGTCGCCGCCCTGCGCCGCGGCCTCGACCTCGG
>CAXUCF010000305.1:0-2188 GCA_964249275.1 uncultured Lichenihabitans sp.
AACGTCTACGACCCGATTGCCCCGGCCGGGGAGGCGTGCGCCCTTGACGGCCCGCATGACGGCCCGCTTCGATGCGCTCGCGCGCGACAACCGCGCCGGGCTCGTCACCTTCGTGACGGCCGGCGACCCGGACGAGCGGACTTCCGCCGCCATCCTGAAAGCGCTTCCCGAAGCCGGTGCCGACGTGATCGAAGTCGGCATGCCCTTCACCGACCCCATGGCGGACGGCCCAACCATCCAGGCGTCGGCGCTGCGGGCGCTGAAGGGCGGCCACCGGCTGTCGAAGACGCTCGGCATGGTGCGGGCGTTCCGCCGGGACGACGACGCGACGCCGGTCGTGCTGATGGGCTACTACAACCCTATCTACATCTACGGGGTCGAACGCTTCCTCGCCGACGCTCGCGACGCCGGGGTCGACGGGTTGATCGTCGTGGACCTGCCGCCCGAAGAGGACGAGGAACTCTGCGTGCCGGCCTTGAAAGCCGGGCTCAACTTCATCCGCCTCGCCACGCCGACCACCGACGACGCGCGCCTCCCGGCCGTACTCGCCAACACCAGCGGCTTCGTGTACTTTGTGTCGGTCACCGGCATCACCGGCGCTGCCGCACCTGACTACCATCGCGTGGCCGCCTCGGTCGGGCGCATCAAGCGCCACACCGACCTGCCGGTTGCGGTCGGTTTTGGCGTCAAGAGCCCGGAGAGTGCCGCGGAGGTCGCGGCCCATGCGGATGCCGTCGTGGTGGGAACCGCCTTGATCGACGTCCTGGCCCGTTCCCTCGACGGCGGCCATGCCACGCCCACCACGGTGGACGCGGTGCGCGGCTTCGTCGAAAGCCTGGCGGCAGGCGTCCGTTCCGCCAAACGCGCCGGTCGGGCGCAGGGGGCCTCGGCATGAGCTGGATCAACAACGTCGTCCCACCCAAGATCCGCTCGTTCCTCATCAAGCGGGAGACACCCGAGAATCTCTGGGTCAAGTGCCCGGACAGCGGGCAACTTGTCTTCCACAAGGATCTCGAAAACAATCTCTTCGTGGTGCCGGGTTCCGACTTCCACATGCGGATGGATGCCAGGGCCCGGCTCGTCACGACCTTCGACGGCGGCACGTGGGACGAGATCGCGGTCGGCGAGGTGCTGACCGATCCGCTCAAGTTCCGCGACGAGAAGCGCTACGCCGACAAGCTCAAGGAGGCTCGCGTCAAGACGGGGCTCGCCGACGCGGTGAAGCTCGGCGCGGGCAAGCTCGATGGGCGCGACGCCGTGATCGCGGTGCAGACCTTCGACTTCATCGGCGGCACGCTCGGCATGGCGGCCGGCGAGGCCATCGTCACGGGCGCCGAGACCGCGCTGCGCCTGCGCGCGCCCTTCATCGTGTTCGCGGCCTCGGGGGGCGCCCGCATGCAGGAGGGCATGTTCGGGCTGATGCAGATGCCGCGCACCACCGTCGCCGTGAACCGGCTCAAGAAGGCCCGCCTGCCCTATATCGTGGTGCTGACCAACCCCACGACCGGCGGTGTCTCGGCCTCCTACGCCATGCTGGGCGACATCCACATCGCCGAGCCCGGCGCGCTGATCGGCTTCGCCGGCCCGCGCGTCATCGAGCAGACGGTGCGCGAGAAGCTGCCCGAAGGCTTCCAGCGCGCCGAATACCTGCAGGCCCACGGCATGGTCGACATGGTGGTGCACCGCCGCGACATGCGGGCCACGCTGGCGCGCCTCTGCGACCTGCTCGGCGAGCGTCGACGCGACGTCGCCTCGGCCGAGGTGGAAGCGGAGCCATCCCAGGCCGTGCCGGCGCCGGCCGTGGCGGCCTGACGCCCGGATCACGCCCGTGACGTCCACCTCCGACCGGCCCGCCGATCAGCTCGACGAGATCCTGGCGCGCTTCCTGACGCTGCATCAGAAGAAGATCGACCTGTCGCTCGAGCGCATCGCGCGTCTCCTGGTGGACCTCGGCCACCCCGAGCGGCGCCTGCCGCCGGTGATCCATGTGGCGGGCACCAACGGCAAGGGTTCGACGGTGGCCTTCATGCGGGCCATCCTCGAAGCCGCCGGGAAGAGCGTGCACGTCTACACGTCCCCCCATCTCGTGCGGTTCAACGAGCGGATCCGTCTCGGCCGGCCTGGTGGCGGACAGCTCGTGGGCGACGCCGAACTCGGGGAAGCCTTCGCCCGCTGCGAGCACGTCAAC
>CAXUCF010000305.1:2198-5504 GCA_964249275.1 uncultured Lichenihabitans sp.
CACGTCAACGCCGGGCAGCCGATCAGCTTCTTCGAGATCACCACCGCGGCGGCCTTCCTGCTCTTCGCGGAGCGCCCCGCCGACATGCTGCTGCTCGAAGTGGGCCTCGGCGGCCGGTTCGACACGACCAACGTGGTCGAGCATCCGCTCGCCGTCGTCGTGACGCCCGTATCAATGGACCACCCGGAGTTCCTGGGCTCGACCGTCGAAGCCATCGCATTCGAGAAGGCCGGCATCCTGAAGCGCGGTGCCGCGACGGTCTTGGCCGAGCAAAGCGAGGAGGCGCTGGGCGTGCTCCTGAGGCAGGCCGCGCGGGTCGGCGCTCGGCCACTGCTCGTCGGCGCCCAGGATTTCAGCGCCCACGAGGAGCGCGGGCGGCTCGTCTACCAGGACGAACGCGGCCTCCTCGACCTTCCGCTGCCGCGCCTCGCCGGGCGTCACCAGCATCTCAACGCGGCGACCGCCATCGCGACCTTGCGCGCCGTGGCGCCCGACCTGCCGGCCGGCGCCTATGAGGCGGGTGTCGCCAGGGCCGAGTGGCCGGCCCGTCTGCAGCCCCTGACGCGGGGCAATCTGCCGGGCTCGGCCCCGGAGGGGGCGGAACTCTGGCTCGACGGCGGCCACAACGCCGAAGGCGGGCGCGTCCTCGCGGCTGCCTTCGGCGAAATGGAAGAGCGTCACTCCCGCCCGCTGGTCCTGGTCTGCGGCATGCTGGCCACCAAGGATCCGGCGGCCTTCCTGCAGCCCTTCGTCGGACTCGCGCAAGAACTCATCGCCGTGCCCGTCACGGGGCAGCCCGGAGGCCGCGACGCCGATGAACTCGCCGGCTTCGCGTCGCGGGCCGGCCTCGCGGCCGCGAGTTGTCCCGGTGTGGAAGCGGCGCTGCGCTTCCTCGCGGCCCGTGACTGGCCGGTGCCGCCCCGCATCCTGGTCACCGGTTCCCTCTACCTCGCCGGGGAGGTGCTGGCGCTGAACGGCACGCCGCCGGAATAGCACCGGCAACGGCGCGATGCCCGGGCGCCACAAGCTCACATGAACAGCTTCTCGCCCGCCATGCCGCCGTAGAGCGACGCGACCTCGGCGCCATAGCCGTTGTAGATCACGGTCGGGCGGCGATCGCCGGTGCCGATCACTTCCTCGCTCGCCTGGCTCCAGCGCGGGTGCGGCACGTCCGGATTCACATTGGCCCAGAAGCCGTATTCGTCGGGGGCCAGGGCCGCCCAGGTGGTGTCGGGTTGCTTGTCAGTGAAGGCGATCTCGACGATCGACTTGACCGATTTGAACCCGTATTTCCACGGTACGGCCAGACGCAGCGGTGCCCCCATCACCTTGGGCAGCGGCTTGCCGTAGGCCCCCGTCACCATGAAGGCGAGGTCGCTGGTGGCTTCCGCCATGGTGAGCCCCTCGACATAGGGCCATTGCAGGATGAAGGAGCGCTGTCCCGGCGCCATCTTCGGGTCCTTGAAGGTTTTCATGACCATGTATTTGGCCGAACCGAGGGGCTGGGCGAAGTCCACCAGTCTCTTCAGCGGAAAGCCGGTCCATGGCACCTGCATGGCCCAGGCCTCGACGCAACGATGCCGATAGAGCCGCTCCTCGAGCGCCATGGCCTTCAGGAGGTCGTCGATCCCGACGTCCCGGGGCTTCTCGACCATCCCGGTGATCTTCACGGTCCAGGGCCGGACCCGCAGCATCTCGGCGGCGTCGGCCACGTGTTTCGAGGTGCCGTATTCGTAGAAGTTGTTGTAGTTCGTGTTCAAGGCCTCGGGCGTGACATCGCCCGTGATCGCGTAGGCGGGGTTGCGCTTCGCCGGATAGAGGCCGACCGAGGGGTCGGGTCCGGCGGCCGCGGCGGCCGCGGCCGGAGCCCAGCCCGTGACGGCCGCGAAGGCGCCGCTTCCGGAAACGAGCGCGGCCGATCCCGCCATGAAGGCGCGGCGATCGAGAAACACGTGCTCGGGCGTGGCGTCACGCTCCGGGATCTCCCAGGCACGGCGGCTGCGGATCAACATGGGGACCTCCTGTGGGCGGTGCCGGCCAGCTTCGGGACGGCATGCACCGCATATAGGGCCGCGGTGCCGCTTTGGCGCAGCCCCGCGTTGGGTTAGGCTCGTCCGACGCTTCAGCGAGAACGCCCATGCACACCGTCAAGCTTTCCGCCGACGTGACCGTCGCAAGCCAGCCGGACCTGGGAGAGTTTCGGGACATCGCGGCCCAGGGTTACGTCGCCGTGGTCAACAATCGACCCGACGGCGAGGACCCGACGCAACCCGGTTCGGAGGCCGAGGAAGCGGCGTCCGAAGCCGCGGGCCTCGCCTATGCCCATATCCCGATCGGCGCCGGTCCTTTGAGCGAGAGCGATGTCCGGCACTTCCGGTCGGTCGTCGCCGGTGCCGCCGGCCCGGTCCTCGTCCACTGCCGCAGCGGCACGCGTTCGGCCAATCTGTGGGCCATCGGCGAGGTGCTGGACGGCCGCATGGCGCCCGAGGACCTGGCGCCGCTCGCCCGGCAGATCGGGCTCGACCTGCGCGGCGCCGAGGGATGGCTGCAGCAGCACGACGCCGGCCAGCCTGGCTGACGACACCCCGGCTTGTCGGCCGCGGCGGCCCGAACCTGTCCCAATCTTCACGTGTCAGGCGGACATCTTTCTGCTTTGATCAGCCTCGAGGAGAGGCCGATGCGGCGCCTCGCCGGCGGGCCGAACGGCGGGCTCGCCCCCACCCCAGAATCCCAGCGCCGGCAGCGCCCGCGGCCCGCGGAGGCCATCGATGACCCATTTCGTCCAGGACGTGAAGGATATCTGGCGCCTCGCCTATCCTTACTTCAGGCGCAGGACGCCGGGCGAAATCCATCTGTGGTTCGTCGGCCCGGTCCGCATGCCGGAGAACTGGATCGGCCTCGGGCTGCTCGCATCGGTGGTGGCGCTGGAGATCGGCGCCTCCTACATGGCGAAGCTCCTGAACAACTGGTCGCAGGGCTTCGGCGACGCCATCCAGCAGAAGGACTGGCCGGCGTTCCTGGCGTCGCTGGGCGAATTCACCTTGATCGTCACGCCCTACATCATCGTGTACTCCTACAACAACTACCTCAATCAGGTGCTGCAGGTCCGCTGGCGCAAGTCGATGACGGACGACTTCGTCGACCGGTGGCTGTCGCCCGCCCAGCATTTCCGGATGCGGCTCGTGGCCGGCCCGGCCGACAATCCCGATCAGCGCATCTCGGAGGACATCCACCAGTTCGTCGGCAACACGATGGTGCTGGGCATCGGCTTCTTCGGCAACTTCCTCCGGCTGGCGATCTTCCTGC
>CAXUCF010000306.1:0-2669 GCA_964249275.1 uncultured Lichenihabitans sp.
GATTCAGCTTTAAACTCAATCGTAAACCGCCGTTAACCTGAGTTCGGAGCCCTGGTGGCTCGCATGCGGCCATTGCGACCGATCGCCGGATGGGCTAGCGTCCGCTGGTCGCGATGATGTCGGGCACCCGTAGCTCAGCTGGATAGAGCGCTGCCCTCCGAAGGCAGAGGTCACAGGTTCGAATCCTGTCGGGTGCGCCAAAGCCTGCCTTTTGAACGCTAACGCCGCAGTTTTTACGCCAGGGCGCGACGAGGCTCCGTTGCGCCACGTTTGTGGGACGATGGCGTATCCGCGGCGGCACCATGCGTTCGCAACGCAGTGGGTAGCGAGAGCGCTCAAGCCACGCCCTTTCGCATCACCTTCTCCGCAGCGGAAAGAACGCGTTAGCTGCCGTCCCGGAACGCGTCGTCCATGTGCCGCAGAAAGGCGATCACCTTGGCGCTCACCAGCCGGCGTTCGTTGTAGAGCGCCCATACCTCGGTCCCGCCCCCCTCCTCAACGCCCCACGACACCAACCTCGCGGCCGCGAGATCATCCGCCACAAGCGTGCGCGGCAGCAACGCCACGCCGGCTCCCCGCATCACGGCTTCGCGCATCATCAACAGCGTGGAAAGCCCGAGCGTCGGCTCGAGTTTCAGGATGCGCACCCGGCCATCAGCCTGCAGCCGCCACGCCTTCTCCGGCGTCGCGCCGCTTCTGAAGACAAGCCGGGCGGCTTCCCCATCGGGAGGCGGAAGGACCGTCGGGGCGGCGACCGCGACCCGGTCGGTTCGGAAGATGCGCCTGCCGACCAGCCGGTCGTTCTCCGACGGATTGGCGCGGATCACAATGTCGAACCCGTTCTCGACCGGGTCGGCCATCCCATCGTCGGCGACGACCTCAAGCAAGACCTCCGGATTAGCGGCCGAGAACGATGCGGCGATCCTGGCGAGGTGGACGTGAGCGAACAGGACCGCAGCGCTGATCCGCAGCGGACCACGAAGCGGACCCTCCTTGTCGGCAACGCGCTCCAGCGCTTCGCGGATCTCGGCAATGGGACTGGCGGTGCTCTCAAACAGCGCGATCCCGCCTTCGGTCACCTTAAGTCCGCGCTCGCCACGCTCGACCAGTCGAATGCCCAGATCGGCCTCCAGCTCGGCCACGTGCCGCGACAGCGTCGCCTTGGACCGTCCGCTAGCGCGGCTCGCGCGCCCGAACCCGCCATGGGTGGCGACCAGCACGAAATCCAGGAGCACGGTCATGTCCATGGCTGTTCCCTGAGCAAGACGGGCCGTCTCGACAAGCACACCGCGCGCGAACGCCAGCGCCGCCCCACCTGCATCGAGCGAAGGACGGCGAGCCGCCTTCGCCTAGCGATGAAGGATCCACCATGTCACGCATCCCGCTCGTCCGCATCGAGGACATGGATCCCGAACAGCGCGCGCAATACGACCGGTTCCCGGCCAACCTGACGCGTGGCCTGCTGCTGGCCGATCAGCGGCTTTCTCAGGCGCTGCCGGACTTGGCCAACGCGCTGCGCGCCGCGCCGCTCGACGCGAAGATGCGCGAAGCAGTGATCCTGCGCGTCGCCGCGCTTCATGATAGCGCGTACGAGCGCATGCAGCATCTGGGACAGGCCGGGAAACTCGGCTGGTCGGATGCCGAGATAGCGGCGATCGAGGCCGGACGGCTTGACGCGCTCCCCGCCGACACCGCCGCCGTGCTGCGGTTCGCCGGCGAGTGCGTGATGCAGGGCAATGTCTCTGACGAGACGTTCGCGGTCGCGCAAGCGGTGCTGAACCCACGCGACATCGCCACCGTCATCCTGCTGGTCGGTCATTACATGATGGTAGCGCGCTTCACGGCGGTGCTCGGAATCGAGCTCGACGTGCAGGCGGACAGTTGGACACACGAGCACTGATCGTCCTTTGCGGAGCGTGTCGCCACGTTTCGCAGCTCTGAAAACGTTAGCCGAACGAGATGATCATGCCCGACGACCACACGCCTTTGCCTATCCATATGGTCCGCACCGGCCCCCGGGGCGCAGCCCCGGTGGTGCTCGTTCATCCGGTCGGGCTCGACCTGACGTATTGGGACCGGCAGATCGAGGCGCTTCGGGACGCGCACGACGTCGTCGCCTACGACCTGCCGGGCCACGGGGGCACGCCTGGCGCACCCGCCGACTGCACCTTCGATCGCGCCGCGGCGACGCTGCGAGACGTGGTGACGTCGGTCGGCGACGGAGGCGCACACATCGTCGGCATTTCGGTCGGCGGCATGATCGCGCAGGTGTTCGCGCTAGCCTACCCAGCCCTGGTCCGCTCGCTCTCTCTGCTGGGCACCGCCGCGTGCTTTTCAGACGAAGCGCGGCGAGCCATACGGGACCGCGCGGAAACGGCCTGCCGGGCAGGCATGAGCGGCGTGCTGCCGTCCACGGTCGACCGCTGGTTCACGCCCGAGTTCGTCGCCCGACGGCCCGACATCATCGATCGGGTCGGCAAAACGCTGCTCGCCGACGAACCCGCAACTCATGCCGCGATGTGGGACATGATCGCCGGCTTCGACATCGCCGCCGAGCTTCCCCGCATCAGTTCTCCAACCCTGATCCTGGTCGGCGACCTCGATCCGAGCTGCCCGCCCGCCGCCGCCCGCGTGCTCCACGAAGGCATCGCCGGATCGCGGATGGAGGT
>CAXUCF010000306.1:2679-4255 GCA_964249275.1 uncultured Lichenihabitans sp.
TGCCCGACAACTCGCACATGTCCATCCTCGACCGGCCCGCACTCATCAACGAACATCTTTCTCAGTTCTACGCGAGCCTTGCACGCGGGCGCTGACTATTGCTGACCGAAAGCCGGATCTGGGACGTGCTGGCTGGCGGCCAGCCCGAGCATCTTCCCTACCGTGTTATTGTTCACCGCTGTCGCTGATCATTGGACGGGGCGGAGAAGCGGGCAGAGCCGTGGCGGCCACGGAATGTAATCTTGACTCCGGGGCCGTATCTGCCCGTGGCATAGCACAAGCCTTGACGAGGGTCACCGAGCATTGCTCGCGAGGTTGTCCGACGGTGGTGAGGTCGAACGGCCCTGGCGAACCTGCATCCTCATCGTTGACGTCCCCGCCATCGGGAGAACGACGACCTCATGCGGCTTGGCGCGATATCGATGCGCTCGGTCTAAAGGCTGAAACTGGTCTGTTGGCGGACCGTCGTGGCGTCGGCGCCCGAAGCGAAGATCGTGGCTTGGCCACCGGAGGCCAGTGACGTGACCACCTCGGCTCCGCCCTGCACGTTGTAGAACACGGTCGTACTGGCGTCGGTGGTGGGCATGTAGATGAAAGTCCCGTGTCCGCCCGAGTCGGCGGCCTTGAAGTTTTCGATCTGATCCTGACGCCCGTTTGTCTGGTGTGCGGCCAAGTCTTCAAAGAAGGTGGCGCCCGTACCGGCATAGACGAACTGGTCGGCGGCTCCCGTGTACACGGTGTCGGTCCCGGATCCCCCGTAGATCGTGGACTGGCCCGTCCCTCCTGTGATCGTATCGGTGCCGGTGCCGCCCTCGAGGACGTCGCTTCCCGATCCTTCGGTCAGGATCGTCGTGCCTGCGCCTGCATAGACGTAATCCTTGCCCTTGCTGCCGATGAGCTGATCCACCTCGCCCGTTGCGGTCGTCGATGCAGACAACACGTTCGTGCCGGCCCCAGCGTAGAGGTAGTCTTGGCCACCTCCGCCGACGAGTTCGTCGAACTCACTCGCGGCCGTCGACGATCCGCTCACGATGTTGGTGCCGACTCCGCCATAAAGATAGTCGTTCCCGCCCCCGCCGTTGAGTTGGTCCACTTCACCGTAGGCCGTGCTCGAGCCGATCAAAGTAGCTTGGCCGGATCCACCGTAAAGATAGTCGTGGCCACCGTAGCCGTAGAGGTCCGCTGTCGCCGCCCCAGCAAAAAGAGAGTGGGTGCCGGCGCCGCCGACGACTTCGTCGAACTCGCCCGACCCCGTGGTCGAGCCCACGAGCGTGCTGCTTCCGGCGCCGCCGTAGAGATAATCTTGACCACCGCCGCCGATCAGCTCGTCGAACTCGCCCGACGCGGTCTTGGACCCGCTCACGACGTTGGTGCCGACGCCGCCGTACAGGTAGTCATGGCCCCCGCCGCCGATGACCTCGTCGAACTCGCCCTTCGCGGTCTTGGAGCCGCTCACGATGTTGGTGCCGGCGCCCCCGTAGAGATAATCGACACCGCCACCGCCGTTGATCTGGTCCACCTCGCCGGTGGGCGTCGCCGAGCCGCTCAGAATGTTCAAGCCGATACCGCCATAGAG
>CAXUCF010000306.1:4265-5482 GCA_964249275.1 uncultured Lichenihabitans sp.
GCTCAGGACTGGCCGCCGCCGCCGATCAGTTGGTCGACTTCGCCAGCTAGCGCCTTGGAGCCGGCAACGATGTTGGTGACGACGCCGCCATAGAGATAGTCGTGGCCGCCGCCACCGTTGAGCTGGTCGACCTCGCCTGCTGCCGTCTTGAACGCGACCTCGATGTTGGTACCCACTCCGCCGTCGAGATAGTCGTGGCCGCCGGCGCCTTGGATGGTGGCGGAGCCGTTTGGTCCCAGGCTCGCGGTCGCACCCGTTCCGCCCGACTGCTGAAATGTCAGGTTCGTGCCGTCGACCTCAAGCGTGGCGGCCCCCGAGCCGAAAGTGATCGCGCCGGTGCCGGCGCTCGCGTTCTGACCGAGTTCCAAGGTGCCGGCCGTAACGGTTGTCCCGCCCGAGTAGGTGTTCGAACCTGTCAGCTTGAGCGTGCCTATGCCAACTTTGCTGAGGCCGACTGTGCCGTTGCCGTTCTGGACCGTACCCGTGAAGGTGGTCGTCGTGCCGTCGGCGCCCGTGGTCAGGGTCGCAGTCGCCGTGCCGCTGTTTGTCACCGTACCAGAGCCCGCCAGCGAGCCGATGGTCTGGCCGAAGCCGTCGAGGTCGAGCGCGGCATTGTCGGTCACGGCACTGTCGGTTCCGAAGGCATTGGCAATCCCGCCCCTAAGCGTGCCGCTCGAGACCTTGGTGGCGCCCGAATAGGTGTTCGAGCCGGACAGCGTCGTGGTGCCGCTGCCGATCTGGGCAACGCCTCCCGTTCCGGTGACGCCGCCGCCGAAGGCCACGGCGTCGCCGTGGTCGAAGGCCAGCGTGCCGTCATCCGCCACGTTGCCGGTGATCGAGCCGGTCGTGCCGCCATTGCCGATCTGCAGCGTGCCGCTTGAGATCGTGGTGCCGCCCGTGTAGGTGTTGTCGCCCCAGAGGATCAGCGTGCCCGTATGGGTGTCGCTCAACGCCGTGGAGCCACCCGTCCCGCCGAAGCCGTTGGAAGCCGTGGCGCCGTTGCCTGAACCAGATTGATCGGCGATGGCATCAGCAATCGTATAGGTACCGTAGCCAGCAAAAGTGAGCGTGCCGCTCTGGTCTAAGATGCCGGAACCGTAGGAGGCGCCGGTGCCGCCGCCTCCGGACCCGCCGGTGAGGGCGCCGCCGCCGAGCGTACCGGCGCCGTCGATCGTCAGCGTGCCGCCGGTGGCGACGAAGACCGCGCCGCCCATCGC
>CAXUCF010000307.1:0-5452 GCA_964249275.1 uncultured Lichenihabitans sp.
CCCCCGAGAGCCGCAACCGCGGTCGGGATGCCGTCCCACCATCGATCCACCCAGAGGCTGTGGACCATGACCTCGGTAGCGGGTGTGGCGGCCGACGGCATGGCGATGACGAACACCGGCATGCCGGCCGGGTGGTCGGGGCGTTCCACGAACGGCAGGCGCGCGATGATTTTGGGCGCGTCGGGACCGGCGAGGCGTCGCCACCAGGCACCCGCGCCGGTGCCGCCGTGCAGCCGCACGAGCCCGAGATCGGCGGAAGCCCGCTGCACGGCCGCCATCACGGCGGCGGCGCCGTCATGGACGCGAAGCGGCACCGTGAAGCCGAAATGGAAGCGGGCCGAATCGCGCATCGCCGCGTCGCCGGCCGACACGTCGGCATGAACCGCATAAGGGGCCTGCACGTGGGTGAAGGTCGAGATGATGATGCGCCAGATGCCCTCGACCGTATCGAGCGGCAGGCGGCCGCGGTGCCGTTCCGCGATATGGCGCATCATCGACGATTCGCGATCGGGTCGGAAAGCCGAGCCGCCGCCGGCCCGGGCCTTCACGGCGATCAGCCGATCGATGATGGCGCCGCGCGCGATCAGGCTCTCGTGCATAGCGGCATCGATGCGGTCGATCTCGACCCGCAGATCCGCGAGCGTTTCGGCCTCGGAGGCGGACGGATCGGTTGCGGGCGGAAATGTCATGGCGGGGTTTCGGAAATGGAAGTGGCCGCCTTGTAACGGGCGCACGGCACCGGCGCAAAGGGTGTCGCGACATGGCCTGTCAACTGTCGCGGCCGGGCAGGTCGGCACAGACCCGAACACGGGTGTTGCGCGGCTGCAATCCTGCAGGAATCGTCGCGCCGGAGTGGCTCGACAGCCTTGCTCCGGCCTCAAACAGGCGTATGCTTTTCACACGGTCGTAGGGATCGTGGAGCGTTTCGCGATGGTGCGCACGATGTCTGGCCTGCCGCGGTCGATGGGCAAATGGGTGTCGCAGGTTTCGGCTCTGGCCGGAGCCACCCTGGTGGCCACGATGATCTACGGTGCGCTTCCCCGGCCGGCCGCGCCGCCCTCGGCTCCCCGGCCCGAGATGACCAGCGGCGGCAAGTTCGCGGCCCGCGTCGACCATGCTTCGGCGGACGCAGACGACGGGCTCGGCACCATGCCGCTGCCGTATTCGGCGGCGCACCCGGCCCCGGCGGCATTCCTGATGGCGCCTGTTCCTGCCGAGGTCAGCGGTTCCGGCAGCGCGGTTGAGCCGGTCGCGGCCAGCCGGCCCATTCCCGCCGGTCAGATCGATGGAGAGGCCTGGATTGGCGCCTTCCCCCGGTATCAGGACGGCCGCTTGGGGACGGTCAGAACCGCCAGGGCGGCAGCGCGGAGCGAAGCCAAGGCTGCAGCGGCCCCGGCAGCGTCCGAGCTGCCCGTTCCGGTGCCGGCCGGTGCCGTGGCGGCCACGTTGCCGCCTCCCGACGTCGACCCGACCGCCGGCAGCCTGCTGACCGGAGCGATGTCCACGGTCCGCAATGCCTGGACGTTCACGGCTTCGACCAGTGGAGCGCTGGCTTCGCACCTGATTCCCTGACCCTTGCCGGATACGATGCCCGATCCGGGGCACTCGGCCGCCGACTCCGGCAGCGCCGTGCCGCGACGGCAGAGCGACGCGACGCGACGGGCCCTGATCCAGGCTGCCGTCTCGGTCTTCGCCGAGCACGGCTACGAAGCCGCCGCAGTGCGGGTCATCACGGCGAAGGCCAAGGTCAACCAGGGCGCCATCACGTATCACTTCGGTGGCAAGGACGGCCTCTACCGGGCGGTGCTCGAGACCGTGCGCGACAGCCTTGGCGCGCAGCCGCTCCTGTCGATCGCCGATATCGATCGCCACACCCCCGAGAAGACCGTGAGGCTCTTCATCCGGCAGACCCTCGCGCCGCTGGCCGGGGGTGCGAAGGCCAGGCGCTACTTGCGTGTCATGGCCTGGGAGCAACTGCGCCCGACGGCGGTCCGGCGGCGGCTCTCGGCCGAGAAGCCCTTCCCGGCCGTCGTGCTGGCCGGGAAGATCGTGCGCCGCCTGCGTCCCCAAGCGGACGACCGGGCGGTCGCCGTGGCGACGGCGTGGCTCATGGGCCAGGTCGTCACCTTCGTGCGCGATGCCGAATACCTGGCTGCTCCGCCCTTCGATCTCGCGCTCGACGCAGGCTCGCTCGACGGTGTCGTCGAGACCTTGGCCGGGCTCTGCCTCGCTGGCCTCGAGGGGTCGGCCAGGAACGTCAAGCTTAACAACAATTAATGCGTCGCACCGCGATACGACCGGCATGGGCAGGGCCGGCGGCCTTGCCGCTCCGATAGGTTGGGGCCATATTGCTGGTCAAGCTGGATCCGGCCTTGTCGTGGTCCAGCCGGTGCTTCCTGGAAGCGCCGTCACCAGAGAGGATCCCATGTCCGACTTCGACCGCAATGCAACGTTCCGCTCCGGCGGAACCGCGGCCCGGGCCGGCGCTGCCGTCGACCAGGGCCTGCGCACCTATATGCTCGGCGTCTACAACAACATGATGCTCGGATTGGGCATCACTGGCCTCGTTGCGCTCGGCACCAACATGCTGGCCGTGACGACCGACCCGGCCGATGCCGCGGCACGCTTCCACAGCATGTACCTGACGAGCTTCGGGGTGGCGCTCTATGGAAGCCCGCTGCGATGGCTGGTGATGCTGGCGCCGCTGGCTTTCGTGCTGTTCTTCTCGTTCCGCATCGATCGCATGTCGGCTGCCTCGGCGCGCAACCTGTTCCTCGGCTTCGCGGCCGTGATGGGTCTGTCCCTCTCGTCGATCCTGCTCGTCTACACCGGGCAGTCCGTGGCCTTGGCGTTTTTCGAGACGGCCGCAACCTTCGGTGCTTTGAGCCTCTACGGCTACACGACGAAGCGGGACCTGTCGCCGATCGGTTCGTTCCTGATGATGGGACTGTTCGGGCTGATCATCGTGATGGTGGTGAACATCTTCATGCAGAGTTCGGCACTGCAGTTCGGCATCTCCATCCTGGCGGTCGGCATCTTCGCGGGCCTGACGGCTTGGGATACCCAGC
Organism: uncultured Lichenihabitans sp.; assembly: GCA_964249275.1. GTDB lineage: Bacteria > Pseudomonadota > Alphaproteobacteria > Rhizobiales > Beijerinckiaceae > Lichenihabitans. Next base: position 3,069 of record CAXUCF010000307.1, read on the forward strand.
GGATCAAGGAGCTGTACTGGGAAGGCGACGGCTTCGAAGTGGCGACCAAGAAGTCCATCAACGGCGCACTGATGCTGTACCTCGATTTCATCAACATCTTCACCGCCTTGATCCAGTTGACGGGCAACCGCAACAACTGACGGCATGCACGGCCAAGCCCGTCAACGAGCCCCGGAGCGATCCGGGGCTCTTTTTTTGGCCAAAGCGGAACGACGATGAGCGGCGCAGCCATCTGCAGCGTTGCGGGCCCCGCGGTGACGGACGCTTAAGCATATCGACCTAACCTCTCCCCGAGGATGGGGCAGGGAAGCTCGTGCGGTCGGTAGACTGCCGGACACGCCCGGGATGCGCCGATCCATGCGTCTAATCCGGGTTGTCCGTGCGAATCACGACGTTCATGCCGACCGACTTCATGCCGGAAACCGCGCGCGAGTTTCTCGGCCGCCGCGTCGCCGAACTCGGCGGAGCGGCGCTCCTCGGGGGCGTCGCGGGTGTCAGCTTGGCGCTGGCGACGTGGTCGGTGCACGATCCGAGCTGGAACCATGCGGCCGCAGGCGCGGTCCGCAACCTGGCGGGACCGGCCGGCGCCGTCACGGCCGACCTCATCATGCAACTGACCGGCGTCGCCGTCGTGGCGATCCTGCCTCCGGTGGTGTGCTGGGGTTGGTGCCTGCTGACCCGGCGCAGGCTCGACCATCCCCGCCTCCGGGCGGCGTTGCTGCTCGTCGGGGGTGCCGCCGCCGCGGCTCTGGCCTCCTCGCTCCCGGCGACGGACCGCTGGCCTTTGCCGAGCGGTCTGGGTGGCATCGTCGGAGACGCTATGCTGGCGCTGCCGCGGTATGTCCTGGGCCGATCCGAACCTGCACTGATGATCGTGGCGCTGTGCTTCGCGGGTGTCGCCATCCTGGCCTTGACGGCCTCGGCCGGTTTCGGGCTCAGGCGGGCACCGGGCGAAGACGACGAGGAGGTCGCGGCTGCCTATGATTGGGTGCCGGTTCCGAAGGCGCTCCGGCAGCCGTTCGAGGACGATGCCGACGGTGAACCCGGAGTGGCTCTCGTGTCGGTCGGCGCCGCCATCCATGCCGGGCTCAGCGCGAAGGCTGCCGTGGAGCGGCTGTTCCGGCGGGGGAGGAAGACCGGCGGAGATACACTCCGGCCACGCGCGCCCTGGCTCGACCGCGATGCCGATGCGCCCTTCGCCGAGTCTGACCCGCCCGCCGTACGCAGGACCGAGCGTGTGGAGCCGAGCTTCGGGACGCGCGAAAGGCGCGAGCCGACCCTCTCGTCGCTGGGCGATGCCGCCCGGCCCGCGCCCGGTGCACCCAGGCCCGCCACTCCGGCGGGCCCGGTCCGTATCGATACGGGTTCAATCCCGCCACGCGCCACCGCCGTGGCGGCACCCCAGCACCAGGCCGCCGCTCGCCGGGAAGCAGACCGGCACGGCGCCGACAGGCACGGCCTGGAATACGAACTACCACCGCCCACGATCCTGACCGAACCGAAACGCGCCACGGGCTACGTGGTGTCGGAAGATTCCCTGAGCCAGAATGCCCGCCTGCTCGAAGGCGTGCTCGAGGATTTCGGCGTGCGGGGCGAGATCATCAACGTGCGACCCGGCCCGGTCGTCACGCTCTACGAACTCGAGCCCGCGCCCGGTATCAAATCGTCGCGCGTGATCGGCCTCGCCGACGACATCGCCCGCTCCATGTCGGCCGTCTCGGCCCGCGTAGCCGTGGTGCAGGGCCGCAACGTCATCGGCGTCGAATTGCCGAACCAGCGCCGCGAGACCGTGTTCTTGCGCGAACTCATCGCGTCCGAGGACTTCACCGAGAGCAAGCACAAGCTCGCCATCGCGCTCGGCAAGACCATCGGCGGCGAATCCGTCATCGTCGACCTCGCCCGCATGCCGCACCTGCTGGTCGCCGGCACCACCGGGTCGGGCAAGTCGGTCGCCATCAACACCATGATCCTGTCGATCCTCTATCAGTTGAGGCCGGAGCAGTGCCGGCTCATCATGATCGACCCCAAGATGCTGGAACTCTCGATCTACGAGGGCATCCCGCACCTCCTCACCCCCGTGGTCACCGATCCCAAGAAGGCCGTCGTGGCCCTGAAATGGGCGGTGCGCGAGATGGAGGACCGCTACAAGAAAATGTCCAAGGTGGGGGTCCGCAACATCGACGGCTTCAATGCCCGGGTGGCCGAGGCATTTGCTCGGGACGAGACGATCACGCGCACGGTGCAGACCGGCTACGACAGGGAGACGGGCGAGGCCGTCTACGAGCAGGAGGAGATGGAACTCTCGCCGCTTCCCTACATCGTCGTGGTGGTCGACGAGATGGCCGACCTCATGATGGTGGCGGGCAAGGACATCGAGGGCGCCA
>CAXUCF010000308.1:0-5441 GCA_964249275.1 uncultured Lichenihabitans sp.
GGGCACGCCCGACCTCGCCTCCAAGCGCTGGGCCTGGCAGCAGTACGACCACCTCATCGGCGGCAACACGATCGTGGGGCCCGGCGGCGCCGACGCCGCCGTGGTGCGCGTCGAGGACGGGCCGAAGGGCCTCGCGCTGACCGCCGACGTGACGGCGCGCTACTGCGCCGCCGACCCCTTCGAAGGCGGCAAGCAGGCCGTGGCGGAGGCGTGGCGGAACCTCACGGCCGTCGGCGCCCTGCCGCTGGCGCTGACCGACAACCTCAACTTCGGCAACCCCGAGAAGCCGGACGCCATGGGCCAGCTCGTGGGCTGCATCCGCGGCATCGGGGAGGCGGCCCGCGCGCTCGATTTCCCCATCGTGTCGGGCAACGTGTCGCTCTACAACGAGACCGGCGGCCGGGGCATCCTGCCGACCCCGACGATCGGGGGCGTCGGCCTCGTCGACGACGTTTCGCAGGTCGCGACCTCGGGCTTCAAGGCTGCGGGCGAAGCCATCCTGCTGGTGGGCGCCACGGAGGGCTGGCTCGGCCAGTCGCTCTACCTCCGCGACGTCTGCGGGCGCGCCGAGGGCGCCCCGCCGCCCGTCGACCTCGCGGCGGAGCGGCGCCATGGCGATTTCGTGCGCGGGCTCGTGGCGTCGGGCCGGCTCAGGGCCGTGCACGACCTGTCGGACGGCGGGCTCGCCGTGGGGCTGGCCGAGATGACGCTGGCCCGCGGCATCGGCGCCACGCTCGACTTCGACGCGCGCGAGTCGGGCGCGGGCGCGTTCGGCGGCCTCCCGTCCCACGCGGCCCTGTTCGGCGAAGACCAGGGGCGCTATCTCATCACCTGCGCCGTGGCGGATGTCGCGGCCGTGCTGCGGGAAGCCGGGGAGGTCCCGGTCGGCCGCGTCGGCACCACGGGCGGGACCGCGTTGATTCTGCCCGGGCAGGCGCCCATAGAGGTGAGCGAGATCCGGCGCGTCCGGGACGGATGGATGCCCCGCTTTATGCGGGGCGGCGAAGCGGAGTAGACCCATGGCCATGCAGGCGGCCGACATCGAGCGGCTGATCCGGGAAGCCCTGCCGGACGCCACCGTGGAGATCCGCGATCTCGCGGGCGACGGCGACCATTATGCCGCGACCGTGGTCAGCCCGAGCTTCAAGGGCAAGAGCCGCGTGCAGCAGCACCAGCTCGTCTATTCGGCCCTCAAGGGCAACATGGGCGGCGTGCTGCACGCCCTGGCGCTGCAGACCTCGGCCGAGTAGGCTTCACCCTGCCCATCGCTGGTGGGCAGCATGTTGGCAATGCGGGAGATGGCGAGGGGCGAAGGACCCCTTGAGCCCATCTCCTTTCCCACATCTCTGATTCCGGAACCGCTCGGTCGACGCGTCCGCTACGGGGGGATCAAGGCGGACAGGTTGGCGATCGCCAATTTGAGGTGACGGGGCGGAAGCGTCTTCGGCGGATGGTCGGTGAAGTAGCGGACGATGCGCGTCGCGAGGTCGGACGAGATCGGATCCCTGTCACGCGCGTCGCGAAGTTCATTTGCGGGAAAAGTCGTCACCCTGGAACAATCAAGGTGACAGTCGTGCGTCAGTGCCCTTGCGTGGTCTGAGGCCGCAAGGGCGAACTGACCGATGCCATGGGGTCGAGAATCCGTATTGATCCAGAAAAATAGGTTTTCGGTCCCGCAGACGCAAATCGTGATCTTGTCTTTCGGGTCAGGCTTCGTCAGCGCCGTATGGATGACGTAGACATTTCCGCCAATCACAGCACACCGAAAACGGCAAACTCCTGCGCCTCTTCCAGAAGGGCAGCCCGCTGCGGGTTATCGGCGTCGATCATCGCCGCATAATCCATAGGGCCGTTGACCGGCGCCTCGATCCAAGCTCGCTCCTGATGCGTGAGTTGCGACAATCGGCCAAACCCCTTGCTGCGGCAGAACCTAATGGCCTCGTCAAGGCATTCGCGATCACTGGGTGACAGGAAGTCCAGATCCGCCGTGCGCAGCGCCGTGACGCTGGGGTGATGATCCGACGCGACCGTGAAAGCGGCCATGATGGCTTCGGGATCACCGGCCTGATATAGCCGCCCCTTGATGAAATCGTACAGGGTCGACGGTACAGGGCCATTCGGCATTGCGACGAAAGTGTCCGCCACGATGGGCCGCCCATACCGGTTCATATGGTATTTTTCCGCATAGAACAGCACTTTAGCTGCGAAGAACGCGGTGATACCCGGCCATTCCGAGGCCACATAGGTCAAGGCCTCGACGCCCTTCTGTTCGTCGAATTGAAATCGGAGCATCGGTTCGACCATACTCCAAGATATGCCACATCACGCTTGACATGTCACACACTTTATGAACCCGGGATCGCGCTGCACGCCGCATTCGACACGATGTATCACCTAAGCTGGCGCTCGGTTGCACTTGCACAGCGCGCAAGGGGTCCCCGTTATGTCCGACCGGGCGCCACCAAGGCATAGGGCTCCCCCTCGAAGCCGTCTCCGCTTCCGTCCCTGGTGCCGGTTTTGCACCGATCCTATATGGTGGGCCAAAGCGGGGGCGGCCGAGCCGCGCCGCAAAGCGAAAGGACAGATCCATGCCGAGCGCCCACGAGACGATCGATGCCGAGGTGAAGAGCAACGACGTCGTGCTCTTCATGAAGGGGACGCCGCAGTTCCCCATGTGCGGCTTCTCGGGCCAGTGCGTGCAGATCCTCGACTACCTCGGCGTGCCCTACAAGGGCGTCAACGTGCTCGAGGATGCCGAACTGCGTCAGGGCATCAAGGACTACACCAACTGGCCCACCATCCCGCAGCTTTACGTCAAGGGCGAATTCGTGGGCGGCTGCGACATCGTCCGCGAGATGTTCCAGTCGGGCGAACTCGCCACCCACATGGCCTCGGCCGGGCTGCCCGTGAAGCAGGCCGCGGTGGGCTGAAGCGGACCCTCTCGGCCGCGGCAGCCGCCACCTCTGCCGCGACAAATGGCCGGATGCGCGACCTCGACAAAGCCGAGGCCGCGCAACACATCAGGGGCTCGTTTCGTCCGTGCAGCGAGCCCATGACCGATCAGGAACAGAACCGCTTCTCCGCCCGCGCGGCGCGCTATGCGCGTGTCGGCGCCAATGTCGGCGGGGTCGCGGCCAGGATGGCCGGCACGCGGCTGTTCGGCGGCGATGGCGACACCGCCAATGCGGCCGCGCTGACGAAGGCGCTCGGCGGCCTCAAGGGGCCGCTGATGAAGGTGGCGCAACTCCTCTCGACGATCCCCGACGCAGTGCCGGCGGAATATGCGGAGGAACTGGCCAAGCTGCAGAACGATGCCCCGCCCATGGGCGGGGCCTTCGTGCGGCGCAGGATGGCGGCCGAACTCGGGCTCGACTGGCAGAACCTGTTGAGGAGTTTCGATTTCAAGCCGGCCGCCGCCGCCTCCCTGGGTCAGGTGCACCGGGCGGTCGCGCTCGACGGGTTGCCGCTCGCCTGCAAGCTGCAATATCCGGACATGGCCTCCGCCGTGGAGGCCGACCTCCGGCAGCTCGATGTGCTTTTCGCCATCCATCGCCGCATGGGCGCCGCCATCGACACCCGGGAGATCGTGAAGGAAATCGGCGCCAGGCTGCGCGAGGAACTCGACTATCTGCGGGAGGCGCGCCACGCCGCCCTCTACGGGGTGATGCTCGACGGGGTCGACGAGGTTCGGGTGCCGAAGGTCGAAACGGAGCTGTCGACCGAACGGCTGCTGACCATGGAGTGGCTCGACGGCACGAAGCTGATGAGCTTCAGGGACGCGCCGCTCGAGACGCGCAATCGCATCGCCATCGCCATGTTCAAGGCTTGGTGGGTGCCGTTCAGCCACTACGGTGTGATCCACGGTGACCCGCACCTCGGCAACTACTCGATCCGGACCGAGCAAGCCGCGGGGGCCGGGGCCGTGCGGGGCATCAACCTGCTCGATTACGGGTGCGTCCGCATCTTTCCGCCGAAATTCGTGGGCGGCGTCGTGGACCTTTACGAGGGGCTGCGGCAGGGCGACCAGGCCCGCATCGTCCACGCCTACGAGACCTGGGGCTTCAAGGACCTGAGCCGCCCGCTGATCGAGACCCTGAACATCTGGGCCGGCTTCATCTACGGTCCAATCCTCGACGACCGGGTCAGGACCGTGGCCGATGGCGTCGAGCCGGGGCAATACGGCCGCAAGGAGGCCTTCCAGGTCCACCAGGCCCTGAAGAAGCACGGCGGCGTGAGGGTGCCGCGGGAGTTCGTGTTCATGGACCGTGCGGCCGTCGGGCTCGGCGCGGTGTTCCTGCATCTCAAGGCCGAACTGAACTTCTACGCGCAGTTCAATGAAGCCATCCAGGGCTTCGACCAGGCCGTGCTGGCCGAGAAGCAGGCGGCTGCTCTGCTCGAGGTCGGGCTCGCGCCGTGAGTTGCAGGCCGTCCTGCGCGCTGCCTCCGATGCTTAATCGAAGGTTCAGCGACGCCCGCTAGGGTGGGGTCGTGGCCTGGTCGGGTCATCACCGGTTCCCGAGGCCATGCCCAGTCTCATCCGCTTCCTGATCGTGATCGGCGTTCTGGCGGGCTTGGCCTACGGCGCCATGTGGGCGCTCGTCGCCTTCGTCGAGGTGACGCCGCGCCCGCTGGAGCAGGCGATCCCCTCGGCCAAGCTCAACCGCTGAGGGAGCCCTTCCGCCATGCCGGCTTCGCCCGTCACGGAGATCGCATCCCCCTCGGCCCTGCGCGACCTCTTTCTCGACATGATCGCGGCCGAGCGCGGGGCTGCCCGCAACACCCTCGACGCCTACCGGCGCGACCTCGTCGGCTACCTCCGGTTCCTGGCCGAGCGCGGCGATCACCCGGCCCGGGTCGGCACCGAACGCGTGCGAGACTACCTGCTGAAGCTCGACCGGGACGGTCTCAAGCCGTCCTCGGCGGCCCGGCGGCTCTCGGCCTTGCGCCAGTTCCACAAGTTCCTCTGCGCCGAGGGTCACCGCGGCACCGATCCGACGTCCGTACTCGAAGGCCCGCGGCGCGGGCGCCCATTGCCCAAAGTCCTGGGCGTCGACGAGGTCGAGCGCCTCCTGGTGGCAGCTCGCGAAGGGATCGACGACCCCGAGCGGCCGGCGGTCGAGCGGTGGAAGCTCGCACGGCTGCATTGCCTGCTCGAACTGCTCTATGCCACGGGTCTGCGCGTCTCCGAGCTCATCGCGCTGCCCCGCAGTGCCGCCCGCGCGGCCGCCCGGGGCATCGATGCGCTGACGGTCCGCGGCAAGGGCGGGCGCGAGCGCCTGGTGCCGCTGTCCGAGCCGGCCAAGCGCGCCATCGCGCTCTACCGCGAGGCCGCGAAAGCCGCCGGGCGGGCGCCGCTCGACTAGGCGAGCTCCTGGCTGTTCCCGTCCGACAGCGAGCAGGGTTACGTGACCCGGCAGGCTTTTGCGCGCGACCTCAAGGAC
>CAXUCF010000309.1:0-5427 GCA_964249275.1 uncultured Lichenihabitans sp.
ATCTTCGCGCGCGTGTTCGGCTGAGGCTTCGTCCGGCCCTTCTGCCTCACGTGGAAGAAGGCCGAAGCGTCGGAACGCATCAGGCGGCCGTCGCGGGGGTGAGCGCCACCAGGCTCTCGAAGGCCTCGGCGGGACTCGGGCGCCCGAGCAGGAAGCCCTGCACCTCGTCGCAGTGCATCGCGCGCAGCAGTTCGAGCTGCTCCTCGGTTTCGACCCCTTCCGCCACCACCCGCATGGCGAGGCTGCGGCCGAGTGCCATCACGGCCTGCACGATCGCGGCGGTGCCGGCATCCGCCGCCATGCCGGCAATGAAGCTGCGGTCGATCTTGAGCTTGCTGAACGGGAAACGGCGCAGGTAGCTGAGGCTGGAATAGCCGGAGCCGAAATCATCGAGCGCGACGCCGACACCGAGCCCGCGCAGGCGCCCGATGGTGGCCAGCGTCGCGGCCGTGTCCTGCAGCAGCAGCCCTTCGGTGATTTCCAGCTCGAGCCGGTTCGGCGGCAGGCCGGTCTCGGCCAGCACCGTGGTGACCAGCTCGACAAGGCCGGGCCGTCGCACCTGCTCGGGCGACAGATTCACGGCGAGGCACAGCCCCGGCCAGCGGGCCGCGCGGGCACAAGCGACCCGCAACACCCAGGCGCCGAGTTCGCCGATCATCCCTTCGCTCTCGGCCAGCGGGATGAACTCTGCCGGCGGCACCATGCCGTATTCCGGGTGATGCCAGCGCACCAGGGCCTCGGCGCCGACGATGCGGTGCGGCACCAGTCCCCAGATGGGCTGGTAATGCACCTCCAATCCGCCCTCCGCCAAGGCGCGGCGGAGGTCGCGCTCCAGCTCCTTGCGCCGATGCAGCACGACGTGCATCCTGGCCTGGAAGAAGCGATGGCGTCCCCGCCCTTCCGCCTTCGCCTGGTAGAGCGCGGTGTCGACCTGGCGCAGCAGGAGCGCCGGATCCGCCCCTTCCGGGTCGTCGCGCGCGCAGAGCGCGATGCCGATGCTGGCGCCCACCTGCGCCTCGTGCCCGTCGAGCAGGAAGGGTGCCGAAACGGCGGCGCTGATCCTCTGGGCCACGTCCTGGGCCTGCTCCGCCTCGGACAGCCCCTCGAGCAGAACCGCGAACTCGTCGCCCCCGAGCCGGGCCAGCGTGTCGCCGTCACGCGTGCAGTGGCCGATCCGCACCGCCACCATACGCAGCAGTTCGTCGCCCGCCGCATGGCCGAGCGTATCGTTCACGTCCTTGAAATGGTCGAGGTCGAGGAACAGCACGGCGACGAGACGGTCCTCGGCGGCGGGGGCCGCCCGGTGGTCCTCCAGTCTGGCCTCGCCGCGCAGGCGCGCCAAGGCGTGCTCCAGGCGCTCGGCGAACAGCGCGCGGTTAGGGAGCCCGGTGAGTGCGTCGTGGTGCGCCATGTGGCGGACACGCGCCTCCATCCGGCGTCGCTGGGTGATGTCCTCGAAAGTCGCGACCCAGCCGCCGCCGGCGATCGGCTCGTGGTGGATCAGCTGCACGCGTCCGTTGGACAGCGTCACCTCGGTGTCGGTGACCTGCTCGGCAATGCCGATGCGGTCGCGCCAGGCCGCGTAATGCTCCGGCGTCATGTCGGGCCCCGTCCCGGCCGCGTAGCGCAGGTCGACGACGTCGCGCAGGGTCATGCCGACCCAGAGCTGGCCGGGGTCCAGGTCATAGATCTCGGCATATTGGCGATTGAACAGCAGCAGGCGCTGCTGCCCGTCGAACACGCACAAGCCCTGCCGGAGGCGGTCGAGCGCGAGGTCGCGCAGCTCCAGTTCACGCAGAAGGGCGAGCCACCTGAGGGAGCGCGGAAGAGGATCCAATTCGCCGTCCCGGGGGGAAGGCACGGTGGGTCGTCCCGGGATGGGCAAGGATGATGTCAAGAGTCATGATCCGCTCGGCGCTCCAGCGACCGTAGCGGGCACTCTATAAGCGATCGTGAATCCGCCGATCGACAAGCCACCGAAGCAGCGCCGTGCTGCACCTAGGGAAGCCGGCCCTGCTGCAGGAAAGCCGCAGCCAAGTCGGGCCGCGTGAGTTCATCCTGCAGGACCATTGTTCCGTAACCCTCAAGAGAGGGTTAGCGGTGGATGATGAGATCGTCGCGCACGAGCCGAGATCGAGGCCAGGAAAGAAGGGGATCATTCATCCGCCCGCATCCCGAACCGGGCTTGCCCGGTGCGGGATGCTCTGGTCCGCGGGTGGCCCTGTGCTGCCTGAGCCAAGCTTCCCGGCTCAGGCGCGCTTCTCCCTGGGCGGGTTCAGTAGTCCATGCCGCCCATGCCACCCATTCCGCCCATGCCGCCGCCGCCCGGCATGGCCGGGGCCTCCTTCTGCGGCCGGTCCGCCACCATGGCTTCCGTGGTGATCAGCAGGCCGGCCACCGAGGCCGCGTCCTGGAGGGCCACGCGGACCACCTTGGCCGGATCGACGATGCCGGCGCTCAGCATGTCGACATATTCCTCGGTCTGGGCGTTGAAGCCGTAGCTCTGCGAGCTGTTGTCGCTCACCTTGCCCACCACGATGGAGCCTTCGACCCCGGCATTGGCCGAGATCTGCCGGATCGGCGCCTCGAGGGCGCGGAGCACGATCGAGATGCCGGCCCGCACGTCTGGACTGTCGTCCGTGAGCTTGCCCACGGCGATCTTGGCGCGCAGCAGCGCGATGCCGCCGCCCGGCACGATGCCTTCCTCGACGGCCGCCCGCGTGGCGTGGAGCGCGTCGTCGACACGGTCCTTCTTCTCCTTCACCTCGACCTCGGTCGAGCCGCCGACACGGATCACCGCGACGCCGCCCGAAAGCTTGGCCAGGCGCTCCTGAAGCTTCTCGCGGTCGTAGTCCGAGGTGGTCTCCTCGATCTGCGACTTGAGCTGCGCCACCCGGGCCTCGATGTCGGCCTTGTTGCCGGCGCCGTCGATGATGGTGGTGTTGTCCTTGTCGATGCGGACCCGCTTGGCCCGGCCCAGCATGGCCAGGGTGACATTCTCGAGCTTAATGCCGAGTTCTTCCGACACGGTCTGGCCGGCCGTCAGCACCGCGACGTCCTCCAGCATGGCCTTGCGGCGGTCGCCGAAACCCGGAGCCTTGACGGCCGCGACCTTGAGGCCGCCGCGCAGCTTGTTGACGACAAGGGTGGCCAGCGCCTCGCCGTCGATATCCTCGGCCACGATGAGCAGCGGCTTGCCGGTCTGCACCACGGCTTCGAGGATGGGCAGCATGCCCTGCAGCGACGACAGCTTCTTCTCGTGGATCAGGATGTAGGGCTCGTCCAGTTCCGCGATCATCTTCTCGGCATTGGTGATGAAGTAGGGCGAGAGATAGCCGCGGTCGAACTGCATGCCCTCGACGACGTCGAGCTCGGATTCGGCGGTCTTGGCCTCCTCGACCGTGATGACGCCCTCGTTGCCGACCTTCTTCATGGCATCGGCGATCATGTCGCCGATGGCCTTGTCGCCGTTCGACGCGATGGTGCCGACCTGGGCGATCTCCTCGGAGGAGGCGACCTTCCTGGAGCGCGCCGCGACGTCCTTCACCACGGCCGTCACCGCGATGTCGATGCCGCGCTTCAGGTCCATCGGGTTCATGCCGGCCGCGACGAGCTTGAGGCCCTCGCGCATGATAGAGGCGGCCAGCACGGTGGCCGTGGTGGTGCCGTCGCCCGCGAGATCGTTGGTCTTCGAGGCCACTTCGCGCACCATCTGGGCGCCCATGTTCTCGAACTTGTCGCTGAGTTCGATCTCCTTGGCGACCGTGACACCGTCCTTGGTGATGCGCGGCGCGCCGTAGGACTTGTCGATCACGACGTTGCGGCCCTTGGGGCCGAGCGTGACCTTGACGGCGTTGTTGAGGATGTCGATGCCGCGCAGCATGCGGTCGCGGGCGTCGATCGAAAAGCGTACGTCTTTCGCAGCCATGGTGATGATCCTTCCGAGATAAATGTCTGAATGGGTGGTGGCAACGCGTGGGTTTAAGCGGCCTTCTGCAGCGCCGGGGCGCCCTCGATGACTCCCATGACGTCGCTCTCCTTCATGATGAGGAGGTCCTCGCCGTCGATCTTGACTTCCGTGCCGGACCATTTGCCGAACAGCACGCGGTCGCCGGCCTTGAGTTCGAGCGGCTGGATCTTGCCGGCCTCGTCGCGCGCACCGGGCCCTACCGCCACGACCTCGCCCTCCTGCGGCTTCTCCTTCACGGTGTCCGGGATGATGATCCCGCCCTTGGTCTTCGCCTCGGCGTCGATACGGCGGAGGACGATGCGGTCGTGGAGGGGCCGGAATTTCATAGGGTCGGATCTCTTGTCCGGCAAAGCGCCGGAGCCATGGCCCGGGATCGGGCTCTGGCACTCCCTAAGTGTGAGTGCTAGGCCGACGTATAGCCAGGGACAAATGCCGCAGCAATCAAAAAAAATCGATGTTGGGGTTACGAGGGGTGGCCCGACCCGGTGCTTCGGCTTCGCCGGCTTCCGGCCGTGGACTTCAGGAAGCGCCACCGAATAAACCCGTGGCACGCCTTGTAACGCGGAGCCGGGCGGGCCAGCTTCGATCGTGGATGACGAAACAAGACGAACGCCGTCCCGGGCCGAGGCCCGTCAGGACGGGGCACGCGAGCCCCGACGAAGGACGAGCGGCATGAGCCAAGAGAAGCGCTTCGGCAAGAGGGTCACCATGCCGTCCACTGTGCAGATCATCCGGGAACTGAAGATCCTGATGCGGCATGACGCCGAACTGCCGGAGGCGGCGGTGCCGGCGACCGAACCCGCCGATCGCGCGGCACCGATCTCGGTCACCGCCATGTCCCACACCGGTTCGGAGTAGAGCGATGGGGACGCATCTCTTCGCGGTGGGCGAGCGGGTGTCCCTCACCCTGTCGACTCGCGGCACCGCGCACCAGGCCGACGTGTTCACCGTGAAGACCTGCCTGCCGCATGTGGGCACACAGTTGCAATACCGGATCAAGACGGAGGGCGAGCCTTACGAGCGCGTGGTGACCGAGGGGCAGTTGACCAAGGCGGCGCTTGACATCGCCTCGGTACCGCCCGCCTGAACGCTGCCTCGTCCTCGATTGTAAAACCTGATGACCCGCCCCAGCCGGGACGGTGCGGAGCGGCGCCAGACGAGCAGCGCTCGGATCTACTCCATCTTCCCGTACTTCCCGGCCTTCCACACGTCGATGTCGTAGGTGATCCCGAGCGCGTCGCCCTTCTTGTCGAAGCTGAGCGGGCCGATCACCGTGTCGATCGGCGCCCCCGCCCGCAGCGCCGCCGCGACCTTCCTGCCGTTCGTCGAACCCGCCCGGCGCACACCCTCGGCCAGCGCCTGGATGGTGGCGTAGGAGAACAGGGTGAAGCCGTCCGTCGCCAGCCCGTCCGCCTTGAAGGCGTCGAGCACGCCGGCCGCGGAGGGCTGGTGCGAGG
>CAXUCF010000310.1:0-5402 GCA_964249275.1 uncultured Lichenihabitans sp.
ATTCAGCTTTAAACTCAATCGTAAACCGCCGTTAACCTGAGTTCGGAGCCCTGGGAGCGCCCATCGACCGCTTGCCATGGCGGCCAGCTTCGGCCATAAGGTTTCTCGTCGCTGCGCGACACGGATGCGGGTGTAGCTCAGTGGTAGAGCACAACCTTGCCAAGGTTGGGGTCGAGGGTTCGAATCCCTTCGCCCGCTCCAGCGATTTCAAAGGTTTAGATATGGGCTGGGTGCTTACCCGACCTTTTCTAGTTTCGGTGGGTAAGCAGAGGGTAAGCAGGAAGCGACGGCAGACAGGCGTAGCGCTGCAAGCTCGGGCGTGCTCTGGGCTTATCGACGACGTTGCTACTGGTTTATGCCGCCCCTGATTGCAATGAGCCGCAATGATCGACGGTTCGTGGCGCTTTAACTCAAGTGCGTGCGCACTATATGGGATTGAGACACTTCCGGCATTTCGTAGCGGTTGCCTCGGCGATGTTGAGGCTGCCGCGGTTTCGCTGCACGCGGAACGAGAAGATAGTCCGGAACGGGTTCGCCTTGCGCTGGGAGAAGATCTGGCAGGCGAGCCCGTTCGCGACCTCGTGGCCGGACCTCGGACAACTCAGTCCCGCACTGGCGCTTTCTCAAAGGCGCGGGCGGGTGCAGCGCGGGCGACCACTTCCCGCAGAGCGAAGCTCGACTGAATGTGAGCGATGTGGGGCAGGCGGGACAGCTGCGTCCTATGAATATGCTCGAAATCTTCGATGTCTCGCGCGAGGACCGTGACGAGGTAGTCATCGCTCCCCGACATGAGGAAACAGCGGATGACGGAGGTGCAACTCCTGACCGCTGCCTCAAATCTGTGGAGTGCATCTTCGCTTTGGCTGTTGAGGGTGATTCGCACGAGCACCGTCGTGCCCATGGCGAGGTGGCCGAAGTCGAGCGTCGTCGCGTAGCCCTTGATTACGCCCGCGTCCTCAAGCCCCTTGATGCGCCGCGCACAGGCTGTGCTGGACAGGCCGACTCGTTGCGAGAGGTCGGTATGGCTCGCCCGGCCGTCGCTGGACAGTTCTCGCAGCAAAGCAAGATCGAGGCGGTCAATCTGCAAGGGTGGATTCCTGCGTCGAAATCGGATTCGGTGCAGAAAAATCTCGTCCGGATCCCATGTCAACGCATCTTCGCCGAGAAACACCGCCGATGCGCGTTTATGCTTCGACTGTGAACTGGAGCTAGAACATGCGTGTCGGGGTCCCGAAGGAAATCAAGGTGCACGAGTATCGGGTGGGTCTGACCCCCGAGGCCGTGAGGGAATACGTCTCGAACGGCCACGAGGTGGTCGTAGAGACCGGCGCCGGTGCGGGCATCGGCGTGGGCGACGAAGTCTACGCGCGGGTCGGGGCGACCGTCGTGCCGAGCGCCGAGGATGTGTTCTCGGGCGCTGACATGATCGTGAAGGTCAAGGAGCCGCAGCGCGCCGAATGGGAACGCCTGCGCGAGGGGCAGATCCTCTTCACCTATCTCCACCTCGCCCCGGACCCGGACCAGGCCCGTGGCCTTCTCGCGTCGGGCTGCACCGCGGTCGCTTTCGAGACGGTGACGGACGCCCGGGGCGGCCTGCCTCTTCTCGCGCCGATGAGCGAGGTGGCTGGACGGTTGGCCGTGGAGGCCGCCGGCGCCGGCCGGCGCCGCCACGCAGGCGGCCGGGGCCTGCTCCTGGGCGGCGTGCCCGGAGTGACCCCGGCGCGCGTCGTAATCCTCGGGGGCGGCGTCGTCGGCACCCACGCGGCCAGGATGGCGGTTGGCCTCGGGGCCGACGTCGTGGTCCTCGACCGCTCGATCCCGCGCCTGCGGGAACTCGACGAGCTGTTCGGCGGGCGGGCGAGGACGCGATTCTCGACGCTTGGAGCCGTCGAGGAGGAGGTCGAGGCGGCCGACGTCGTGATCGGCGCAATCCTTCTTCCAGGAGCGACCGCTCCCAAGCTTGTGAGGCGGGACAAGCTCCGCGACATGAAGCACGGCGCGGTAATCGTAGACGTCGCGATCGATCAAGGCGGCTGCTTTGAAACCTCGCGCCCGACGACCCACAGCGATCCGACCTACGAACTCGACGGCGTGATCCACTACTGCGTGGCGAACATGCCCGGCGCGGTCCCGCTCACCTCCAGCCAGGCGTTGAACAACGCCACCCTTCCCTTCGGGCTCGCGCTCGCCCGGAGCGGGGTCTCGGAGAAACGCCACGAGCCGCACCAGCGCGACGGGCTCAACGTGCATCGCGGCCATCTGACGCATCGTGCGGTCGCCGAAAGCCTCGGCCTCGAACATCAGTCTGCCGACGAGGCGCTGAGCGGTTGAGGCTCCGCCTTCCCGCGGCTCGCCGCCTCCGGATTGAACGGACCCGCGCTTGTTTGCTGAATTATGGAGGTCGAACCATGTCCGCGACGAAGTGGGTTTACGCTTTCGGCGGCGGCGCGGCCGAGGGCTCGGGCCAGCAGCGCGACCTGCTTGGCGGCAAGGGCGCCAACCTCGCCGAGATGGCGAGCCTCGGCCTGCCGGTGCCGCCCGGCTTTACGGTCACGACCGAGGTCTGCACCCACTTCTACGCGCAGGGCCGGCACTATCCCGACACGCTGGCCGACGAGGTCGCGGCGGCCTTGGAGCATGTGGGGCGGCTGACGGGGCGCGGCTTCGGGGACGAGGCGGCGCCCCTGCTCGTGTCGGTGCGCTCCGGCGCCCGCGCCTCGATGCCGGGCATGATGGACACGGTGCTGAACCTCGGCCTCAACGACCGCACCGTCGCGGCCCTGGCGAAGTCGGCCGGCGACGAAAGGTTCGCCTACGACAGCTACCGCCGCTTCATCCAGATGTACTGCAACGTGGTGCTGGACCTGCCGGGCCACGGCTTCGAGGAGATCCTTGAGGCGTTCAAGGAGCGCGAGGGCTACGTGCTCGACACGGATCTGTCGTCCGAGGACTGGAAGGGCGTCATCGAGCGCTATCACGCCAAGGTGCTCTCCGAGACGGGCCAACCCTTCCCGCAGGACCCGACCGTCCAGCTCTGGGGCGCCATCGGCGCCGTGTTCTCGTCCTGGATGAACAGCCGCGCCAAGACCTACCGGCGCCTGAACGCCATCCCCGAGTCCTGGGGCACGGCCGTGACCGTGCAGGCCATGGTGTTCGGCAACATGGGCGAAACCTCGGCGACCGGCGTCGCCTTCACCCGCAACCCGTCCGTCGGCACGCGCGAGCTTTACGGCGAGTTCCTGGTCAACGCGCAGGGCGAGGATGTCGTGGCCGGCATCCGCACGCCGCAGAACATCACGGAGGCGGCCCGCGTCGCGGCGGGCTCCGACAGGCCGTCGCTCGAGACCGTGATGCCGGAGGTGTTCAGGAGCTTCGTCGAGACGACCCAGCTCCTCGAACGCCACTACCGCGACATGCAGGACATGGAGTTCACGGTCGAGCGCGGCAAGTTGTGGATGCTCCAGACCCGCGACGGCAAGCGCACCACCAAGGCGGCGCTGAAGATCGCCGTCGACATGGCGGGCGAGGGGCTCATCACCCGCGAGGAGGCGGTCCGGCGCATTGATCCGGCCTCGCTCGACCAGTTGCTGCACCCGACCCTCGACCCCAAAGCGCCGCGCGACCTGCTGGCGACCGGCCTGCCGGCGTCGCCGGGGCCGCCCAGGGCGAGATCGTGTTCACCTCGGAGGAGGCCGAGGCCGCGAAGGCCGCCGGCCGCAGATCCATCCTGGTGCGGGCGGAGACCAGCCCCGAGGACATCAACGGCATGCACGCCGCCGAGGGAATCCTCACCACGCGCGGCGGCATGACGAGCCACGCCGCGGTGGTAGCGCGCGGCATGGGCAAGCCCTGCGTGTCGGGCGCGGGCTCCATTCGCGTCGACGCAGGCCGCGGCATCCTGTCCTGCGCCGGCGTAATGCTGAAAAAGGGCGACGTCATCACGGTCGACGGCTCGACCGGCCAGGTGCTGCGCGGCCGGGTGGCGATGCTGGAGCCCGAGCTCAGCGGCGACTTCTCGACGCTGATGGAATGGGCCGACGGCATCCGCCGGATGGGGGTCCGCGCCAACGCCGACACGCCGGCCGACGCGCAGGCCGCGCGCCGCTTCGGGGCGGAGGGCATCGGCCTGTGCCGCACCGAGCACATGTTCTTCGAGGGCGACCGCATCGTGGCGGTGCGGGAGATGATCCTGGCCGACGACGAGGCCGGGAGGCGGGCCGCGCTCGCCAAGCTCCTGCCGATCCAGCGCGAGGATTTCAAGCAGCTCTTCCGCATCATGTCGGGCCTGCCGGTGACGATCCGCCTGCTCGATCCGCCGCTGCACGAGTTCCTGCCCCACACCGACGAGGAGATGGCGGAGGTGGCGGCGTCGCTCGGGATCACGGTCGACAAGGTCCGCCGCCGCGCCGACGAGCTGCACGAGTTCAACCCCATGCTGGGGTTCCGCGGCGTGCGCCTCGCCATCGCCTATCCGGAGATCGGCGAGATGCAAGCCCGCGCCATCTTCGAGGGGGCCGTCGCGGCCGGCCGGGGCTCCGGTCAGCCCGTCGAGGCGGAGGTCATGGTGCCCCTGGTGATGACGTTGGCGGAACTCGACCTCGTGAAGGGTCGCATCGTCGCGATGGCCGACGCCGTCGCCAAGGAGACCGGCGTGACGGTGCCCTACACGGTGGGCACAATGATCGAACTGCCGCGGGCGGCGCTCAAGGCCGGCGAGATCGCGGGCTCGGCCGAGTTCTTCTCCTTCGGCACCAACGACCTCACCCAGACGACGCTCGGCATCAGCCGCGACGACGCGGCCTCCTTCCTCGGCCCCTACACCGCCAAGGGCATCCTGTGGGCCGATCCGTTCGTGACGCTGGACCAGGAGGGCGTCGGCGAGCTGGTGGCCCTCGCTGCCGAGCGGGGTCGTGCGGTCCGGCCCAACATCAAGCTCGGCATCTGCGGCGAGCACGGCGGCGACCCGGCCTCCATCGTCTTCTGCGAGAGCTTGCGTCTCGATTACGTCAGCTGCTCGCCGTTTCGCGTGCCCATCGCGAGATTGGCTGCTGCGCAGGCCGCAATCGAGGAGGGCGAGAAATCGGGCGAAAAGCACCGGACGGTGTGAGAATCAGTCCTGCCCTTCAGCCAGCGGTCGCGTCAGCACCTCTCGGCCAAGTTCTTCGTGAAGTTACATTTCTTCTTGGAACAAGGGCATCGTGGTGGAAAATGCGTGCTGACAGTGTTTTAGCTCACATTCTCGACGAATTGGCTACTGCAACAAACGAGACTTCCTTCGTCCTAATCGGTCGACGCGCCGTTCAACGCCTCGGATTTCAGTCTTTCGCTTATCTGAGCTTCCCCCATCCGCTGCCGACGTTTCTATCATCGTACCCCGAAGCGTGGAAACGACACTACGTGAG
>CAXUCF010000311.1:0-3849 GCA_964249275.1 uncultured Lichenihabitans sp.
GAAGAACAGGCTGATGGCAGTCTCGACCTCGACGCCGCCGCCGAGGCGCTGCTTGACGATGACGGGCACGAGCGCCAACGTGACCGAGCCGCTGAGCCAGAACCAGCTCGAACCGACGCTGCCGACCCAAAGCCGCGGGTCGCGGCGGATGTCGGTGATGAGCGAGAAGGTCGAGCCGAATAGGTTGCGGCCGAGGCGCAGGTTCGGTGCCGCCGCTTCGGTCGGCGGGATGAACCAGGTCGAGACCACGCAGGCCAGGGCCACGCAGACCAGTTCCGCCACGACGGCGGGTTTCGATACGCCCTCGAGACCCGTCAGGCCGCCCGCCACGAGGCCGAGCAGGATGGCCACGAAGCCGGCACCCTCGACCAGCGCATTGCCGGCCGTGAGTTCGTCGCGTCGGAGGTGGTCCGGCATGATGCCGTACTTGACGGGCGTGTAGAGCGTCGCGATGACGCCGAGCAGGAACAGCACGACGTAGAGCGTCACGATCGAGGTGAACCAGAAGCCTACTGCCGCCAGCACCTGGACCCCAAGTTCGGCGAGTTTGAGCCAGCGGGCGACCCTGGCCTTGTCGTGACTGTCGGCGATCTGGCCGCCGAGCCCCGACAGCACGATCGAGGGCAGGATGAAGACGCCGAGCGCCAGGGTGACGAGGGGGCCGGCCTGTTCCGCGCCGACCTTGAACAGGATCATCATGGCCAGCATGTTGCGGACCAGATTGTCGTTGAAGGACGAGAACATCTGGCTCCAGAACAGGGGAGCGAAACGCCGGGTCCTCAGGAGAGACAAGATCATCCATACCACCTTGGCCTTGCGGGTGAGAGCCGCATCCGGCCTTCGGTGATCCCGGCGCCGTGCCCGCCATAGCCGAGGTCCGTCATCACTGTTCCGCGGCACTGACGTTGGCGGCCTTGACCACCGACGAGGCCCGCTGCACCGCTGCACACTGCGAGCCATCGCCCGAAACCTGCACCATCGGCAAGGCAAAACCGATGCCGTTCGCCTGGAACTCGCCCTCGATCAGCATGAGCGCGCGCCGACGCGCGACAAAAAGCGCGCCGCCGGAGTTGGGCCGCCCGCCCAGGCGCGGCTGCGGCGTGGTCGACGACCGCTCGCCACCCCCGCGAGGATTCAAAGGCCGATCGGGACATTCGAGGCAGGGTGCAGGGCTGTAGCTGGCGATGGAAGAGCGCACTCCCAACCTACCCGAGATCGCGCCGCCGCGCGCCTTGTGTCCTGCACCGGTCCGCAACCGTCGCTGGCGGTCCGGTTGGGCCGCGTGATAGAGCCGAGGCCGACCTTTTCGTTCGGATGGCCCCACCGGTGACTCCCGCCTCTACCCCGCTCGCCGCCGACCCGGGGGCCGCTGCCGCCGTGGCCGAGGCATCGCTCGACCCCCGGCGCAGCTTCCAGGGCCTGATTCTGCGGCTGCAGCGGTTCTGGGCGGCGCAAGGCTGCGTGATCCTGCAGCCCTATGACATGGAGGTGGGGGCCGGGACGCTGCACCCCGCGACGGTGCTGCGCGCGCTGGGGCGCAAGCCGTGGCGCGCGGCCTACGTGCAGCCGAGCCGCCGTCCGAGCGCCGGCCGGTATGGCGACAACCCCCACCGGCTGCAGCATTACTACCAGTACCAGGTGATCCTGAAGCCCAGCCCGGCGGACTGCCAGGCGCTGCTGCTCGACAGCTACCGCGCCATCGGCATCGACCCGCTGCTCCACGACATCCGCTTCGTCGAGGACGATTGGGAAAGCCCGACGCTGGGCGCCTGGGGCCTCGGCTGGGAATGCTGGTGCGACGGCATGGAAGTCAGCCAGTTCACCTATTTCCAGCAGGTCGCGGGCGTCGAATGTTCCCCAGTCTCGGGCGAGTTGACCTATGGGCTCGAACGGCTCGCCATGTATGTGCAGGGGGTCGAGAACGTCTACGACCTCAACTACAACGGCCTCGACGGCGAGGCCCGCATCTCCTACGGGGATGTGTTCCACCAGGCCGAGGAGGAATATTCCCGCTTCAATTTCGAGGCCGCCGACACGGCGCTGCTGTTCCGGCATTTCAAGGATGCGGAAGGCGAGGCGCGGTCGCTCCTCGAGAAAGGCGCGCCCGACACGGAGGGCGGCCGCCACGGCCTGGCCTTGCCGGCCTATGACCAGACCATCAAGGCGTCGCACATCTTCAACCTGCTCGATGCCCGCGGCGTGATCTCCGTGACCGAGCGGCAGAGCTACATCCTGCGAGTGCGCGACCTCGCCAAGGCCTGCGGCGCCGCCTGGCTGCGGACCGAAGCGGGAGGGGCGGCCGCTTCGGCGGACCGACAGGCTTCGATTGCAAAGGGGACGCAAGCGGACTAACTTGACTGAACTAAGTTCGTGGAGGATGTCGTGGACACGTACAACATCCATGAGGCCAAGACGCATCTCTCGAGGCTGATTGAAAGGGCAGCGCGGGGCGAGCCTTTCGTCATCGCCAAGGCCGGGAAACCCATGGTCAAGGTCGTGCCGATCGAGGAAGTGGCGCCCAAGCCCGTCCGACGCATCGGTTTTTTGAAGGGCGTGTACACAACTCCTCGTAACTTCAAGGACATCGGTCGAGAAGAGGTCGAGAAGATGTTCTACGGGAAAGCCGATTGAGACTGCTCCCCGACACTCATCTGCTCTTGTGGCTCTCCGAGGAGCCGCCCGATTTGCCTCTCGAAGCCCGAGAGCTGCTGGAAGACAGCTCCAACGAGGTTGTGTTCAGTGTCGCATCGGTCTGGGAAATTGCGATCAAGTTCGCGCTCGACCGGCCGGATTTTCGGGTCGACCCGCGCGTGCTTCGGCGTGGGTTGCTTGACAACGGCTATGCCGAATTGGCCGTCACGGCGGATCACGCTCTGGCCACAGTAGCACTGCCACCGATCCACAAGGACCCGTTCGACCGGCTCCTCGTCGCGCAAGCGACAGTTGAAGGCATCGTGTTGCTGACGGCGGATCCGACCGTCGCGCGCTACCAAGGTCCAGTCCGGCTGGTTTGAGGGTCGGAGGTCCCGCGGGTTTGTCGGTCACGCCGTGACATGCAGCATGCCTCCGATTAGGAAGGCGCAGCCTCATCCGAAGCGGACCCATGCCCGACCTGCTGCTCGAACTGTTCTCCGAAGAGATCCCGGCCCGCATGCAGGCCCAGGCCGCGGCCGACTTGAAGCGCCTCGTCACCGACGCTCTGGTGGAGCGCGGCCTCGTCTACGAGGGTGCCCAGGGCTTCGCGACGCCGCGGCGCTTGGCACTCCACGTCGCCGGTCTGCCGGCCCGCCAGCCCGACACGCGCGAGGAGCGCCGCGGGCCGCGCGTCGGTGCGCCCGAGGGCGCCATCCAGGGCTTCCTGAAGAGCGCCGGCCTTGGCTCCCTCGGCGAGGCCATGATCGTCGAGGACCCCAGGAAGGGCAGCTTCTACGCGGCCGTGATCGAGAAGCCTGGGCAGGGCACGGAAGAGGTGATCGCGGCGCTGCTGCCGGGCATCGTCCGGACCTTCCCCTGGCCGAAGAGCATGCGCTGGGGCAGGGGATCGTCGTCACCCGAGGCGCTGCGCTGGATTCGCCCGCTGCAATCCATTCTCTGCACCTTCGGGGCCGAGACCGAGGAGCCCGAAGTGGTGGCCTTCTCGGTCGACGGCATCGCGTCGGGCGATGTCACGCGCGGCCACCGCTTCATGGCGCCCGAGTCCTTCCGGGTGAAGCGCTTCGACGATTACGTGCCGTCGCTGGAGCGCGCCCGTGTGGTGCTCGACGCCGGGCGCCGGGCCGACATCATCCGCCACGACGCGCGCGACCTCGCCTTCGCGCAGGGGCTCGAGGTCGTCGAGGACGAGGCGCT
>CAXUCF010000311.1:3859-5395 GCA_964249275.1 uncultured Lichenihabitans sp.
CTGGTGGAATGGCCGGTCGTGCTGATGGGCCGCTTCGACCCCGCGTTCCTGGCGATGCCGGCAGAGGTGATCCGGGCCACCATCCGGACGAACCAGAAATGCTTCGTGACACGCGGCCCGAACGGGGCATTGGCGCCGCACTTCGTGCTCGTCGCCAACATCGCGGCGAGCGATGGCGGTGGCGCCATCGTGGCGGGCAACGAGCGCGTCGTGCGGGCGCGGCTCAGCGATGCGCGCTTCTTCTGGACCAAGGACCTCGGCGTGAACCTCGCCGATCGCGTGCCGAAGCTCGACAGCATCGTGTTCCACGAGAAGCTCGGCACGCAGGGCGAGCGGGTTCGGCGCATCGCGGCGCTGGCCCGGGAGCTGGCGCCGCTGGTCGGGGCCGACCCCGGAGAGGCCGAGCGCGCCGCGACGCTGGCCAAGGCCGACCTCGTCTCCGGGATGGTGGGCGAGTTTCCCGAACTGCAGGGCCTGATGGGGCGTTACTACGCCTCGGCGCAAGGCGAGAGCCCGGTCGTGGCGGCCGCCATCGAGGACCACTACCGGCCGCATGGTCCGTCAGACCGGGTGCCGACCGAGCCCGTGTCGGTCGCCGTGGCACTGGCCGACAAGCTCGACACGCTGGTCGGCTTCTGGGCCATCGACGAGAAACCGACGGGATCGAAGGATCCGTTCGCGTTGCGACGGGCGGCGCTGGGCATCGTGAGCATCCTTCTCACAAATGCCCAATCGATACGGCTGAGAAACCTTCTCCTACAGCCATCTATCGACCGAGTTACGACTTTCCGGAAGCAGAAGCTCAATGCGCTTTCTGGAACAGCGCAAGAGGAAGAAGAAGTATTTCAAAGTGTGCTTCCGACACCCGAGCAAGAAGGGCATGGAAATACATCATCTCTAGTATTCTTTTTGGCCGACCGCCTCAAGATCCACCTGCGGGACAAGGGCGCCCGTCACGATCTCATCGACGCCGTCTTCGCGCTGCCGGGGCAGGACGACTTCCTGCTGATCGTCCGGCGGGTCGAGGCGCTGGGGCGCTTCCTCGACACGGAGGACGGGCGCAACCTGCTGGCCGGCTATCGGCGCGCCGCCAACATCTTGCGTGCCGAGGAAAAGAAGGATGGCGCAGGGACGTTCGACGGCCCCTATGATCCCGCGCTCCTCGTCGTCCCTGAGGAACAGGCCCTCGGCGAAGCACTGGTCCTCGCCGAAGCCACGGCCGCAACTTGCGTAGGAGCCGAGGATTTCGAGGGCGCCATGCGGGCCTTGGCGGCGCTGCGCGGACCCGTCGACGCGTTCTTCGATCGCGTCACGGTCAATGCCGAGGACCCGGCTCTGCGCCTCAACCGCCTGCGCCTGCTCGGCATCCTGCGGCGGACGACGCTCCGGGTCGCGGATTTCGGCCGGGTAGGGAGCTGAGCGGGGCCGGCGTGGTCTCGCGGCCGGCGGTTCCGTCGACCTTCGTGATGTTTTTGCGAAAGGGGCATTGACGGTGAGTGTTGTGGTGGCCTATATGGTTTTCATCGACGAGCGGCG
>CAXUCF010000312.1:0-5388 GCA_964249275.1 uncultured Lichenihabitans sp.
CCTCGACGAGCTCGTGGTCGTGGATGCGGCCATAGTCCGGGCCCGTGCCGGCCCGCAGCTCCGTGCGACCGTCCTCGGTCGTGTAGGTCTTGACCATCTCGGCCCGATGGTGGCTGAGGCCGTATTGCAGGTTGATGCCGGCGATCGGCGCCGGGAGCCCGCGCAGGTAGCCGGCAGGCGCGCCGACGAGGCTCGCGAGCTGGCCGAAGCTCCAGTGGGTCGGCGCGACCGGCTCGGGCTCGCCCGGCAGCACGAGCCTCAGCCGGTCGCCATCGTCGCGGCGCGCCTCGACCCGGACGTCCCGGCTCTCGACCGTGCGGGCCCGCGAGCGCTCGGCGCGGCCCTTCACCGAGCCGTGCAGGTCGGACAGGGATAGGAAACGCTCGTCGGCTGGGCGCGAGAACCATTCCGACGACACCCGGCCGATGCGCTCCCCGCGGCCAGGATCGACGCGGTAGCCGGAGGAGGTCGGGGAGGGGCGGCCGGTGGGGGCCGAGGACAGGACTTGTTGCATGGCGAAGCTCCATGACGGGCCGCGGGAGAGCCACTCTCTCCAGCACCTTGCCCATCGCGGCTTCCTTTCCGCCCTCTCACTCTCATTGCCCCAGCCGAGCCAGCATCATTTCAGGCAACGATCGCGCCGCAGCGCTGCGCGTCCTCCGCGCGTAAGCCGACAAGGTGCGATCGGGCCGGAACGCCAGGTCGCGCTCGACGGGTAGACCGAGGCGGCCGCGCAGGGCCACGTCAGCGAAAGCGATCGTCACGCGAAGCGCGGAGACCGCTTGCGGGCTCCGGGAGGGGCATTAGCCCCGAGTAGAGCGCGGCCGGCTCTGGCCGGTTCGGCTACGCGCATGAGACCAGACCTGTATACACTCCTGTCCTTGCGCTCTGTCACACCGACGTATATAAACACTGATATGCGAGGATGTGTTGATGGAGGACGAGGATCGGCCGCTCCGATCGCTGGAGTTCATCGGATCGACCCGCAAGGACTTGGTCGCGTTCCCGGACGGGGCCAGGCAGGACGTGGGCCACGCCCTGTTTCTCGCCCAGAAGGGTGAGCGAGCGCCGGGCGCGAAGGTTCTAAAGGGGTTCGGCGGGGGCGGAGTCGTCGAGATCGTCGAAGACCACGACGGGGACACCTACCGGTGTGTCTACACGGTCCGCCTGGAACACGCGGTCTACGTGCTGCACGCCTTCAAGAAGAAGTCGAAGCGCGGGGCCGAGACACCCAAACACGACATGGACCTGATCCGGTCTCGTCTGAAAGATGCTGAGGCGCAGGACCGGGCCTTGGCCCCGTAACCCCATCACGGCGCACGCACGAGAGGAGCATGTCATGACGACCAAGGCCGAAGGGGCGAAGAGCGCCTTTCACGAACTCGGGATGCCAGACGCGGACGAGCTTGTGGTCAAGTCCCGCCTGATCCGGTTCGTCGCCGAGGAGGTCCGCCGGCGAGAGATGACACAGAAGGACGCCGGCGAGCTGCTGGGCCTCGATCAGCCCAACGTGTCGGCGCTGATGAACGAGAAGCTGAGCCGATTTTCAGTGCAAAAGCTGATGGCGTTCGTCGGCCGCCTCGGCTTTAAGGTCTCGATCCATGTCGAGGGGAGCGGGGTTGCCTTCGATGTGCCCTACCAGCACGCTGCATAGTACAGGCGACCTGTTGCGTGCTCCGCGACTTGTTACGTCTCGGGTGTCGTAGGCGTTAGTTCGAAGGGTTGCAGGGAGACCTCCACCATGCGGAGATGTACATCGCTGGAGGGCTAGGCCCACGCTGCCACGACAGCTGTATGGGAGGCATCTGCCGGGCGTAGTTAGTGTCCTGGCGCCATCACGCGGCGGCCGCCACGTCCTCGTCCGGCATCTCCTTGAGAATCGGAATGTTGATCCGCACGAGAGGCTCCTCGAAATTGGGCGGGATCTTCACCGTCAACATGCCATTCACCCGCTTCCCGATCCGCAGGATGTCTCCCTTGCGCTCCAGGACGAACGGTAAGGGGCAGTCGGGCCGCGCTGCCCATGTTCGAAGTGTCGCGATATTGAGCTCCGAAACGAACTTCTGAGCTTCCGCGAGGTCGGCCATGAACCGGCGCACCTTGCCTACGGTGTTGCTGATAAACTGCGCGGTCTGGCGCCGCTCAAACTCGTTCATCTCGTCGATGCGCTCACTCCAGCCGCGTTCATCGATGAAGGCGACGCCCTTAAGGAACTGGTTGGCACGGAGCGCCATTCCCTTCTTCTCAGGGTTCAGCACCGCGATTCCCAGCACCGGCGCGTAGTCCCGGAGACGGTTCAGGGTCCGGACGTTTCCGGCACGGTCGAGATCGTCGAACTCCTCCCAGACCTGCAGCTTGCCGGTCCGGACGCTCTCCCAAATCGGGATGTTGAGCTGTTCGATGAAGGCATAACGCAAGCCGGCCTTCAGCTGGTCGACGCCGTAGCCGACGCGGCGGGTGATTTTCAGGATCTCAGGCAGTTTTAGCAGAGATTCCCTGTTCTTGAACAAGTAGTTGGTGTCCTGCCTGCGTTTCTTCTCCTTCCGCATCTCGTCGATTGCGTCGGCGTGGCCCTCCTTGTCTACGGCAGCAAAGCAGTCGGGGCCGAGAACCCTGATCACGCCCTCGTCAGGAAACCAGGCGATCTTGCCTTTATGTCCGAACTTCGGATGACACGGTGAACAGCAAGGACAGGGAGCCCAGTGACGTGATTTCATTGACGCGGGCGGCAGATCGAACTCGTCGAGGTAGACGGGTTTAGACCCTTTCGGCGGCTTGGTATGTGTGTGGCCCCACCAGAGATGGGGATAGGGGTTGTTGGCGACAAACTGCTTGATCTCACGGATCAGCGCCTCGCTAGGCCTCTCGAAGAACTGAGCCTTTACGTTCAGGCATTCGTCGGGAACGTGGATTCTGGTGTCGTCGTTATCGTTGGACGCCATGAAAGGCTCTCCGGGCCGCACCTGGGCAGACAATCGCAACGGAATTTGGCTTTACAAGCATCCTACGCGATCCATCAACATGAATCCGCACTTTTGCACCAGTAAATTGCTATTTGTGTGAGGTCGAGGAAATGTCCACACCGCCGTACTAGTGATCCAATTATCTCCCGGATCGGACATGGTCCTCGTGGTGCAGGAGCCGAGCCTCCCGCGCATCACGTCCGCAGCGATTTTTCGAAGTAAAATCGTCTAAGTCCTGCACCGACCGTTTTCAGGGTGCCGGTGCCCTGAGCTATCTCTTCGCGGACAAGCCGGTAGCCTGACCCACGATACAGTGCTAGTGCTGGCCCCTGTAGTTCGGAAGTGCTGAGTGTCAGGCCAAGACAGCCAAGCTGGCGCGTCTCCCGTTCCGCCGCGTCCAGCATGGTTCGCCCGAGGCCCATCCGGCGCGCGGCGGGATCGACGTACATGCGCCGAAGCTCCGCTACGCCAGAGGCTACCTGCTCCAAACCGAACATCCCGACGATTTGGGACGTGGCGTAGTCCCTGCGATCTTCAGCTACCCAGAACCCGCCTCGGCGTCGGGCGTAGTAATCCGGAATGCGGTCGATCTCCTCTACGAGCGAGCGCTCGACATAAGCCTGAAACTCGTCATGTAGGTGAGCGGGGGCGAGGTCTTCGTTGACCTTTACGAAGAGCGCCCGAACTGGCGCATGGTCGTTTAGCTCATACGTTCTGATCGCGATCATGGCGCTTTGTCCCGCTTACCGGCCGAGGAATGACGGGCGGCGTTTCTCAAGAAAAGCCGCCACGCCCTCGTGAGCGTCGTGGGTTGGAGCGATACGGGCGAATGCTGCCTCCTCGATCGCCAGTCCGTCGTCGATCGACGCGTCCATGCCACGGTGGATGGCGGCCAGAGCCGCCGCAAGCGCGAGAGGCGGCTTGGAGGCAAGCTCCGAAGCCAGCGCAAGGGCCGTGCTGAGCAGGTCCCTCTCGGGCACGACCCGATTGACCAACCCGAGGCGGGCAGCTTCGGGGGCGTCGAAGACCCGGCCACTCAGGATCAACTCCGTCGCGGCCTTCCGGCCTACGTTACGGGGCAGGCGCTGGGTGCCGCCGAACGTCGGGATGATCCCGATGTTGATCTCCGCTTTCGAAAAAGTGGCCGTGTCCGCTGCGAGCGCGATGTGGGTGGACTCGACCAGCTCGCAGCCGCCGCCGAACGCCAATCCGTTCACCGCAGCGATGATCGGCTTCGGGAACGACTCGACACGCCGGGTCATGCGGTGCCCAGGCCTCATGAAGTGCGCAACGGCTTCGGCCGGCCCTGCCTCCATATGGCGCTGGAACGCGGCGATGTCCGCGCCGGCGCTGAAAGCTCTCCCGGCGCCGGTGACGACGACGACGCGCACGGCGGAGTGCAGCTCGACCCTGTCGAGGGCGTCGACGATGGCGGCCAGCAGCTCTTTGCTGAGTGCATTCAGTTTCTCGGGACGGCTGAGCGTCAACAGCGCGACCTGCCCTTCTAGTTCGAACCTCATCACCTCGGACACGGGTCGGCCTCTCGCTCGTCGTGAATGGACCGATACGCTAAAAGCGGTTAGAGAGTATGTATATTCACTGGTCGGTATACCTATGGCGGCTGCCACTAAGGAACGGATTGTCTCCGCGGCTAGCAAGCTCTTCTACGGCGAGGGCATCGGCCGCGTGAGCATGGATGCGGTCGCCGAGAAGGCCGGAGTCACGAAGCGGACCTTGTACTACCACTTCAGGAGCAAGGACGACCTCGTCGCCGCTTACCTTGATGGCCGGGATCAACCAAACCTCGCCCTGTTCCAACGTTGGTTCGCCGGCACGAACGGAGGCTTGGCGGAGAAAACCCGGGGCATCTTCCTCAACCTGGGTCAGTCGGCTCGTCACCCGAAATGGAAGGGATGCGGGTTCCTTCGTACCACGGCCGAACTCGCCAACATGCCCGGCCATCCGGCGATGAAGGTCGGTGCCGGACACAAGAAGAAGTTCGAGGAGTGGATAAGAACCGCAGTCGAAGCCGAGGGGATCGAGGACAGCTTGCGGCTGGCGCGGCAGATCATGCTCTTGCTCGACGGAGCTTTCGCGGTGACCCTGCTCCACCGCGACGCTTCCTACATGGAAACTGCTGGCGAAGCGGCTTACTCCCTCGTCAAAACTGCTCTGGCTTCCCGGTAGAAGGATCGGGGAGGGGCGTCAGACCCGAACCACAGCTCGCCGACGCTCTCAGATCATTCGACTCTAAGGGCGACAGCAGGTACAGCTCCGGCGCGGGGCCGGATATCTCACGCATTCTGCGTCAATCCAGATGATCGCGCGTCCGTTTCACCGATCAAAGGACATTACCATATGTAGGGGCCCTGGAGGGGCGACCGCGGCGAGGATCGCGCCCGACGCGGGATCGCAACGTCCCGAC
>CAXUCF010000313.1:0-5362 GCA_964249275.1 uncultured Lichenihabitans sp.
CTGGTGGTCGTGGGCGACCAGAAGGGGCGGGTGGGCTTCGGCCATGGCAAGGCGCGCGAAGTGCCGGAAGCCATTCGCAAGGCGACCGAGGCTGCCAAGCGCGGGCTCATCCGCGTTCCGTTGCGGGAAGGCCGCACGCTGCATCATGACGTTCACGGCCGCCATGGCGCCGGTCGCGTGATCCTGCGGGCCGCTCCGGCCGGCACCGGCATCATTGCGGGTGGCCCGATGCGGGCCGTGTTCGAAACGCTCGGCGTGCACGACGTGGTCGCGAAGAGCCAGGGATCCTCGAACCCTTACAACATGGTGAGGGCAACCTTCGACGCTCTGGCGCACGAGGATTCGCCCCGTCAGGTCGCGGCACGGCGCAACATGAAAGTCTCCACGCTGCAGTCGCGCCGTCAGGGCGTGGATGCAGACGCGGTCGACGCTTGATCGGGAGGAGCGACCATGGACACTCCCAGCAGAACCACCATCGTGGTCGAGCAGACCAGAAGCCCGATCGGCCGCCCCGCGTATCAGCGCGAGACGCTCGTAGCGCTCGGCCTCAACAAGATCGGCCGCCGGTCGACCTTGACCGATAACTCATCGACCCGGGGCATGGTGGCCACAGTGGCCCACCTCGTCCGTATCGTCGAGTGAGGAGCCGAACCATGAAACTCAACGAGATCAGGGACAACGAAGGCGCGACCAAGGCCCGTATGCGGGTGGGTCGCGGCATCGGTTCCGGCAAGGGCAAGACGGGTGGCCGCGGCGTCAAAGGTCAGAAGGCCCGCACCGGCGTCCGGGTGAAGGGCTTCGAAGGCGGACAGATGCCGTTGCACCGGCGCCTGCCGAAGCGCGGCTTCACCAACATCTTTGCCGTCGACTTCAACGAGATCAACGTCGGCCGTATTCAGAAGGCCGTGGACGAGGGCAAGCTCGGGACCGGAGCCGTCACGATCGAAGTCCTGATCGAGGCCGGCCTTTGTGCGAAACCGCGCGACGGCGTGAAGATCCTGGGAGCCGGTGAGATCACCGCCCCGCTCGCCTTCGAGGTCGCGGCGGCCTCCAAGACTGCCATCGCGGCCATCGAGGGCGCTGGCGGTTCCGTGAAGGTGCTGCGCGAGCTCAAGGTCAAGACGACAGCCGCGGCCTGACGCGGGGGCGCAGACGAGGGGCATCTTAGTTCCGATCGAGGGAGTTCGGCAGGGTGGCGGCGCGAAGCCGACCACCCTGTTGCGTATGGCCGCGTGGGTTGACGCCGCCTTGGCGCGGCCTTGATCGCATTCCAGTTGTCGAGGATGGGCCGCTGTTTTACGGGGTCGCGTGCAATCTTTCGCCTCGGCACTTCCGTACCGCGCGGAAAGCACGCTAACAGTCGGCACGAAGCACGTGCCCTTGGAGAATCTGTATTGCGTCGGGAGCGGAACAGCTCGCAGCGAACATCAACTTCGCGTCGATCGGCAAGGCCGAAGAACTCAAGAAGCGGATCTGGTTCACGCTGGCCGCCCTCGTCGTGTATCGCCTGGGAACCTACATTCCACTGCCCGGTATCGACCCCGGGGCCTTCGAGCAGAACTTCTCCGGGCAGAAGCAGGGTGTGCTCGAACTGTTCAATATGTTCTCGGGCGGCGCCGTGCAGCGCATGGCGATCTTCGCCCTGAACATCATGCCCTATATTTCGGCTTCCATCATCATCCAGCTGCTCACCTCGGTGATCCCGTCGCTGGAAACCCTCAAGAAGGAGGGTGAGGCCGGCCGCAAGGTCATCAATCAATATACGCGCTACCTGACTGTGATCCTCGCGGCCTTCCAGGCCTACGGCATCTCGGTGGGCCTCGAAGGACAGGCCGGCATCGTCACCGACCCGGGGCTGTTCTTCCGCATCTCGACCGTGCTGACCCTCATGGGCGGCACCATGTTCCTGATGTGGCTCGGCGAGCAGATCACCTCGCGCGGCATCGGCAACGGCTCGTCGCTGATCATCTTCGCCGGAATCATCGCGGCCTTTCCGGCCGCCATCGGCCACACGCTGGAACTCGGGCGGCAGGGCGCGATCTCCACCGTCTTCATCCTGGCCGTGGTGGTCGTCGCAATCGTCACGATCGCGTTCATCGTGTTCATGGAACGGGCGCAGCGGCGCGTGCTGATCACCTATCCGAAGCGTCAGGTCGGCAACAGGATGTTCGAGGGGCAGACCTCGTTCCTGCCCCTGAAGCTCAACACCTCGGGCGTCATCCCGCCGATCTTCGCGTCCTCGCTGCTGCTCCTGCCCACGACGGTGGCCAACTTCACCCAGATGAACGGCAACGGCGGCGGCTGGCTCGGCACCATCACGGCCTTCCTGGGCCATGGGCGACCCGCCTACATCCTGCTCTACCTCTTTCTCATCGTCTTCTTCGCCTTCTTCTACACGGCTGTCGTATTCAACCCGGTCGAGACGGCCGACAACCTGCGCAAGCACGGTGGCTTCGTGCCGGGTGTCAGGCCCGGCGAGCGGACCGCGCAGTATATCGACGCCATCCTGACCCGCATCACGGTGCTGGGGGCGGGATATCTCGCCATCATTTGCCTTCTCCCCGAGCTTCTGATCTCCTACGCGGCGCTGCCGTTCTACTTCGGAGGCACGTCGCTGCTGATCGTCGTAAGCGTCACCATGGACACGGTCGCCCAGGTCCATGGCCATCTCCAGGCGCATCAGTACGAGAGCCTGATCAAGAAATCGCGGCTCAGAGGGAAGAAGCGATGAGGATCGTGTTTCTGGGCCCCCCGGGCGCCGGAAAAGGCACGCAGGCGGCGCGGTTGATGCGGCATCATGGGATACCGCAACTTTCGACCGGCGACATGCTGCGTGCCGCCGTGGCGGCCGGCAGCGCGGTCGGCCTCAAAGCCAAGGCCATCATGGAGGCGGGGGGCCTCGCGCCCGACGCCGTCGTGGTCGGCATCGTGGCCGAGCGGATCGTCGAGCCGGATGCGGCGCGAGGCTTCATCCTCGACGGGTTTCCCCGGACGGTGGCTCAGGCCGAGGCGCTCGACCTCATGCTTGCGACCAAACATATGGCGCTCGACGCCGTGCTGGAACTTGAGGTCGACCCGAAGGTCCTCGTAGAGCGGATCGGGAAGCGCGCCGCCGAGACGGTCGCGGCTGGCGGGACAGTCCGGCCGGACGACAAGCCCGATGTGCTGGCGAAGCGGCTTGAGGCGTATCGGGAGCAGACCGAACCTGTCTCGCGGTATTATGCCGAGTCGGGTCGCCTGAGGATGATCGACGGAATGGCGTCCATCGATCAAGTGTCGGAGGCGATCGACCACGCCCTCGGGGTCGCGGCGGAATTCGCCCAGCAGGCGTAACGCGATCTTGACGCTTGGGCCGGAAGCCGCTATGGCGACCCTGCAAGTCTGATCATTGCGGCGCCGGGTCGTTCCTCCGCGGGGACCCGGTCTTTTCCGTTGGCTGACAGCTTACTGATCGGCGTCCTCGGCACGACGGTGCCCGGCGCATGGAGAATACACGTGGCCCGTATTGCTGGCGTCAATATCCCGACCAACAAGCGCGTGGTGATCGCGCTACAGTACATCCACGGCATCGGTGGACAGAAGGCGCAGGAGATCTGCGAGAAGGTCAACATACCGGCGGAACGCCGCGTGGCCCAACTCTCGGATGCCGAAGTCCTGCAGATCCGCGAGACGATCGATCGCGACTATATGGTGGAAGGCGATCTCCGCCGCGAGACATCGATCAACATCAAGCGTCTGATGGACCTCGGCTGCTATCGCGGCTTGCGCCATCGCCGCAGCCTGCCTGTGCGCGGCCAGCGCACCCACACCAATGCCCGCACCCGCAAGGGCAAGGCGAAGCCGATCGCCGGCAAGAAGAAGTGATCGTTTGATCCCGAGCGCCTGGTGTCACGGGCGCGCTTGAAGGAGCAGGGCTTTAAAGTATGGCTAAAGAAGCAACACGCGTCCGCCGTCGCGAACGCAAGAACATTGCGTCAGGCGTAGCCCACGTGAACTCAACGTTCAACAACACCATGATCACCATCACGGACGCGCAGGGCAATACGATTTCGTGGTCGTCGGCCGGCACCATGGGGTTCAAGGGTTCCCGGAAATCCACCCCCTACGCGGCCCAGATGGCCGCCGAGGACGCCTCGCGGAAGGCTGCCGAGCACGGCATGCGTCTGCTCGAAGTCGAGGTCTCGGGCCCAGGCTCGGGACGCGAGTCGGCCCTGCGCGCCATCCAGGCTTCGGGCTTTACCGTGACCTCGATCCGCGACGTGACACCGATCCCGCATAACGGCTGCCGCCCGCGGAAGCGCCGACGCGTCTGACCGTATCTCGAAGGGGGTGCCGTCCGGCATTCCCACTCGAGGACGTGACTTTTCTGCCGTGGTATCGCGGCGCATCGGGGCATGTCGCTTCGTACCGGAGCGGCTTGCGGCCCTGCTATTGAAGCTGGACGACGAACCGCGAGCGTCGGCGTGACCAGGCTCGGAACCACTCTCATGAACACCGTGATCTCGAAGAATTGGCAGGACCTGATCAAGCCCAACAAGCTTGAGGTTCAACTGGGGGACGACCCGAAGCGCGTCGCCATCGTGGTGGCCGAGCCGCTGGAGCGGGGCTTCGGCCTGACCATGGGCAATGCGCTGCGGCGCATCCTCCTGTCCTCCCTCCAGGGCGCGGCCGTCACGGCCGTCCATATCGATGGCGTGCTGCACGAATTCTCGTCGATCCCAGGTGTCCGCGAGGATGTGACCGACATCGTCCTCAACATCAAGGACATCTCGCTCAAGATGCAGGGCGAGGGTCCCAAGCGCATGATCCTGAAGAAACAGGGTCCCGGCGCCGTCAAGGCGGGCGACATCCAGGTCGTCAACGACGTTTCGGTGCTGAACCCCGAACTGGTGATCTGCACGCTCGACGAGGGCGCCGAGATCCGCATGGAGTTCACCGTGGCGACCGGCAAAGGCTACATCCCGGCCGACCGCAACCGCTCGGAAGATGCGCCGATCGGGTTGATCCCGGTCGACAGCCTCTATTCGCCGGTCCGCAAGGTCAGCTACCGGGTGGAAAACACCCGGGCCGGGCAGATCCTCGACTACGACAAGCTCACCATGACGGTGGAGACCAACGGCGGCATCAGCCCCGAGGACGCGGTCGCCTATGCGGCCCGCATCCTGCAGGACCAGTTGAACGTCTTCGTGAACTTCGAGGAGCCGCGCCGCGAGGAGGTCTCCGCCTCGATCCCGGAACTCGCCTTCAATCCGGCCCTGCTGAAGAAGGTCGACGAGTTGGAACTGTCGGTCCGGTCGGCCAATTGCTTGAAGAACGACAACATCGTCTACATCGGCGACCTCATCCAGAAGTCGGAAGCCGA
>CAXUCF010000314.1:0-3863 GCA_964249275.1 uncultured Lichenihabitans sp.
CCACTGCGATACGCTGTAGCGAAGTATTCTGAAGGAAATCTGACATGCGGTCAGGTGTCATCGCCCAGAAGGTCGGTATGACCCGTGTTTTCACGGAAGCGGGCGAACATGTGCCGGTGACGGTACTGAAACTCGACGGTTGCCAGGTCGTGGCGCATCGCACGGCCGAGGTGAACGGCTACAG
Organism: uncultured Lichenihabitans sp.; assembly: GCA_964249275.1. Classification (GTDB taxonomy): domain Bacteria; phylum Pseudomonadota; class Alphaproteobacteria; order Rhizobiales; family Beijerinckiaceae; genus Lichenihabitans. The sequence continues at coordinate 185 of CAXUCF010000314.1, forward strand.
CGCTCTGCAGATCGGTATCGGCAAGGCGAAGGTGAAGAACGTGCCGAAGGCCGAGCGCGAGCGGTTCGCCATCGCCAAGGTCGAACCCAAGATGAAGCTTGCGGAATTCCGCGTCGGCGCGGATCACATGATCCCGGTTGGCGCCGAGTTCCAGGCCGATCATTTCGTTACCGGGCAATTCGTCGATGTGACGGGCACGAGCACCGGCAAGGGCTTTGCCGGTCCGATGAAGCGCTGGAACTTCGGCGGTCTGCGGGCCACGCACGGCGTGTCGCTGTCGCACCGCTCGCACGGTTCGACGGGCGGGCGCCAGGATCCAGGCAAGACGTTCAAGAACAAGAAGATGGCCGGCCACATGGGCGTCGACCGGGTGACGACCCTGAACCTCAAGGTCGTCCGGACCGATGTCGAGCGCGGGCTGATCCTGGTCGAGGGCGCCGTGCCGGGCGTCGTCGGCGGTTACATCTTTGTTCGGGACGCGATCAAGAAGGCGTTGCCCAAGGATGCGCCGCTTCCCGGCAAGTACCGGGTCGCCTCGGCGGACGCCGCCCCGACGGCCGAGGCCGCCCCTGCCGCCGCTGGTGAGGGTTGAGTGCTGCCATGAAGATCGACATCACCTCGCTCGACGGCCAGACCGACGGCTCGATCGAACTCTCCGACAGCATCTTCGGCCTCAAGCCGCGCGAGGACCTCATCGCCCGGATGGTCCGCTACCAGTTGGCGAAACGCCGTGCCGGAACGCACCAGACCAAGGGCCGGGCCGACATCGCCCGGACCGGCAAGAAACTCTACAAGCAGAAGGGCACGGGCTCGGCGCGCCACGGTTCGGCGCGGGTTCCCCAGTTCCGAGGCGGTGGCCGGGCCTTCGGCCCCGTCACGCGGTCCCATGCCCATGACCTGCCCAAGAAGGTGCGGGCCCTGGCGTTGCGCCACGCGCTCTCGGCCAAGGCAGCCGACGGCGACATCATCGTGTGGAACAGCGCGAGCGTGCCGGAGGCCAAGACCAAGATGCTGAAGGCGCGATTCGAGGCGCTCGGCATCGAGAACGCCCTGATCATCGACGGCGAGGCCGTGGAGCAGAACTTCTCGCTGGCGGCCCGCAACATCCCGATGATCGATGTGCTGCCCATCCAGGGCATCAACGTCTACGACATCCTGCGTCGCAATAAGCTGGTGCTGACCAAGGCTGCAGTCGACGCGCTGGAGCTGCGATTCAAATGAGCCAGGACGCCCGCCACTACGACGTGATCCTTTCCCCGGTCATCACCGAGAAGGCCACGGCCGCAACCGACTACAACCAGGTCGTCTTCAAGGTCGCCAAGACTGCGACCAAGCCGCAGATCAAGGCCGCGGTGGAGCAATTGTTCAACGTCAAGGTCGAGGCCGTCAACACGCTGATCCGCAAGGGGAAGGCGAAGACATTCCGGGGGTTCAAGGGTCGTCAGTCCGACCTGAAGAAGGCCATCGTGACGCTGGCGGCCGGCCATAAGATCGACGTCACCACGGGTCTCTGAGAGCAGGGCATAGGGAACAAGTGCCATGGCACTGAAGACATTCAAACCGATCACGCCCAGCCTCCGGCAGCTTGTGATCGTCGACCGCAGCGAGCTCTACAAGGGCAAGCCGCTGAAGGCGCTGACCGAAGGGCTGTCGAAGTCGGGCGGACGGAACAACACCGGTCGCACGACCGTGCGGTTCCGCGGCGGCGGGCACAAGCAGAGCTATCGGATCGTCGATTTCAAGCGGCGCAAGCTCGATGTGCCGGCCAAGGTCGAGCGGATCGCATATGACCCGAACCGGACGTCGTTCATCGCCCTCGTGCGCTATGCCGACGGCGAGCCCGCCTACATCATCGCGCCGCAGAAGCTCGGGGTGGGCGACAGCGTGGTGGCGGGCCAGCAGGTCGACGTGAAGCCCGGCAATGCCATGCCGCTCGCCTCGATTCCGGTCGGCACGATCGTACACAACATCGAGATGAAGATCGGCAAGGGCGGCGCCATCGCGCGGTCGGCCGGATCCTATGCCCAGATCGTCGGCCGCGATGCCGGCTATGTGGCGCTCCGGCTGAGTTCGGGCGAGCAGCGCCTGATCCACGGGCAGTGTTTCGCCACGGTAGGCTCGGTGTCCAACCCCGATCATATGAACATCAGCTACGGCAAGGCAGGTCGCCGCCGCTGGCTGGGCCGGCGCCCGCACAACCGCGGCGTCACCATGAACCCGGTCGACCACCCGCACGGGGGTGGCGAGGGCAAGACCTCGGGCGGCCGTCACCCGGTGACGCCCTGGGGCAAACCCACCAAGGGCAAGAAGACCCGCACCAACAAGTCGACCGGCAAGTTCATCGTCGCCTCCCGCCACGCTCGCAAGAAGAAGGGTTGATCCATGTCACGTTCGATCTGGAAAGGTCCTTTCGTCGACGGCTACCTGCTCAAGAAGGCAGATCACGTCAGGAGCGGCGGACGGTCCGAGGTCATCAAGATGTGGAGCCGTCGCTCCACCGTGCTGCCGCAATTCGTGGGGCTCACGTTCGGCGTTCATAACGGTCACAAGCATATCCCGGTGACCGTCACCGAGGACATGATCGGGCACAAGTTCGGCGAGTTCTCGCCGACCCGGACCTTCCACGGCCACGCCGCGGACAAGAAGTCGAAGAGGGGCTGATCGTGAGCAAGCCATCGAAGCCCCGCGCGCTGCCGGAGAACGAGGCCAAGTGCGTCGCCCGCATGCTGCGGGTCAGTCCTCAGAAGTTGAACCTGCTGGCGCAACTGATCCGCGGCAAGAAGGTGGAGACGGCACTGGCCGACCTCGAGTTCTCGCGCAAGCGCATCTCGGTCGAGGTCAGGAAGGCGCTGGAAAGCGCCATCGCCAATGCCGAGAACAACCATGAACTCGACGTCGACGACCTCATCGTCTCCGAGGCTTATGTGGGCAAGGCCATGGTGATGAAGCGGTTCAGCCCGCGTGCGCGCGGCCGGGCCGGACGGATCGAGAAGCCCTTTTCCAACCTCACGATCATCGTGCGGGAAGTCGAAGCCACGGCCTGAGGACAGAACGATGGGTCAGAAAGTCAATCCGATCGGGTTGCGGCTCGGCATCAACCGCACCTGGGACTCGCGCTGGTTCGCCAGCAAGGCGGAATATGCCAAGCTGCTGCACGAGGACATGGAGATCCGCGCGGTCCTCATGGCGTCGCTCAAGCAGGCCGCTATCTCGAAGATCGTGATCGAGCGTCCGCACCGGAAATGCCGCGTCACCATCCACTCGGCACGTCCGGGCGTGGTGATCGGCAAGAAGGGCGCCGACATCGACAAGCTGCGCAAGATGGTGGGCAAGATCACCACCTCCGAAGTCGTGATCAACATCGTGGAGGTCCGCAAGCCCGAAGTCGACGCCACCCTGGTGGCCGATTCCATCGCCCAGCAGTTGGAGCGCCGTGTCGCGTTCCGGCGGGCCATGAAGCGCGCCGTGCAGTCGGCCATGCGGCTCGGCGCACAAGGGATCCGGATCAATTGCTCGGGCCGCCTCGGCGGCGCCGAGATCGCGCGCCAGGAATGGTATCGCGAGGGCCGGGTGCCGCTGCATACATTGCGCGCCGATGTCGATTACGGCGTCGCTACGGCCAATACGGCCTACGGCACCTGCGGCATCAAGGTGTGGATCTTCAAGGGCGAGATCCTGG
>CAXUCF010000314.1:3963-5312 GCA_964249275.1 uncultured Lichenihabitans sp.
ACGGCCTACGGCACCTGCGGCATCAAGGTGTGGATCTTCAAGGGCGAGATCCTGGAGCATGATCCGATGGCGCAGGACAAGCGCGCTACCGAGCAGGAACATGCGCCGGGTGGCGGCGATCGTCGCCGTCGCGACAACGACGACCGTGGTGGTCGGGATCGCGACCGTCGGCGCGAGCGGGCCTGATCGGGCCGAATTGAATTAACCGGGACGATCCGTCATGTTGCAACCCAAGCGAACCCGCTTCCGCAAGGCCTTCAAGGGCCGCATCAGCGGCGAGGCCAAAGGCGGCTTCGAGTTGAACTTCGGCCAGTTCGGGCTGAAGGCGCTCGAGCCCGAGCGCGTCACGGCCCGCCAGATCGAAGCTGCGCGCCGGGCGCTGACGCGTCACATGAAGCGCGCCGGCCGTGTCTGGATCCGCATCTTCCCCGATGTGCCTGTGTCGAAGAAGCCGACCGAGGTGCGTATGGGCAAGGGCAAGGGCGCACCGGAGTTCTGGGCCGCACGGGTCCATCCCGGCCGCATCATGTTCGAGCTCGACGGCGTTTCGGCCGAGATCGCGCGCCAGGCCCTGACGCTGGCGGCCGCGAAGCTGCCGATCAAGACGCGCTTCATCCAGCGCATCGCCGAATAAGGGGCGGACCGACATGAAGACGAAACAGCGCCTGTCCGACCTCTGGGTGATGTCGGATGACCAGCTCGCGGACGAGGTCCTGCGGCTGAAGCGTGAACAGTTCAATCTGCGCTTCCGGCGTGCCACGGGACAGCTCGAGAACACGTCCACGGTTCGTCTGGTCCGGCGGGATATCGCCCGGGTCAAGACCTTGGCCGCGATGAAGCGCGCCGCAGGACAAGGGTGAGGGCGAAATGCCGAAGCGTATACTCCAGGGCGTGGTCGTCAGCGACAAGCAGGAGAAGACCGTCGTGGTCAAGGTGGAGCGCCGCTTCACTCATCCGCTGCTGAAGAAGACCGTGCGCCGCTCGAAGAATTACCATGCTCACGACGAGGGCAAGGCCTATAAGGTCGGCGACTTGGTCTCCATCCAGGAAAGCCGTCCGATTTCGAAGCTGAAGCGGTGGACCGTGGTGGGTGCCGAAACGAAAAGCGAGGCGTGAGCCCGCGGCTCCGGAGGACGTGGCCTTCCCGCTGAAGGCTGTCGGCCTCTTCCAGGCGCAGTCCGGCCAGGGAAACCGAGCCGGAAACCGTTCTGACAGAAAGCATGATCCATGATTCAGATGCAGACCAATCTCGATGTCGCTGACAATTCCGGCGCGCGCCGCGTCATGTGCATCAAGGTCCTCGGCGGCTCCAAGCGGAAATACGCCGGTGTGGGCGACATCATCGTCGT
>CAXUCF010000315.1:0-5288 GCA_964249275.1 uncultured Lichenihabitans sp.
CCATGCGGGGGCGGCCCGAGGGGGAGTGAGGGCGAGGCCGGCAATCGGGCGGGCGGTGGCGCCCTTGGCAGGGTTCGCTGCGGGCGACGCATCCGGCGCCCGTACTCGACCTGACGCGGACGTGCGGCCGAGCAACGCTGGTGACCGGAGTTGGACGAAACAAGATCGACTGCTTTCGGTAGATTTCAGCCAAAGCCGTTTTTCGTCTTTTGACGAGGGCCATGCCCTACGACGGGTTCCTATCCGTCCTCGTTGCCAGATCTCAACCCGCGCAGCACCCCGGAACCGCGACCTTGCGGATCAGGTGCGGCAGCGCAATGACGCTTGCCGGAAACTGTTTGGCCATGTCCTTAAATTCCGGGTTGTGGAAGGCCGCTGCGAACGACGCAGCCGACTCCCACACAGCGTAGTTTACATACATCGTACTTCCGCCAACGCCCTGATGGAGTTGCGTCGAGATGTATCCCGGTTGTGTCTTGAAGAACTCGGCCTCGGCAGACCATGCCTGTACGAAGCTCGCTGCGTCCTTCGGCTCGAGGGTGAATACGTTGAGCAGCACGACCGGACCCCCCTTGTCACTCAGCTGCGACTCGATCGTGGCCCGCGGCTCCAATTCTGCGAATTGCATCAGCTTGTTTCCTGTAGTTGCGACTGAGGCGCGCGCCCAGGTCGAAGTCGGTCCGCGTGCCCGGTCTCGACTCGGCGTTCTTAAACAGCCGAGCGTGTCCCGGCGCTCGCGCCGCGAGGGATCTGCCCCTTCGCCGTCTCACTCGGCGCGGTTCGAGCGAGCGGAAAGCAGGTTCTTCACAGCGCGAAGTTGATGAACCGGAAGGTCGGATTGCCGACACCCGCGTTCTCGTAAAGGTGTGTTTCGACGAAGCCTTCTGTCCGGCGTAGACCTGCGTCGTCTCGGTCCATCGCCTGAGGAATTCATCGCGTTGTTCCTGAGGCAGTTGGAAGATGTTGATGAGTGTTACCGACATGGTTCCGTCCTCTACGCCAGGCCGACGGGCGGCTTGTCGGCGAACAGCTGATCGATCCCGAGCGGGGCACCATATTGGTAGACGCGGGTCTCGCCCCAGGGCTCGGTGTGCATCATCCCCAATGTGTCGACGACGTTGTAGGTCGACTGGAGCGGCTTGCCCTTGGCGCGATCGGCGAGCCAGTCGGCGATCATCGGGAAGAATGGGCTGCCGAGCTGTGACGAACGCGACCCCCCCATGCCGTGCTCCTCGCCGGCGTACATCACCAGCGTCTTGGGACCGGGCACGCCGTTCAAGTGCTCGATCGTGCAGGCCACGTCGCTGAGCGAGTCGTCCTCGCCCGCCATGACGAAGCAGGGCATGTGCAGCTTGGCGCTGAGCTCCATCACGTTCATCTTCGCCATGACGGCCTCGAAGGCGGCCTCGTCGTCGACGCCGGTCATGTACATGAAGCGCTGCTTGAACGTCGGCGACGCCATCTCGAACAGCGGCCAGCTGTGCGGCTGCAGGCAGGTATACATCACCGCGCAGGCTGCGAAGCGCGGCTCCGCCGCCGCCATCTGGGTCGCCCAGAATGAGCCGAACGATAGGCCCCAGGCCATGATCCGTTCCGCGTCGACCTCCGGGTGCGCCGCCATTGCGTCGAACGCCGCAACGCCGACCTCGCCATAGCGGTCCGGGTCGTACCAGACCTCGCGCGTGAGGGACGTGCCCTGGCCCGGGCCATCGAGCATCAGGCAGGCGAAGCCGCGGCGCAGGAAACGGTCGGCGGACGCATTGATCTGCAGTTCCTTGAACGCGTCCATGCCCGAGACCATCACCAGGCAGGGCAGCTTGCCGCCGGTGTAGCCGGGCGGCAGGTGGAACAATCCGGCGAGCGTCTTATCGCCATAGGGGATCTCGACCGCCTCGATCCGGTGGTCCGCGCCCTTGGTGAACTCGGCGAAGCAGTCGGTCTTCTTTCGCTCCAGCGCGCGATTGAGGTCGGTGTTGGCGAAGATCGGCCATTGCGCCGCGCCGTACATGACCGAGGCGGAGAAGAAGCCGTCGCTGGCCGTCACCTCATGACCCTGCGCCCTTGCGGCCTGTGCCTGAAGCTCATAGCGGCGCGCGAGCCGCGAGAACTCGCGGGTCATGTCGTCCCAGCGGTGGATCAGCGCCTTGAGGCCCATGACCGGCCCGCGGTGGTCGGCTCCCATCGGAGCGGCATAGTATTGCAATCGAGGCTGATCGAACTCCGGTCCAACCGTTTCGATGACCTTGTCGAGCAGCCAGCGCTGATCGCGGAAGCGCTCGACGCGGTGCTGGAGTGTGTACGGGGTGCTCGGCATGAACGTTCTCCGGACCAGCTTCGTCCTGGTCACAGTGCAAACATGTGGTCGCAATCGTTTGTTTGCAAGCGATCGATTGCATTTCTTATTGGTGCACCCGATATGAGTGGCGTGACAAAGCCGCTCCGTTCCCAACCCACCCGTGACCGCATTCTTGCCGAGGCTCGGCGATTGTTCGCCGAGCAGGGCTATGAGCGCACGACCATTCGGGCCGTCGGCGCCGCGGCAGGGATCAACCCGTCGATGGTCCTGCGCTATTACGGCAGCAAGGAAGACCTGTTCGCCACCGCCGCGACCATCGACTTCCGCATGCCCGACCTTGCCGCGGTGCCGCTCGAGCAACGGGGCAAGGCGCTCGTCAGGCATGTCCTGGAACGCTGGGAGGCGGGCGAGGAGCTGCCCGCGCTGCTACGCGCAGCCGCCACCCACGAGGCGGCCCAACGGCGCCTGACGGAGGTTGTTCAGCAACAGGCTGCCCCTGCCATCATGCGGGTGCTGCCGGCGGACGGGCGGCAGGCGCGGCTGGCGATGATCGTGATGCAGATCGCGGGCCTGGTGCTCAGCCGGTATGTGCTGAGGCACTCTCCGGTCGCGAGCATCGACCGCGCCGAGCTGATCGAGAGGGTCGGCGCGGCTGTACAAGGCTACCTGCAATGAATGATGCGCCGAACGATCCGCCCATTATGAGTCTCTCCTGACAGAGGGCGTGTGGCGCCCACGACTGAAACAGAAAGGGAACGCACAGCACCTGCAGTCTTCCTGCCACCCTGGTGCAAGCGTCCGGCTTCAGGACCGGAGCTGAACTTCGGCAACCAGCCAATGCAACCCTGGATCACCGGCGCCGAGCATCACACCCCACCGCGAGCGCGTCACACCGCCACCCAACGCCCCTCCCGCGCCGAGCGGTAGATCGCTTCCACGGTCTTGGCGACCTCCCAGCCTTCGCGGAAGTCGGCGTGGCCGGGCCGCTCGCCCGCGATGGCGCGGAGGAAGTCGCGCACCTCGATGGTCTTCAGGTCATTGAAGCCGAGCCCGTGGCCCGGCGCCGGGCAGAAGGCGCCGTAGGGGTCGTGTTCGGGGCCGGCCTCGACCGTGCGGAACCCACGCAAGGGCGCAGGGTCGGCTGTGCGGTAGAGCCGCAACTCGTTGAAGCGTTCCTGGATGAAGCGGATCGCGCCTGCTGAGCCCGACACCTCGAACTCCAGCCCCATCTTGCGGCCCGTGGCCATCCAGTTGGCCTCGATCGTGCCGACCGCGCCGCCCGCGAAGCGCAGGACAGCGGTCGCGACATCGTCGACCGCTACCGCGCGCTGCCCGCCCTCGAAGGGGCGCTGTTGCACCAGGGTGGCGCATTGGCCCAGCACCTGGGCGATGGGTCCGACCACGTAGCGGGCCATCGCCAGGATGTGGCTGCCGATGTCGGCCAGCGCGCCGCCGCCGCCGGAGGGGTCGAGCCGCCACGTCCAGGGGTTCGCGGCATCGGTCATGAAATCCTCGGCGAAATGCCGCGAAAGCTGCGCACCGCCCCGATCTCGCCCGCCGCCACGAGGTCGCGAGCGAGTTTCACCATGGGATTCTTGAGGTAGTTGAAGCCGACCTGCGTGGCGACGCCGGCCTTCTCGGCCGCCAGCGTCATGTGCCGGCTTCGGCCGCCGTGGGGGCGAGCGGCTTCTCGCAATAGACGTGCTTGCCGGCCGCGATCGCTGCGAGTGCCATCTCGCCGTGCAGCGTGTTCGGCGTCGCGATCGACACGATGCCGACCGCTGGATCGTCTACGAGCCTGCGCCAGTCCCCGGTCGCACGCGGGAAGCCGAGCGCCTCCGCGGCCCGGGCCGCGGCCGCGTCCGATGCGTCGGCCAAAAGGGCCAGTTCGGCCGTGAGCGGCAGTCGGAAGACACGGTTGGCATTGGCGAAGCCGAGCGCATGGGCCTTGCCCATGAAGCCCGAGCCGATTAGCCCGACCCCGACCGTCGTCATGCCCGCCCTCGCGCTCCCGGCCGCTTCCTCTTGGGCGCCACTTCAGCTCCCGATCCATACCACGAGCCCCGAGACGGTCGCGACCGACAAAACTGTGGACAGCAGAATGACGCGCGACGTCGTGGCGGCGGGGCGTCCGTAGAGCTTGGCCAGCATGAACGGTCCGGTGCCGGTCGGCAGCGCGGCCAGCAGCAGCGCGGTGTCGAACCACGGCGCCGGCATGGTCACGACGCGGCCGATCGCCAGGGTCAGGAGCGGCTGGGCCAGCAGCTTCAGGCCGACCAGCCTCGCGACTTCCGGGTCCACGCCGCGCCCGCGGTGCTCCGCCAGGAACAGCCCGATGGTGACGAGCGCGCAGGGGCCGGCCGCGGTGCCGAGCAGCATGAGGAAGCGGTCCGCCGGCGAGGGCAGGGGCCATCTGGTCGCGGCCCAGAGACCGCCGAGCAGCGGCGACACGAGGAGCGGATTGCGGGCGAGCGAACCGAATGCACGCAGGATGGTGCGGCCGAGGCCCGGCGCCCGTGCGGTGCCGGGCCTCGGCGCGACGTGTGGCGCCGCCGCGAGGTCGAACTCGATCAGCACGATGGCGAGGGCGAACAGCAGGCAGGCGGTCAGCAGCACCGAGATCACCAGGGCCGGCAGGATGGCGTTGCCGAACAGCGCGAGGCCGAGCGGGATCCCGAGGAAGCCCGTGTTGCCGTAAGCTGCATCCAGCCCCTCGATGGCCCGATCGGCCAGGCGATGCCCTGGCCGACGGTCGAGCAGCATCGACAGGGCGAAAGTGCCGGCCATGCCCCCCGCCGACGCCAGCAGATAGCCCGGGTGGTCGATGTCGGCCCAGGTCATGCGTGCGGTAGCGCCGAACAGCAGCGCCGGCAGCGCCAGCCGGACCACGAACAGGTTCAGGCTGTCCGTGACCGCGGCATCGAGGATGCCGCGCCGGGCCGCGAGATAGCCCGTGCCGATCAGCGCGAAGACCGGCAGCACGGCATTGATC
>CAXUCF010000316.1:0-5210 GCA_964249275.1 uncultured Lichenihabitans sp.
CCGGGGTGCAAGGATTTGCAGTCCTCTGCGTAACCACTCCGCCACGAGGCCTCGCGCCCGCCCTCTCGGCGCACGGTCGCCCGGTCACGACGACAGGTGGGCTGTGTAGTGGATCGAGCCAGCATCGGCAAGGCATCATGTCTGGAAACGGCGACGTGGCGGTGCGAAGTTCAGGCTTGGCAAGTTTGGACTTGGCAAGACCACCCGATCCCGGCTATTGACCGCCATCGCCGCAAGGTCGACAGACGATCCCCGATAGCTCAGTTGGTAGAGCATTCGACTGTTAATCGAATGGTCGCAGGTTCGAGTCCTGCTCGGGGAGCCACGCTTTTCCCCTGCGCCCGCGCGCTGCCACGCGCCAGCCACGACGACATCACCGCGACAGACCTTGTCGTGCAGGCGGAGCAGTTGGTTGTGCGGGACTGCGACCGCCCCCGAGGCGGCGACGATCTATGGCCTGTTCACGCCGGCGGGCGGCCAGAACGTCGTCTTCGGCGGGAGCGCGGTGGCTTCGCGCTAAGTACCATCGACCCGGTGCCATCGGCGGCAGACCGCTCACGCCCGCGTCTGGCTGTCGGTGAACTGACCCGGCGGCACCCCGACATGGCGCGTGAAGGCGACGCTGAACGTGCTCGCCGAGCCATAGCCCACGCGCTTGGCCACCTCGGCGATGCCGCCCTGCCGGTGCCGCAGTAGGTTCTGCGCCAGCGCCATCCGCCAGGTCAGCAGGTACTCCATCGGGGCTGTGCCTACCGCGCGTCGGAACCGGTCGAAGAAGGTGGAGCGAGACAGAGCCGCTTCACCCGCCAGTTCAGCGACGGTCCAGGCATGGCCGGGATCTTCGTGCATGCGCCGGATCGCAGCCGCGAGGCGCGGATCGGCGAGCCCGCGCAGCAGGCCCGGCGAAGCCGTGGTCCGCGTCGTCGAGCGGAGCGCCTCGATCAATAGCACTTCAAGCAGCCGGGCCAGCACCAGATCGCGCGCCGGGCGCGTCGCGCGGGTCTCCTCGCCCACCAGCTCGACCAGGGTGGCGAGCCGCGCCTCGCCGCGGACGTGCACGAGCTGCGGCAGCAGCGAGACCAGCAGGGCCGCATCCGGTGACCCGAAGGCGCAGTGGCCCACCAGGATCAGGACGTCGGGCGAGGCTTCCGGCGCGCCGAGCCTGATCTCGCCAGCAGCGAGCACCACCGGCTCGGTGTAGCGGCCCGGCGCAGGCGGCTCGACGCTTGATACCGTGTAGTCGTGTGCTGCGGGGATCAGCACGAAGTCTCCGCGGGTGAGCATGATCGGCTCGTGCCCGGCGACCTCGAGACGGCACGCCCCCTCCAGGACGACGCAGTAGAAGGGTTGCCCGGCGTCCGTGCGTCGCAGCCTCCATCGACCAGCGCCGCTGACGACCTTGGACAGCGTGGCGCCCGGCTGCAGCAGGGTCACGACCTCGGCCAGGGGATCGATCATTCGGACTTTCGCCAATCAGAAACGGACGTTCGAACATAGGAGGTCCGAGAGCGGCATACCAGCTGAGGAATAACCCCGAAACGCGAGAGGTTGCCATGCAAACCGTCCTGATCACCGGCTGCTCGTCCGGCTTCGGCCTGGAGACAGCCCGATATTTCCTTGACCGCGGCTGGGCTGTCGTCGCCACCATGCGCCAGCCCCGCGAGGACGTGCTGCCGCCATCGGACCGTCTGCGCGTGCTCGCGCTGGATGTGACGGACCCGGCCAGCATCGAGCGGGCTGTCGCGGCAGCGGGCCCGATCGACGTGCTCGTCAACAATGCCGGGATCGGCTGGCTCAACGCGCTCGAAGGAACGCCGATGGCGGCCGCGCGCGAGCTGTTCGAGACGAACACGCTCGGGCTGATCGCGATGACCCAGGCGGTGCTGCCGCAAATGCGCCAGCGTCGGGCGGGTGTGATCGTCAACGTCTCTTCCAGCGTGACGCTGCGGCCGTTGCCGTTGCTCTCGGTCTACACCGGCAGCAAGGCGGCTGTGAACGCATTCACCGAATCGCTCGCGCTGGAACTGGAGCCGTTCGACGTCCGCGCGCGGCTGGTGCTTCCGGGACGGGGGCCGGACACGAGCTTCGGCGACAATGCCCGGGCGCGCATGACGGACGATTTTCCGGACGCCTACGCCGACCTCGTGCAGCGCGTGTTCGCCGGATGGCAGGAGGGCGGCCCGGTCACGCACTCGTCCGACGTGGCCGAAGCGGTTTGGCGGGCTACGACCGACCCATCATGCCCGATGCGGCTGCCCGCCGGCGCGGATGCCGTTGCGGCGGCAGAAGCGCGCTGATCCCGTCGCCGCTTTGAATTCAGGAAGACGTCCCATGACGCACAAGCAACACCCGCTCGGCACCCCATTCACGCCCGCGTCGACCGCCGACGAGGTCCTCGCCGGCATCGACCTGACGGGCCGGAACGCCGTCGTCACCGGTGGCCACGCCGGCATCGGGTTGGAGGTCACCCGCGCGCTGAGCGGGGCCGGCGCGTCCGTCACGGTCGGCGCGCGCGACCCGAACCGCGCCGCTGCCGCGTTGGCCGGGATCGCAGTCGCCGAGGTCGGCCGGTTGGACCTCGTCGACCCGCGCTCGATCGATGCCTTCGCCGCCAATTGGCTTGAGGCCGGCCGTCCGCTCCACATCCTGGTCAACGGCGCCGGCGCCTCGGGCGGGCCGGAGCGGGACGCGCGCGGGTACGAGACGCAGTTCGCGACCAACCACCTCGGCCATTTCCAGCTGACGCTGGCGCTCCTGCCCGCGCTGCGGGCCGCGCACGGCGCCCGGGTCGTCAACGTCTCCTCCGGCGCTCAGCGGTTCGGCCGCATCCGCTGGGACGATCCCAACTTCGCGTCCGGCTACGACACGCGGGCCGCCTACGCGCAATCGAAGACCGCCAATGTGCTGTTCGCGGTCGAACTCGACCGTCGCTGGGCGGCGGACGGCATTCGCGGCTACGCCGTGCATCCGGGCGTCGTCGTCGGCACCAAGCTCAACAGTTCGGCGGGCGATGAGGCGCTCAGGCGCATGGGTCTGATCGACGAGACGGGCCAGCCGATCATCGATCCCGTGGTGGGCAAGAAGACGCCGGGCCAGGGCGCCAGCACGGTCGTGTTCGCGGCGGCCAGCCCGCTGCTGGCTGGCATCGGCGGTGTCTATCTCAAGGACAACGACATCTCATCCCTGGACGACGAGCCGAGGCAGCTCACCCCGGACTGCATCCCAGCCGAGGTCGCGTCACATTCGATCGACCCGGAGTCGGCCGAGCGGCTCTGGGCTCTGAGCGAACGCTTGCTCGACCGATGATGCGGTCGCTGCATCCTGCCCGACTTTGCCGGCATCACGCCTGTCCCGCCTTGCTGATTGCTCGGCCATGCCTCTGGGCCGTCGTGTGCGCCAACAATTCACGCAGCCTCCCCGCGGCCACCCCCTCGGTCGTTGAATCATGCGGCAGTGAGACATCAGCCGCAGGCCCGATCTGGTACCGCCCATAACCGACGCGCTTCAGAAAGCCGGCGTCGCATGGCTTTTCGATCTGGCAGCGACAAACACACAAGGCACCAGGATCGGCGGGAGACACCGTTCCGGGCTTCCGGACGAGGGCCACCGCTCGATCCTTATATGTCGGCCTGTGAGTTCGTAGTGGTTTCGGCGGCGTAGGGGGTGGCTTCTGGGTGCGGAAGGGCGTGGGCGGCTCCCGCAAAGACATGCATCGCGACAGTCTCATGGCGTCAACGCCTGCTCCGCGGCCTGTCGAAACGACAGGAGCGGTCGCGGCAGGAGGGCGCGTATGGGCAAGGGATCACCGACCCCATCGACCTTCAGGCTATCCAAGAGCCCCTTGAGCGCCCCTCTCGGGAGCTTGCCAATGCGCTCGATCGGCGCAGCGAGCGCGCTCAACAACGGGCGCGGAATCTGAAACTTGACAGGAGGGCGCCTGCTGAGAATATCGGCCGCGATGTCGATCATCTGGTTCATCGACAGCACGTCGTCGCTGCCCACGTCGTAGTGACGCCCGTAGGCGCGAGGATCGTCCAGCACGCCGCCGAGATAGTAGACCAGGTCGTCCAGTGCGATCGTACGCATCCGCGGCCGGTCGCCGCCCAAGGTGAGCGCGGCGCGTCGCCTGGCCTGGCTCACCACCGTATCGAAACCGCGCCCGCCCACGCCTACGATGTGCCCGGGCCGTATCACTGTCGCATCGAGACCGCTGTTCAGCAGCAGCTGTTCGGTTCGCCAGCGCTCCCGCAGCCACTCGCTCGGTGCATCGGGAGAAATCCCGAGAGATGTAACGTATACGACGCGGCGCAGGCCGTGCGACCGACATGCGGCCAACACGTTCTGCAATCCATTGTTCTCGATGTCCATGAACCGCGAGCGCGTCCCGCCGCCCGGTTGAGGCGACAAGGTGTGAATGGACACGTAGACGGCGTGCACCGCTGCCACGGCACGCTGCACCGAGGCGAGGTCCGAGATGTCGCCCCTGACGATTTCGCAGCCGGCGGTCGCCAAGTCCTGGATCTTAGCCGGGTCACGCGCCAAGCAGCGGACCGCATGCCCGTCGGCGAGCAGCGCTTTCGCGAGTCGTCGTCCGACGAGCCCCGACGCGCCGATCACCAAAGCTGTCTTCTGGGCGGGAGGGGTCATAGCGAGACGACCACCTTCCTGGCCGAAACGCCCTTCCTTTGCGCCTCCAGTCCCGCCTGTATTCGGTCGAGCCCCCGTCCGACGACGAAGGGATCAGGAGCGGCGACATAAGTCCCGTCCGCGAGGGCTTTCGGTAGGAAATCCATGTAGATCATCGGGCCGACGTCGTCGTGCACGAGAGAACTGCCGAAGATGAACTTGGTGCGGATCCTCCGATTCCGCGACTTCAGCATCATCGAAACGTTCGACACCACCAGCCGTCCAACGGTCGGTATCAGCCACAACGTCCTGAGATGGCCCTTGGGCGCCCTGTCGAACGACACCGAAGGCGTGGCCATGGACACGAACTTGTCGCCCCGGCATGCTTGAACGACGTCGAGACAGGCCTCGGCGGATCCGAGCCCGACCGCGAGAGCGCCCGCGATCGTCCGGCTTGCGAAAGCCTTGATGAGGTCCTCGACGACGCTCCGGCTTTTGTAGTCGAAGACCTGGGTCGCCCCGAGCCTTGTCACGTAGTCGAAGTTCTTCGGCGATGCCGTCGTGATGTCGTCGTAGCCGGCCTC
>CAXUCF010000317.1:0-5118 GCA_964249275.1 uncultured Lichenihabitans sp.
TGGCGGACCACATGGCGCGATAGCCGTTGGTGTTCTTGCGCTGGATCACGGCGGGTCGGAGATCGCGTTCGCAGGCGTTGTTGGTCGCCTCGACCCGTCCGGGGAAGGACGCGAAGGTCAGAAGCTGGTCGCGGGCACGCCGCATGCGGCTCTGGATATCGCGCGCCAGGTCGCAAATGGCCGGGGTCGCGAGGATGTCGTCGAGCGAGCGCTCCAGCTTGCGGCGCCGGCTTTTCACGGTCGAGGCCGCCAGGGTCGTGATGTTTCGCGCCAGCGCAAAGGCCGCGTCAAGCCACAGCTTGAGCCGCAGGGCGAGGGTGTCGTGGCCGGCCTCGAGTGCATAGGCGACGTCGCGGGCGAGGTGGGCCAGGCAGGTCTGCTGCCGGTCGGCGTGGCCCTGTTGGGCCGAGTAGCGATCCGACAGCCACACGGCCGGCCGGTGCCCGTCCATGATCTCGTGCACGACACAGGCGCCCCGCGTCGGGGCGGCATGGTGCACCACGGCCTCCTCGCAGCGGAACACCCAATGGTACGCGTTCGAGCCCTCGATGCGCACGCCCGTCTCGTCCGAGGCCACCACCTCGGCGCGCCGCAGGGCGGAGAGGGCAGCGTCGCGCCCGGCATCGAAGCGCGTCTCGACCCGGCGCAGCATGTTGGTGAGCCCACCCTGGCTGATCGTGAGACCGAACCGGTCGGACAAGGCCTTCTGCAGCCGCTCGTAGGACAGCGCCTGAAAGGTCTTCAGGTACACCGCCGTGGCATGCAGGCGCGGCCCGAAGGGCGTCGACGCCGCCCCGCTCGGCCGCGGCGCCGGCACGCGGGCCCGGCATCCGGGACAGGTCACGGCGAGACGCCGGTGTTGCTCCACCAGGGGCTTCACCTCCGGCAGTTCGATGCGCTCGTGCAGGCTGATGGTCTCGGCCGGCAGATCGGGCGACAGCGCGAGGCCGCAGTCCGGACACGCGCTCGGGCGGTGGTCGACGATAGCGTCGGGGTTCTCCGCGACCACGCGGCTGTGGCCCTCGTGGCCGGGCTTGGCGCCGCCGGGGCGAGACTGCTCGCGTCGCTCCTTGCGGTCGGTGGAGGGCGGCTGGGAGGACGTGCGCGACGTCTTGGCCGGGCGCTGCAGCTTCAGCACCAGTTCGATCAGATCGTCCTTGCTCAGGCGTTCCAAATCACTACGGCTCATGCCACCACGGAATCAGCCTTTACCCCGCGGCGCAAGCGCCCCGTGATCCGAAACCACGCCTCCGGGCAGCGACTGACCTCGTGCGACCCCGTGGGTAGTTACCATGGAGCTCAGGGATATTCGACATTTCGTGGCAGTCGCTGAGGAGCTTCACTTTGCGAGGCGTGCTCGACACGGTGCGCGGCGTGATCCCGTTTTCGCCTCTCGGCTTCGACACGGACAACGACACGGTTTTCATGAATGAGACCGTGCAGGGATATTGCGACCAGGCTGGTCTGGTGTTCACCCGGTGCCGTCCCCACCGCAAGAACGATTAGGCCTGGGTCGAGCAGAAGAACGGTGCCGTCGTGCGTCGGATCGTCGGCTATCGCCGCTACGAGGGGTTCGAGGCCGCCGCCGTGCTGGCCCGCCTGTACCGCGTGACGCGGCTTTACGTGAACCACTTCCAGCCGTCGTTCAAGCTGGCCGAGAAGGAGCGTGACGGGGCGAAAGTGCGCAAGCGCTACGCGCCGGCAACGCCCTACGCGCGGCTCACGGCCGACGCGAGGACCCTCGAGGTGGCACGCCGGAAGGTAGAGGCTAAGCACGCCATGCTCGACCCGGTCGCCCTGCTGCGAGACATCCGCTCGCTGCAGGGCGAGTTGGTTGCCTTGGCCGATTGCCCCGTCGCAGACGAAAGCGCCGTCTCGACAGCGCCGACAGTCGATCAGTTCCTCGCTGGCTTGCCGACGGCCTGGCAGGACGGCGAGGCGCGTCCGACCGCGCGAGCAAAGCCGGTCGACAAGCGGGCCCGCCGGCGGCCCGATCCGTTGCGGCGGTGACCGACACGCTCCGGGAGTGGTTCGAGGCGGAGCCGTGGCGTTCCTCTGGGGAGCTACTCGCGCGGCTGCGGGCCGCGCACCCCGGCACGTTCACGGCCGGGCAGATCCGCACCTTGCAGCGGCGCGTGAAGGGATGGCGGAGCGAGGCGGCCCACAAACTGGTGTTCGGCGAGACTTCCGCGAGACCCACCAGCATCCCGACCGTCGCGATAAGATGATGTTGCGGCCCTGGTGGACCGCCGGATAATGCGTGGGCTGAGCGGCGCCGTCGAGCCCTGCGCCTTCGGCGCACCGCTTCGCGGCTGCGGAGCTCGACCGCACCGCTCAGCCCCACGCTCAAAGGCAACCATTCCATCAAGGGCCAGTTGTGACCGACCATGCTTTCCAGCCCTTCCGGCTGGGATCCTTCTCGTGAGGCAATGGCGAACCCGATTGGGAACACCGCTGAATGAGGCAATACGCACTCTCAGCTTGATCGTCGCGGGACATCGTGGCCGACAGCAGCTTCTCGTCGCTGCTCTTCCTGCAAACTCTTCGGCACCGCGAGCTTACCGTGGTCACGCGCCTGCGCCTGGACGCAGCGTGTTATGACCCGGCGCCGCCGCGCAAGCCGGGCACGATGGGCCGCCCGCGCAAGGCTGGTCGGCGGCTGGCGACCCTGGCCAAGGTGGCGGTCGACGTGGCCACCGTCTGGCAGACCTACGGGTCGAAGACTGGTACGGTAGCGGACCACGCGAGTTGACATTCGCCTCGGCCATCGCCGTGTGGCGCCACAACGGCCTGCCCGTGGTGCCGATCCGGTGGGTGCTGATTCGCGATCCGGAAAAGCCGGACGCACCTGCGCAGGCGGTATTGTGCACCGACCTTGACCGCACGCCCGAGCACATCGTCACCTGGTTCGTCCGCCGCTGGCGCATCGAGACCACCCTCGAGGAAGTCCGAACCCACCTCGGCATCGAAACGCAGCGCCAGTGGTCCGACCGGGCGATCGCCCGCACCACGCCCTGCCTTCTGGCCCTGTTCTCGATCGTCACTCTGTTGGCCGGTCGCCTGCCAACCCGACAGCGCCGCTTCGCACCAACGGCGGCGTGGCACCCCAGGGCCTGCCCCACCTTCTCCGACGCCCTCGCGGCCGTCCGCCGCGCGATCTGGCGCGAACAGCATTTCCGAATGTCACCGCGGCGAACCGACCGCCGTAAATCCCGTTCAGGCTGCCGCAGGCCTCGGCCTACGCCCTCAGTGATGCGGCCTGAAAAGTAATGCGGCCTGAAAAGGCCAAAGTCGAGCTAAGGTGCAGGCCGAATTTGCCCAACACGACTTCGGCTAGCAGTTCCGGTCCCGCACGGCCTCGGCTGATCGGGTGGAAGGGCGCCGGCTCCTGCGCGATCGTCTCGCAGGCCCGGCAGGAAAGCGCTCGCGCTCATGCTGAATCACCCGCCAGCTCGCCGGAATGCGCTCCAGGGTCTCGGTCACGTCCTCGCCCAGCTTGCGCAGCGCCGTCCCGCCGCAGCATGGGCAGGCCTTGGGCCCGGGATGCACGATCCTGTGACGGGGGAAATGGTCCGGCAAGGGACGCCGCGCGGGCTTGTGACGGGCGAAGACCGCCACGACGAACGGCTCGTCGGCCTGAGCCCCAGCGTCGCTTCCTCCAGGTTTTCGAGCCGCAGTTTGAGCTGCTCGATGCGGGAACTGCGCTCCGACGATGGCCCGACCCGCTCGCGACGCAGCCGGGCGATCCCCAGCTTCAGCTGTTCGATGCCGAGCGCCAGCTTGGCGACCGCCCTGCTGCCTCGGCCGCAAGCCGTGCATCACACTCCGCCAGGATCAACGCGTGAACTGCGGCAACATCGGAGGGAAGCTGTTCGGGCGCGTTCGGTACCTGCTCAGAAGTCGCGTCTGTACGAACCGACAAGGCTGACCGCAATCACGCGCCAGAACTGAAGATTGTGATCGTTTCTCGAAAGACGGCGGTGAGCGACGGCGTCAAGCTGCTCTGCAACCAGGCAAGGAATGCACGATGCCCGTACGGTCTGGCTCCGGCGCCCTCAACCCTAGTCGTGAGGGTCTTTCCGCCCTGATCATCCGCCTCGGGCCGCCCCAAGGCAGCTCTAGGTGGGTTGGATCACGACTGCCGCCCATGTCTCGCCGAAGACGCAAGCGCTATGCATCGGCGCTCCGCGCGGCTTCAGCTTCGCACTGCTGGCTGCTGCCGGTTGGTCGGATGCCGTAGGCTTCCTGATGTTCGCCCAGCTCTACGTCTCGTTCATGAGCGGCGATGCCACCCAACTCGGCTCTAATGCCGGCGGTGGGAAGCTCGGCTTAGCGGCAAAGTTCCTGATCGCTCAGGCCGTGTTCGTTTTTGGAGCGCTGCTGGGACGGCAGCTGCGCCTAAGTACGTCGGATAACAGCCGCCTCATCCTCCTTGGCGTGAACGCCGTTCTGCTTGCGCTGGTGGCGCTGTTCGGGGATGCCAACCTTGCGCGCCCGGCATTCGTGTTGGCCGTCCTGGCGATCGGAGCCCAAAATACCATCCTGCACACGGCGGCCGGCGTGCCCATCGGAAGCATGGTCACCGGCATGTTGGTGCGACTCGGCGAGGATATCTGCGACCGTCTGCACGGCCGGTCGGCGCCGATCCTGGAAACTTCGGCCAGTGGACGTCCTCCGTTCTGGCCGCCCTGGCGGGAACGCTCGCCTACAGGATGGCCGCGACCGAGGCCTTCCTGGTTCCCGCCGTCATCAACGCCCTTCTGGTTTGGCCCGCTGCACGGCTGCCCGACTGGGACCCGTGGCCCAAGGCCAACGACCTTTAACCCACCTCCACAAAGGAATGCGAGTATGCCCAACGACCAAAATTTTCCTCCCCACCACGAGCCGCCGGCGTTCGGCAACCCCGACCTGCCGGCCGAAGGCTCGGTCAACATCAGGGACCGCCCATCCAGCGGACGCATGACCGGGCCGCGCAACCCGGTCATCGAAAGCCAGTTCCCGTCGCAGATGGACGCGCCGGCGACGGACATCAGCACGCAACCGTTCTTCTGGTCGTCGTTCAACATCTCGCCGCGGCGCCAGCAACGCGGGGGCTGGGCGCGCGAGGTGACGCAGCAC
>CAXUCF010000318.1:0-5081 GCA_964249275.1 uncultured Lichenihabitans sp.
GCGGGATCAGCACGGTCTCGGCCCGCCGGCTCTTCGCCGCCAGCGTGGCATAGGTCAGGGTGAAGGCGAGCGAGGCCGCCAGCGCCAGGAACATGCGCAGCGTGGTGCGCAGCGCGTAATAGGGCAGATAGGCGTAGTCG
The DNA here is from genome assembly GCA_964249275.1 of uncultured Lichenihabitans sp. Lineage (GTDB taxonomy): Bacteria > Pseudomonadota > Alphaproteobacteria > Rhizobiales > Beijerinckiaceae > Lichenihabitans. The sequence continues at coordinate 141 of CAXUCF010000318.1, forward strand.
AGCGACACCGGCGCCGAATCCGGCGACGGCAACGGTACCACCATGTCGTGCGATCCGCGGACCACCAGCACGAACAGGCCGAAGATCAATGACAGCGCGATGACGTCCCATTGGTTGGGCAGCGCGCGTCGGCCGAGCGACGTGAAGGCCACAAACTTCGACGTCATGGACGTTTCCTTATAGAGGTCACATATGGCGTTGGAAAAGAGTAAACCGTCGCTTATTTATTGAGCGAACGCTTTTGCAAATTGCCTCGACGACAGGGAGACTTGATTTTCTACGCATATTTAACCGTAATCTAGGCCGATAGGTGATCGGATAAACTGTCAAGGTTTGGTAATCTCAACCACTGCCGACTCCCAAGACTGACATTATATTTCTTCATACCTCGATAGACTGAATCGAAACCTCGTCGATGCGACGTCCATCCATCTGCACGACGCCGAAGCGCCATGACCTACCGTCGATCTCACAATCCACCTCGTCGCCTGAGACGGGGATGCGGCCGAACCTGTTGAGGACGAATCCTGCGAGGGTTCGATACTCGCCGGCGTCGGGCGGAAGCACCGAGATGCCCACCTGCAAGAGGACGTCCTGGAAAGGACGTGCGCCGTCCGCGAGATAGGATCCGTCGGCTCGGGGCGCTGCAGGGCCACACTCTTAGGGACCAGCTCACCCAGGACGATATGGAAGACGGTGATAACGGAGAAGGTCCCCAAGGTCGCGAGAGCGTGGGCGCTGGCGACCGCCGGCCGACCCAGCGTTGACAGGACGGGTTCGAGGAGGTCGGCGAGGGTCGACTCGCCGATCCAGCCGAGGGCAAGCGATGAGACTGTCACGCCGAGCTGCGTGGCCGCGAGGCTGTCGTCCAAGCCGACCACCGCCCGCTGCAGTAGTTTCGCGGTCCCATTGCCCTGGGCGACCAGCTCGTCGATGCGGGTCCGGCGCACCCCGACGAGGGCGAACTCGGAAGCGACGAAAAAGCCGTTGGCGGCGACGAGCCCGAGCACGGCGAGCACCTTGCCCACCATGATGACGAACATCTCTTGCATAGATCGGCTCCCATCGACCGGATCTGGACCCGTGGTTGAGCGGATGCCCGAACGACGTCGTAATCCCGATCGTCCTCAGGCGTCTGCTCGGTTATCCGGTCCTCGTCGGTAGCGGTCGGACCAATGATCATCTCGCGCAGACTGGAAGGTTGATGCGTCGGTCCACCGCCCCTCGACATCGATCCGTGATCCTCAGTGCCGTGCTGCCCAGAACGTCGGTAGGAGGATGAGGAGGTTGCGAAACATCAAAGCCCCGCAGAAGACGACAAGGCACTCGATGAACAGCCCCATGCGGTCCTTGCGGTTCAGCAATCCCTTCCACCGGGTCAACAGCGCCAGTCCACCCCAGACGACTGCACAGGCAAGAACGTTCATCCTGGGATCCTGGCCCAAGGTCGCGTAGAGCACGCTTCCGAACGTCGCCTCCCGCAGGAGGATGCGAAACGCGCGCGACAGATCCGACCTTCCGCCGCCGCCGCGATCCCGGCGTGGCGGGTCACCTTTGAACGTGCCGTGCATCTCTCACCAATAAAGCCCGGCGACGCTCCTCCGGATCAGGATCAGTCAAGCCGCACACTCGGGATTGTTCGAAGAAGGCCGGTCGCCGCGAGATCGAGGTGTCCTTCTGGGATCCGGCACACATCCCAGTGCGACGGTCGACGGTCGGCCTAGAAGGACTCAATGTGCGGCGCTCGGCAGGTTCATGAGCGCGAGCGGACCGGCGCCCCCACCGAGGACGGTCGACGGCATCTGGCCGTTCCAGCGGTGCGCGGCTTCGTAGGAGACGACCCCCGGGTTGGCGGCGACGGCGGTGCCGACCTGCTGGAGCACGTGGGCCTGGGCCTCCCCGAGTAGGGCCGCCGCCTGGGATTCGCCCTCGGCCCGGAGGATCGACGCCTCGCGCTGCGACCGCGCCTGGGCGACCAGTGCCTGCGCGTCGCCGTTGGCCTGGGCCACCCGCACCGCCGCGAGGGCGTCCGCCTGCACCTTCTGCTGCTCGCCCTCGTAGCGGACCTTCACGACGGTGTTTTCCGCCCGGATGGCATCGTTCTTGGCCTGCACGGCAGCCTCCACGGAGGCTTGGAAGCTGGGGCTGTAGGTGATGCTGCTGAGCTGCAGGTCGGTGATCTCGATGCCGAAGATCCCCTGGAGCGCGCCGCCCACCTCCTTGCGGATCGCCCCCGCGATCTGCTCGCGGTTGGCCGAGATGCCGACGGTGTTCTGCGTGGAGAAGACGCGGAGCACCCTATCGGCAAGGACAGGCCTGATGTTCTCGACGATGTCGACGTTGCCGCTCCGGCCGACGCCGTAGAGCAGCTTCAGCACCGCGCTCTCGGGAACGCGGTAGGACAGGCCGACCCCCACCGTGACTGCCTGGTTGTCGATCGTGTAGACGGTGAGATTGTTGAGCTGGAAGGTGTCGAGGCTCGTCTGGATGGTGTCGACCGTGTCGACGAAGGGCACCTTCATGTGCAGGCCGGGGCCGATGGGCTCCTTTGATACGACGGTTCCGAGGCGCCTCACGCCCGCCATCTCGGTCGGCTGCACCGTGTAGAAGCTCCCCGTCAAGGCCGCCAGGACTCCGATGCCCAGCGCCATCGCTGCGATGTAGCTCAATGGGATCTCCGGACGTGGTGCCCTCGGCGGGGACACGGGCGTTCCCCAGGGCTGCTGGTCGTTCGGGAGCATGGCTGTCATGGTCGTTGACTCGGAAAATCTTGATCTGACATATGCAACATAATACAGGCTGCCATAGTCATGATGTAGTGATCTGGCCTGCTTTGTATAAAGATCTCGTGGGGCTCGGCAAAAATGACCTCGTGCGTCGCGGTGAGCGCGACCCCGGGCCCGTGCATGCCGGAAGGTGAGCTCACGCCAGCAAGCCGGCATCGGGAGCTCCGAGACGTCGGGACGCACTGCACCGGACGCCGGTTTCTTTATGAGATCTTTATACGCGGCGCTTCGATGCCCTCTCGAAAACATATGCCGACTCTGCGACTTTAAGGTTTGCAGACCGGTCACGTCGGCTTGGCCCGCTCCCATGCGCCGCCGAGTGGACATTGGCCGCTATCGCTGAAAATGACGAGGCGCCGACACATATGCTGGACTTCATCTTCATTATAGGCGGGCTCGCGTTCTTCGCGATTTCCGTCGGCTACACCATTCTATGTGAACGACTGTAGGAGCACGCTATGCTGTTCGACTACATCCTGGGAGGGCTCGTGACCGTCGGGCTCCTCGTCTACCTCACCTACGCCCTCGTCCGCCCCGAGCGGTTCTGAAAGGTGCCGTCATGACCGCCATCGGCTGGATCCAGATCGCGCTGTACTGCGCCATTATCATCGCCATCACGAAGCCGCTGGGCGGCTACATGACCCGCGTCTTCACGGGTGAGCGGACGTTCCTCTCACCCGTGCTGCGCCCGGTCGAACGGGTCCTCTACCGGGTTTCGGGCATCGACGAGGCCCAGGAGCAGAGTTGGGTGTCCTACCTCGTCGCCATGGTCTTCCTCCATGTCGGCGGCTTCCTGATCCTGTACCTGCTGCTGCGCCTGCAGAACCTGCTGCCCTTCACCCCGGCCGGCCAGGGCGCCGTCGCGCCGGACCTCGCCTTCAACACCTCGGCGAGCTTTATCACCAACACGAACTGGCAGAACTACGGGGGCGAGAGCACGCTCTCCTATCTCAGCCAGATGCTGGGCCTGACGCACCAGAACTTCCTGTCGGCCGCGACCGGCATCGCGCTGGCGGTCGCGATGATCCGCGGCTTCGCGCGGATGTCGGCCAACACGATCGGTTCGTTCTGGGTCGACGTCACGCGCTGCACCCTCTACGTCCTGTTGCCGATCTGCGTCGTGTACGCGCTGTTCCTGGTGTGGACGGGAGTTCCGCAGACGCTCGGGCCCTATGTCGACGCCGCGACGCTCGAAGGCGCCAAGCAGACGATCGCGCTGGGGCCGGTGGCGAGCCAGGTCGCCATCAAGATGCTCGGCACCAACGGCGGCGGCTTCTTCAACGCCAATGCCGCGCACCCGTTCGAGAACCCGACGGCCGTCTGCAACTTCGTCCAGATGATCTCGATCTTCGCGCTCGGCGCCGGCCTCACCAACGTCTTCGGCCGCATGGTCGGCGACCAGCGCCAGGGCTGGGCCATCCTCGGCGCCATGGGGGTGCTGTTCGTCGCGGGCGTCGCCGTCGTCTACGGCGCGGAGGCGGCCGGCAACCCGCTGCTGCACGCCCTGGGCCTCGGGGGCGGCAACATGGAGGGCAAGGAGGTCCGCTTCGGCATCGCCGCCTCGGCGCTCTTCGCCACCGTCACCACCGCGGCCTCCTGCGGAGCCGTCAACGCCATGCACGATTCGCTGACGGCGCTCGGCGGCATGGTGCCGCTCATCAACATGCAGCTCGGCGAAGTCATCGTCGGCGGCGTCGGCGCGGGCCTCTACGGCATGCTGATCTTCGTCGTCGTCGCCATCTTCGTGGCCGGCCTCATGGTGGGGCGCACGCCGGAATACCTCGGCAAGAAGATCGAGGCTCGCGAGGTCAAGATGGCCATGCTGGGCATCCTGATCCTGCCGTTGTTGATGCTGGGAGGCACTGCGATCGCAGCCGTCGTGCCGTCGGCGGTGTCGGCGACCAACAATCCTGGACCGCACGGCTTCTCGGAGATCCTCTATGCCTACACGTCAGTCGCTGCGAACAATGGCTCGGCTTTTGCGGGTCTGTCCGGCAACACGCTGTTCTACAACGTGACGCTCGCGATCGGCATGCTGTTCGGACGTTTCTACGTCGCCATCCCGGCACTCGTGATCGCCGGCTCGCTGGCGGCCAAGAAGCGTGTGCCCGCCTCGGCTGGCACATTTCCGACGGACGGTGGCCTGTTCGTCGGC
>CAXUCF010000319.1:0-209 GCA_964249275.1 uncultured Lichenihabitans sp.
GGCCGCGGCCAACGCCCCCGAACCGCTGCGCCCGGGCGGCCGCCGCCGCCGGGCCGCGCCCCAGGCGCGCGCCATGGCGCAGCTCGCCAAGGTCGGCTTGCAGGAGCGGGCCGGCCATTACCCTTCGCAGCTGTCGGGCGGCCAGCAGCAGCGCGTCGGCAGCGCCCGGGCCCTGGCGCTCGCGGCGAAGCTCATGCTGGTCGGCGACC
>CAXUCF010000319.1:242-1745 GCA_964249275.1 uncultured Lichenihabitans sp.
ATCCTGAACTGACCGGCGAGGTGCTGAGCGTGATGCGGGCACTGGCCGCCGATGGCATGACCATGGTGGTGGTGTCGCACGAGATCGGTTTCGCCGCCACGGTAGGCGAGCAGATCGCCTTCCTGGACGCCGGGCGGATCCTGCTGCGGGGGACTCCTCGGGAGGTGTTCGGCAAGCCCCGCCACCCCCGGCTCGACGCCTTCCTCGACACCTATCTCGACCGCGGGGCCGCGCTGCTGCTGTGATTGGGCGGCGGTCCCTGCGCGGTCGGGCTGTCCAGCGGCATAAACAGCGTCCCGCAGCCGTCACCGGGAAGGCGGCCACATCCTGGCCAGCACGCTATCGCGCTTGACGAAGCGGTGCCAGACCACGGCGCCGATATGCAGCAGAACCACGGCATAGATCGCGTCGGCGCCGTAGCCGTGCAGAACCTCGCCCGTCCTGGCCGCCACCTTGTCGACCGGCAGCACGCGAGGCCATTGGAACAGCCAGAAGAACGGCAGCGAATACCCGCCCTCGGCCGAGAACCAGTAGCCGGTCAGCGGCATGAACAGCATGAGCCCATAGAGCGCCAGATGCGCGCCCGACGCGCCGAGATGGGTGAGACGCCCGAGCCGTTCCGCGTAGGGTGGTACCGTCGTGGCGAGGCGATAGGCGATGCGGAAACCGATCAGCGCCAGAGCCGTCATGCCGAGCGACTTGTGCCATTCGAGCAGGGTGCGGCGCACGGGCGTGCCGGGCACCTGGTACGAGCAATAAAGGCCGATCAGGATGGCCGTGATGACGATGGCGGCCATGCTCCAGTGGAACAGGCGCTGCACACGGTCGTAATGCGGGACTGCGGCGGGTTTTCGCCCGATCGTGCCCGTGTCGTAGGTCGTCATCGGCGCGCCCGATCCGGTACGACCCGCTGCGGGTCGTACTCTGCATGGCGAGACGATTCGGCTCCGGTGGGGCGAAATTGCGGCTGCAGGTGCTGGACCGCCTGAGCGTGACGGGTCACGCCGGCCGATCTCCTGGAACCTCGGGGCCACCGGCTGCCCTCCTTGCCGGGGTCGGGTCGACGGCTTAGGGGTCCCGCGAATCGACCGCGTCGCTTCATGGACCGGTGTCAGAAGTAAAGGTCGCTTTCTCGAAGCGGTCATGTCCATGGTGACCTTCGGGAGGGCATGCTCGGTGCTGATCCAGGAGAGTCACGACGTGCGAAGACATCTCGGACCGGTGTTGTCGACGTTCATGTTCCTGGTCACGGCCGGAGCCGCGACAGCGACCGAGCCTCCGGTTCCGCCGGTCGCTCGAGCGGCCTCCGCGTGGCCCGACGATCTCTTGTCGCGCCTCGAAGCCCTTGCCCTCCTGCAGTCGCTCAACGCGGACCTCCTCAGCCACGACAGCGCTACGCTCACACTTGAGCATTGGTGCGGCGCGCATCGTCTGGCCGAGCCTCCGCGCGTGATCGCCGCCCGCGTTCTGGATGCCGAGAAGCCCGCCGGCGAAGAGCAGCGC
>CAXUCF010000319.1:1755-5020 GCA_964249275.1 uncultured Lichenihabitans sp.
CGCAGTCGGGGCCGCCGAGCCGGTCCGCTATCGCCGCGTCCGGCTCTTCTGCGGATCCCACCTGCTTTCGGAAGCCGACAACTGGTACGTGCCGGCCCGACTCACGCCCGAGATGAATCGCGTGCTCGACACGACCGACACGGCTTTCGGCCGCGCGGTCCAGTCCCTGCGGTTCCAGCGCCACACGCTCTCGGCGGACCTTCTCTGGCGGCCTCTCGTGGCCGGGTGGGAGATGGAGGCCCAGCGGCCGCCGCAGGGCAGCGACGGTCTCGTCGTCCCGAACGAAGTGCTGCGACACCGGGCCGTGCTGGTGCTGCCCGAGGGTACGCCGTTCAGCGAGGTCGTCGAGACCTACACGGGCGAGGTGCTGGCGTTTCCGCCTCCGTCGCTGTTACGCTGAACCGCGGAGTGGCGGCACGCCGGGCCACGGCTCGGTTCCGTTAACCTTGTCCCAAGGCGAACCCGCGATAAGGATCGATGCATGATGGCCGGCCCAGCGAACCTGTGGCGGTCATCCCCCATGCAGGCCATTCCCGGCAGGCCGGACGCTCGAAGATCCACGGATACAGGCATGAGCACCAATTCCATCGAAGCCGGTCATCTGATGGCCTTCATCGAGCGCATCGAACGTCTGGAGGAAGACAGGAAGACCGTCTCCGACGAGATCAAGGACGTATACGCCGAAGCCAAGGGCACGGGCTACGACATCAAGGTCATGCGCAAGATCGTGTCGATCAGGAAGCAGGACCAGGACAAGCGGCGCGAGGAGGAGGAGATCCTCGAACTCTATCTCCAGGCGCTGGGCATGCAGGTCTGAGCGGCGGCTCGGGGCGCGGCGGCTGAACTGCGACGTCGCGGCACGCGGAAACGGTGCATCCGCCCCCTGCGGCGCGGCATTCGAGGTAGCGGAAGCCGGTCCGAGCGTCGCGGAAGGGAGGTTCCGTCCATGTCGATCCGATGCACCCTGATGGCCGCGCTTCTGTCGCTCGCCTGGCCGGGGCTCCAGGCCGGTGCCGCCGAGGCGCCGCCGACATCGGCCGGCGCAGGCGCCGAGAGCGCTCCGGAAGCCCAGGGCGCGCCAGCCTGGCACCGGGTGGCGACGGATCCCTATGACCTGAACAACAAGCAGGACGCGCTGGCCTTCGGCTCCGCCACGACCGGCTGGTACGGCAACGGCACGGGCCGGATCTACCGCACCGACGACGCCGGCGACCATTGGCGCCTCGTGTGGCGGCATCCCGGCACCTATGTGCGGGCGCTCGATTTCGTCGACGCCGAAACCGGCTTCATGGGCAATGTCGGCCCGGGCTACTTCGACGACGTGTCCGACGCCCGCCCGCTCTTCGTCACGCATGACGGCGGCGCCCACTGGACGGCGGTCGTGCCCGGCAACGGCGTGACCGTCAAGGGCATCTGCGCCATCGACGTCCTCAAGGTCGACGGGGCCCCGGCAACGATCCGGGCCGGCGGGCGGGTCGGAGGCCCGGCGGGCCTGATGACGTCGCGCAACGGTGGTGCCACGTGGCAGGGGCGCGACATGGGCGCCCTGACCGGCATGATCCTCGACATCCATTTCCTCGATGCCATGACGGGCTTCATCGCGGGCGCCAGCCAGTCCGACGAGGGCGCGGCCCACGCCCGCATCCTGAAGACCACGGACGGCGGCGACACTTGGCGAGCCGTCTACGACAGCGCGCGCGCCGGCGACAATAACTGGAAACTCGCCTTCCCGAGCCCCCGGGTCGGTTATGCCACCATCATGAGCTACGCGGCCCCGGCCGACGAGGCCCGGGGCTACGTGGTCAAGAGCGAGGACGGCGGCGAGCATTGGCGCAAGCTCGTGGTCACGCGCGACCACGGCTGGATCCCCTATGGGATCGCGTTTCTGGACGAGCGGCGCGGCTGGGTGGGGGGCGCCACCGGCGGCTACGAAACGCGCGACGGCGGCGAGACGTGGCATCCGGCCCATATGGGGCTCTCCACCAACAAGATCCGCTTCCTGCCCCGGCCCGGCGGTGGCACGCGGGCGCTGGCGATCGGCCACGACCTGTTCGCGCTCGACCTGCCGAACGAGCCGTCGCCGCACGCTCCCTGAACTATGCGGCGGCTCTCGCGCTCGAGGACCAGCAGAGGCCGGGCCGACGACCCTGGCCCCGACTGAGGCACCCCCCGCTCACCGCTGGCAGACCCCGCAGAAGAAGGTCGATCGTCCGCTCTGGACGATGCGGCCGATGGTGCCGCGGCACCCCGGGTTGCCGCAAGCCTCGCCTTCGCGGTCATAGGCCCGGAAGCCGTGCTGGAAGGTGCCGAGTTTTCCATTGGTGTGGCGATAATCGCGGAGGCTGGATCCGCCGGCCGCGACGGCCTCGTCGAGGACCGCCTTGATGGCGGCCGCCAACCGGATGGCGCCGGCAGTCGGCGCCCCGTCCCGGCGGGCCAGCGTGCCGGCCGACCGGCGCGGCGACAGGCCGGCCCGGTGCAGCGCCTCGCAGACGTAGATGTTGCCCAAGCCCGCGATGAGCCGCTGGTCGAGCAGCGCCGCCTTCAACGGTGCTGCCCGCCCTGCCATGAGTCGGGCCAGGATCACGGCGCCGAAGCTGTCGCCCAGCGGCTCGACCCCGATGCCGCGAAACAGCGGGTGGGCATCGAACCCAGCACGCGGCACCAGCACCATGAAGCCGAACCGCCTCGGGTCGTTGTACGTGATCGTCGCGCCAGTATCGAAGGTGAACCGCACGTGGTCGTGCGGGCTTCCGGGAAGCGGATCTCCGAGAGGCGCGCCCGCGTCTGCTGCCGGCCCACCGCGCGCGTGGTAGTAGCGGCCCGGCACGGTCTCGCGCCGGAAGGTCGCGGGGCCGCGGGCCGCGGCCGCGACCCGGAACGATCCCGTCATGCCGAGATGAGCGGCCAGCACGGTGGCATCGTCCAGGTCGATGACGAGATATTTGGCCCGCCGCCCGACGGCCTCGACGCGGCGACCTTCGAGGCGTTCGGCGAAGCGTTCGGGAAACGGGAAGCGGAGGTCGGCCCGCCGCTGTTCGACCGCCGTGAAGGTCGCGCCCGTCATGGCCTGCGCCAATCCGCGACGGACGGTTTCGACTTCGGGAAGTTCGGGCATGGTGTTAAAGCGGCCTCTCACGCCGCACATAGGCGCGTCACGGCTTTGCCGCCATAACCCCGCGTCCGGTCCAAAGGCCTTCATGACCGTCTCGAACAAGCTTCGACCCGCCGCCACGCCGCAATCCGGCTCCCACCGTCCCACCCC
>CAXUCF010000320.1:0-5009 GCA_964249275.1 uncultured Lichenihabitans sp.
CCACGATCCAGGGGGCGGGCGGGTTCGAGGCGCGTTGGTTGCTCGCCGATGACCTGCCGGTAGCTGGCGATGGAGTTCTGGAGCTGCGACTGGGCCGCAAAATAGTCGGCGCGTGCGCCCGCGAGACTGGCCTCCGCCTGCGCCACGTCGGTGCGCGTGACCTCTCCCACCTTGAAGCGGTCCTGCGTCTGCCGCAGCTGCTCGTCCAGCACCTTGATGTTGCTGTTGCGCAGGTCGAGGATCGCCGTGTCGCGCAATACATCCATATAGTTCTGCGCGCCGCTCTGCAGCACGCTCTGCTCCACGTTGCGCAGGTTCTCGCGGCTGGCGAAGACGTTGGATTCAGCCGATTTGATGTTGTTGGTGGTGCGCAAGCCATCGAAAAGCGTCTGCGACACCGTGATGCCCGCGCCGCGCGGGACGGTGGTGCCGGAAGACGTCAAACCGGAGCCGGTCGAGCGCCCCGACGTCCCGGTCGTCCCCGTCGTGCCCGTGGTTCCGGTCGAGCCTGACGGTGCAGCCACGGTGCTCGCGAGGGTCGACGTCCCCGTCGTTCCTGGAAAGCCGGTTCCGGTCGTGCCCGTCGTGCCCGGAAATCCGGTCGTGCCGGTCGTCCCCGTCGTGCCGCTCGTCCCCGTCGTCCCGGTTCCCGTCGTACCGATGCTCGACCCGCCCAGGCTGGAGGATCCCGCACCCCCGGTCCCGGTGCTACCGACGGGGGATCTGGACTGCTCGTATTCCGCCCCGACATCGCCGCTCGCGGTGACATGCGGCATGTAGCCGGAATTGGCGATAGGGATGTTCTCGTCTGCCGCGCGGGTGTTGGCCCTCTGGGCGTTCAGGTTGGGGTTGTTGAAATAGGCCTTCGACAGGGCGTTGGACAGGGTTTCGGCGCGCAGCGCGACCGATGAAGCCGGCAAGACGAGGCAGACCGCGATGACGGCCCGCGATGGCAGGCCCGACCCGGCGCGGCGACCGAACCCAGGACGCGGCGCGGCGGCAATGAGCATGGGGTTGCAACGACTCATCAATGGACCTCGACGCCCGTAGAGGCCACGCTGCAGTGCAGCGCACCTCTTCTACGCTTCGAGCGCATCCCGGCAGAGTCTCAGGATGCGCCGACCAGGGCATCCTAGCGGGTCACGCCACGGCATGCAGGCTGGGGCATCGCCGAGTCCGGACAATTCGGGTTACTGCCGCAATTATGCGACACCCGCGCTCGGGTTCCATGCTGAGCCGCTTACTGTGACGGCGCGCTCCGGTCGGGTGCGAGGACCTTCGCCGATCTCGCCGACCGTTCAGAACACGAAGGCGGGAGTCGACCTGAACGCCGGCAGGACCGGCACGGTGGCGTCGAACAGCGCGCGGCCGCTGACGTCGCCGTTGATCGGCTGGTACAGCATGACCCGCCCGGTCCGGCGTCCGAGATTGGGCAGCGACGTTTCGATCGCGACGAGACGACCACTCGGCTTAAGCTGACCGAAGAGCGCCTCGAGATTGGTCTCCACGGCGCCTTGAACCAGGATCAGATCGTAGGGGCTCTTCGCCGCATAGCCGGCCGCCAGGTCTCCCGTGACGGCCATCATGCGTCCGCCGCCCGCGCGCTCGGCGTAGGCCGTCGCGGCGGCGCTGAGGCCGGCGTCGCATTCGAGCGACACCACGCTGCCGGCCAGTTCGAGCATGAGGGCGGCCGCGTAACCGGTCTCGCCCGCCACCACCAGCACGTGCGCATCGGGCGCGGGAGCGGCACCCTGGAGCATGCGGGCCAGATGCATCGGCTGGAGAAGGACCCGCACGAATGTGGCATCCCCCGGCGATCTGAGCGGCAGCAAGGCGTCGGAATAGGCGAGCCCGCGGAGTTCCTCCGGGAGGAACAGTTCGCGAGGCGTCAGATCGAAGGCCCGGATGACGCGCTGGTCCGTGACGTCGAACGTCCGGATCTGCCCGTCCACCATGGCGCGCCTCTGCGCCGAGAACACCTGCTCGGTCGCCGCAACTCCGCCCTGCATGGAGCCTCGTCCCTTGCTGAAAATCCGCTGCCGGTCGTGCGCGGCCACCGCGGAAACCGAGGACCCCGCGCCCCTGCGCGCTTATAGGGGAGCGTCGCGCGATCTGTCCACGCGTCCGGCTTTCGGAATCGAGCGATGTCGGCGCAGGGTGGATCGCGAAGCAACGGTGTTCGGGTTACACCCGACGCCGACAGAACCAACACGCGAGCAGGTCGGCCAGGAGCCCGTCATGGAAGATGCCACGAGCGAGAGTCTCGAACACCGGGAACATGCGGAGCATGCCGCCCACACCGGCAATCCCCTGATCATCAAAGTGTCGGTGACGATCGCGGTGCTGGCGGTCGTGGCCGCGACCGTAGGCAGCCTGGAAACGATCGAGAGCGGAGCCGCGATCTCCAAGAAGAGCGAATCCGTGCTCGTCCAGAACCGGGCCACCGATCAGTGGTCCTACTTTCAGGCTCAGAGCATCAAGAAGAACCTCTACGACATCGCCAGGCAGTCGGACCCGTCGCGCGCCGAGGCCTATGACGCCAAAGCCCGAGATTACGAGAAGCAGAGCGACGAGACGAAGGCCAAGGCGACGGAACTCGGACGCCAAAGCGACGAACTGATTGCCGAGGGCGATCACCGCGAGCACCGCCACCACGTTCTGACGGTCGGGGTCACGCTCCTGCATGTGTCGATCGCCATCGCCACCATCGCGATCATCATGCAGGGCCGGACATGGCCGTGGCACGGCTCGATCATCCTTGGAGCGGTGGGCACGGCCATCGCGGCCTACGCCTACCTGGTCTGACGACCGAGCCAAGCAGCCTTGCGTGGCGGAGCCACGATGGTTTCGCTCTCGAAGTGAACCGATGCCGCTCGGCAGAGCCGGTGTCGGCAGATCTGCAGGAGCCGGCGGCGGTCAGCGTCCGGCTGCCTTGAGCCGCGCGTTGCACTGGCTCCAATACCGCGGCCACTTGAGGCCGGGGGTCTCGGCCACGAGGGTGGCCTTCTGGGCGCGCCATTCCGCACCGCATTGCTTTTGGCGCGCCAGCATGGCCTCGCGTCCGCCGCTCGCGGGAGACGTGGCCGGGACCGCGACCGGCGCCGCGGCGCTCGACGGTTGTGCCAACGAGGGCGCGACGGCAGCGGGCGCCGAAGCGGGGGTCGGCGGCGTGGCTGCGACGCCGGCGGGTTGGGCCTTCAGGCGGGCCGCGCACTCCGTCCGGAACTGGCTCCAGCCCATGCCGTTCAGCGTCCCGGCCGCCTTGGCGGACTGATACTGCTGGCCGCATCGCAGCATGACGGCCTGGGCTGCGACAGGCGAGCTGGCCGAGGCGGCGAGGCCCGCGACCAGCAGCAAGAGTTGCGTTCTTCCCATGTCTCCCTCCGAGATCGGGCCGAGCTTGCGGCGGTGGCGACCGGCCCTCGGACGCCATGGCCGAGGCTGCGTCACGCCGCCCGACGATGCAAGCCGGAGCTCGGTCAGGCATGGCTTTTTCGAGCGCCATCGTGCGAACTGCCGTGCTGCCTCGCGCGTCTCTCCTCCGCAAGACGCGACGTCCGGCCAGGCCGGACGTCGCTGTTCCCAGCCCTTCGAGGAGGCCGCGCGCCATGATCGACCAAGAGGAAGCGGAACGCCGACGGGTCGCGGCGACGTCACGGGTCGAACAGGCGGCCGGCCCTGCGTCGCTGACGACCCGGCCCGTCGCGCTCAGCCCCGAAGACGCGGCGGAACTCGCCCAGGCCTTCCGGGCTCTCGAGGATTCGAGCTTCGCCGCCTATCTCACCGGCATGGTGGGGCGGCAGATCGGTTATGCGGGTGAGCTCGTCCCCGGTCGCGTGGCCGCAACCGCCAACAAGGCCGCCGGCGCGGCCCTTCGCTATGCCCTGAAGGCGGCCGTGAAATCCTTGCCCGTCGATGGGCAGCCGGCATCCAACAGGCTGCACCTCGCGGCCGTTGCGGCCTCCGGGGCGGTCGGCGGCGCTTTCGGCCTTGCTACGCTGCCGCTCGAACTGCCGCTCTCCACCACGCTGATGATGAGGTCGGTCGCCGATATCGCGCGCGAGAAGGGCGAGGATCTGTCGCAACCCGAAGCCGTGCTGGCCTGCCTCGAGGTCTTCGCCCTGGGCAATAGCCGAGACGCCGGCCTCGGCGAGAGTAGCTATTTCGCGGTTCGGGCGCTGCTCGCCAAATCCGTCACCGAGGCGGCCCGCTACATGATCGGGAGGACCATCGCCGATGAGGCCGCGCCCGTTCTGGCGCGGTTGCTCGGGCAGATCGCGTCGCGCTTCGGCCTGGTAGTGACGCAGAAGGTCGTGGCGCAGGCGGTTCCGCTGGTCGGCGCCGTCACGGGCGCCGGGATCAATGCCGCCTTCATGGATCATTACCAGACCCTGGCGCGCGGTCACTTCACCGTCCGTCGTCTGGAGCGGGTCTACGGCGCCGATCTGGTGCGGGCCGCCTACGAAAAGCTCCGGGCCGAGGCGACGGACCTCCAGCGGCGGTCCACCCACGACGGGGTTACACGGCCCCCGCGTCGGGACAGCATTGCGGCTCTGCCGCAAAGCCGCTAATCGACCGGAACGCCGGCTGAAATCCCGTTTGATCGGGTGGGCGGCAGCCCGTATGCTGCAGGCTCGCCTGGGCGGGCCACAGCATGGGACAGACCGAGGATGCCGATCTCTTCGACACGAGCGCCGCCTTGACCGTGCTCGACGCCTTCGTCAGGCGGCCGGAGTCCGACTGCCTGCCCACCGCCGCCTCGGCATGGGAAGCCGCCTGGATCGCTTGCCTCACGAGCAGCCCCGCCTGGGCCGTGATCTCGGCCGATGAATTTGCTTCCGTGGTGATGGAATTGCGGAGCGTCGTCCGTATCGCCAGTCGATCCGGTGCATCCGCACCGAGCGCTCCCTGACGGAGTGCATCGGTGGATGTGGAGGCCTCGCCCGGAATCGAACCGGGGTGCAAGGATTTGCAGTCCTCTGCGTAACCACTCCGCCACGAGGCCTCGC
>CAXUCF010000321.1:0-2461 GCA_964249275.1 uncultured Lichenihabitans sp.
GACCTCTACAGCCGGGTCCGCGTCGGCACCCGGGTGATATTGAGGTGAGTCTCTACAGCCGATACCCCGCCGTCGGTCCCCCGAGGCCGGTTCCGTCGGACACGACACATGGATCCGACGAGCCCGCTACCGCTTTGACCGCTGTCGATTTTCGCGCCAAATGAAGCTCGGCCCCGGCGAGGGCCGAGATACGCGCGAGGAGACGACCCATGCCGAAAGGCTATATCATCGCCCGCATGACGGTGACGGACCCGGAAGCCTACAAGCGCTACGTGGAGATGGCCTCGTCCGCCATGAAGATATACGGCGGCAAGCCCATCGCCCGGGGCGGCCGGTTCGAGGCGCTGGAGGGCGAAGCCCGGCCCCGCAACGTGATCCTCGAATTCGAGTCTTTCGACGCGGCGCGGCGCTATTATTATTCGCCCGAATACCAGGCGGCGGTGCGGGTGCGCCTACCGGCCGGAACAGGGGAAATGGTGCTGGTCGAAGGCACCGACTGAGGATCCCCCTTTGTCGATTCAGCCCCGGCTGGCGAGATCCGTCGCCGGCCGCTTCGGCACCCCCTCCGTGAACTCGCGCCACAGCAGGATCAAGGCTGCCATCAGGGCCGGCCCGACGAACAGACCCACGATACCCCAGGTCTCGACACCGCCGAGGATGCCGAACAGAACCCACAGGAACGGAAGGCGCGTGGCCCCGCCGATCAGCGCCGGACGGATGAGGTGGTCGGCGGCCAGCACCAGCACCGTGCCCAGAACCACGACGGCGATTGCGGCTCCCACCGATCCCTGGGCCAGGAGCACCAGTCCGACGCCGACGAACACGAAGGTGACAAGGAACGGCACCATGGCGGCCACGGCCGTGAGGCCCCCAAGCAGTGTCGGATGCGGCACACCGGCCACCGCATAGGCGATGCCCATCAGTACGCCCTCCCCGAGGCCGACCAGCACCAGACCATCGACGGTGCCGTGCACCGACGACACCATCTGTCGGGCGATGCGCTCCCCCCGCGCGCCGAACAGCCTCTGGCTGGCGCCGAGCAGGTCGCGGACCAGACGCTGGCCGTCCTTGAGCAGGAAGAACAGCGTCATCAAGGTGAAGAAGAACAGGACGATCCGACGCGCGACTTCCCGGCCGACGTTGCGCCCGATCTGCAACACCGAGGTCCTGTTGACGCGCCGGAAGATGGCGTCCTTCTGCACCGGAGAACTCAGATTGTCGCGCCACCAGTGATCGACGGTCTCGCCACCGAACGGCAGGTGCGAGACCCAATCGGGCACGGGAATGCCGGACGTCGTCGCTCTGTGATACAGGGCCAGGATATCCTGCGCCTCGCGCGCGCCCTGCACCACGAGAATGACGAAGGGAAGGCCGAACAGGATCGCGATGGCGAGGGTGAACAGGGTGGGCATCAGGAGATTGTGCCGGCCCGGGGGCCAGCGCAGCTGCGCCTTCTCGAACAGGGGCCAGATCGCGATCGCCAGCACCGAGGCCCAGGCGAGGGCCGGCAGGAAGTTTCCGATCGTCCAAAGGCCGAAGCCGATCAACGCCGCAACCAGGGCGAGCCTCGCATGACGCTGCATGCCCCCCCCTAGCGCCTCGTCGTTGCCGCGCGGCATCGGATCCGGGCGGATCGTCGGCTCTGTCGTGATCATGGCGCGATCGCTCCGCGGGGGTGCTTCCAAGGACATGGCCGCCAGCGTCGCGCCGGCGGCCATGCATCGCGCCGAACGCGCGAGAGCGGTTCGGCGGCGGTCAGCGAATGACGCGGCGGATGACCCGGGTGACCATCGGACGGCGGCGCATCATCATCGGGCGCCGACGGACGACGGTGCGCGTCACCACGACGGCCGCCTTGACGACCGGGGCCTCGACGGTACGAACCGTCAGGGGCTGCGACGCGACCGGCATGGCTTCGCCGATGATGGTCAGGCCCGCGATGGCCGCGATGGCGAATCTGGCGAAAGTCTTCATGATCCTGTCTCCCTTTCAATGAACGGACGAACGTCAACGCGAACAGCCGCGGTCAAGTTCAGTCTGCCGATCCTGGCGTGATCGATCGCCGCTCGGCTCGGCGCCGCGCAGAGCCGGCACGCGCCGACACCTCGCGTAGCGCGGCCCCGAGCCGATGCCGTGCGCCGGCTTCATTCTGCTTTAACGCTTTATCGTCCTTGATGTCGGAGGAACGATCGCGATCCCGGATCAATGGACGGCCACGCCATGAGGCGCCTGCTTTTCCCCGCCTGCTTCGTCGCCCTCTGCCTGACGTCCGGATCGCGCGCTTCGGCACAGGACACGCCTGGCTGCGACATCCTGTGCCGCGTCGCGGGGTATCTCACGACCGACCACATGGCGGCAGCGCCAAGCGATGCCGAGACGCCGTACAGCAGCGGCCCTGCGAAGCCGCGCCGCTCCGGCGCGGGCGCCGCGCGCCCCGCCCCGGCCGCCGCCCCGGCCGCCC
>CAXUCF010000321.1:2471-5003 GCA_964249275.1 uncultured Lichenihabitans sp.
GCGGCTCGCAAGGCCGCGGCATCGACCCTGGCCGACAGGAGCGCCGCCAAGGCGGCCAAACCCCTCAAGACTGCGCCAGCGAACGTCCTGGCCCTCCCGTCCGAGGCCGCCGGCCCGACATCGGTCGCCGCAAAGCCGGTCGCCGTGAACGCGGTCGTCCCAAAGACGGCCGTTGCCAAGCCAGCGCCACATCGGCCGGCTCGCGCTGCTGTGGCCTCGAGGCCCGCACGTGCCAAACTCTCGACGGCAGCAGTGACGGAGCCGCGCCCCGTCGAGCACCCGACCGTAGCAGACCCCATGCCCGCGAATGGGGCAACGCGGACCATCAGAGCCGCGTTGCCGGGTCATGGGGCGAAGGGGCGCCGCATGGCGGCGCCGTTGCCCACTCAGCCGCGTACCCAGACCGCCGCGGCTTACATCCCGGGCAGCGCGCCGACCATGCCGGCCGGCTTTCAGCCGCTCGGAAGCCTGGGCTTCCACTGACGTGACGTGTCTCGCGTTCGACGTGACGGGTGCGGGCACGGCTCACTTCGACGACATCGACGGCCGGTGTTTCGCGATCCTGTCGAGGTAGCTCATCTCGGCCCGGGTTTGCGCGTCCACCATGGTGATGAGCCGCGCCCCTCGCCCGTAGGTCAGCCAAGCCCAGACCCAGTTGCAGTAGACGGCCAGGCGGTTGCGCGCGCCGATCAGGAAGAACAGGTGCACCACGCTCCACAGAAGCCATCCGATCACACCCGTCATCTTGACGCGGCCAAGGTCGGCGACGGCAGCGGAACGGCCCACCATGGCGAGTTGGCCCTGGTCATCATAGCGGAAGGGCGGCGGCGCGGGCTCGCCGATCAACCGGGTCATCAGGACCTTGGCCACATAGCCGCCCTGCTGCTTTGCCACCGGCGCGACGCCCGGCAGGCGCTGGCCTCGGGCGTCTTCCGAAGAGGTGCAGTCTCCGACAGCGAAAATCTCGGTGTGGCCCAGCACGGCGCAGTCGGGTCCGATCTTGACGCCGTCACCCTTGCCCTTCTCGACCCCGATCCAATCGGCGACCGGCGTGGCGGCGGTTCCAGCGGCCCAGAGGACGTTGGCCGCAGGGATGCGCTCGCCACCCGCCACGACGCCGTCGCGGTCGACCACCTCGACCTGAGTGCCGGTCCTGACCTCGACCCCGAGCTTTTCGAGTTGGCGGCGCGCGTAGTCGGACAATCGCTGCGGGAAGCCGGTGAGCAGCGTCGGGCCACCCTCGCACAGCACGATCCTCGCCCATGACGGCTGGATGCGGCGGAAGTCGCGCGCCAGCGTGGAATGGGCCAGTTCCGCGATGGCGCCCGCCATCTCGACGCCGGTCGGGCCGCCGCCCACGATCACGAAGGTGAGGAGCTTGCGGATTTCGTCGGGATCGGTGCGGCTCTCGGCCCACTCGAAGGCCGACAGCAGGCTGCCGCGCAACGCCAGCGCCTGGTCCAGAGTCTTCAGCACATGGGCGTGTTTCGACCATTCGTCGTGGCCGAACCAGGAATAGACCGACCCCGTCGCCAGCACGAGATAGTCATAGGGGATGTCGGGCACGTCCCTGACCAGCACCACCTTGCGCACGGAGTCGATGCCCGTGACCTCGCCCATCAACGTGCCGACGCGCGGCATGTCGGTGAAGAGGCCGCGCACCGGCACGGCGATGTCGGAGGGCGCGAGGGCTGCGGTCGCCACCTGGTAGAGCAACGGCTGGAACAGGTTGTGGTTGGTCTTGTCGATCACCGTGACGAGGGCCGGGGCGAGCCTGAGGCCGCGGACCACCGCCAGACCGCCGAACCCTGCCCCGATCACCACGATGCGCGGAAGGCGCTTGGGGTCGGATGGATCGCTGATCTGTGACATCGGGCCAAACCTGTCGACGCAAGGCCGCCGAAGGATCCGCAGCCGTCGGACGGCAAACGTGACCGTGATCGGAAACGATCCTCGAACCCTTCCGGTCGCGAGCCGGAGACGGCCCGCCGATCAGCCGCACACCATCTCGAACAGCGCGGTCCGCAGTGGCGGCCCGTAGTCCGACTGACGGAAATAGGCAGCTTGCGGCAAGGGATCGACATCGAGCGCGATCTCGTCGTTGCGCGGCAGCGGATGCAGGATGCGAGCGCCGGGCTTCATGCGCCGCGCCGTCGCGAGGTCGAGCACGAAGCGGTCCTTGACGGCCTGGAACATGGCATCATCGGTGAACCACTCCTTCTGCGGGCGGGTCATGTAGAGAATGTCGACGGCGGGAACGAGGTCGCTCCAGTCCTCGGTCTCGGTGTGGGGGACGCCATGCCGGTCGAGGAAGTCGCGGATGTCCTGCCGCACACGGAGTTCCGGCACGGACACGAAATGTACCTTCGCGCCCGGGCAGCGGGCCAGAAGGTAGGCCAGCGAACGGACGGTGCGGCTGTAGCGGCAATCGCCCACGAAGGCGATCTCGACATCCTGCGTGCGGCCGAGTTCACGCTCGATCGTGTAGAGGTCGAGGACCGCCTGGGTGGGGTGCTGCTCGGCGCCCGAGCC
>CAXUCF010000322.1:0-4979 GCA_964249275.1 uncultured Lichenihabitans sp.
GCGCCGGCCCCGGTGCCCGCACCGCGCCAGGCCCCGCCGCAGTCGGACGCGGAGCGCGAGGAGCGGGTCCATATGACCAAGCTTCGCCAGACCATCGCGCGCCGCCTGAAGGACGCGCAGAATACCGCCGCCATGCTGACCACCTTCAACGAGGTGGACATGAGCGGCGTGATGGCGTTGCGGTCCCGCTACAAGGATGTCTTCGAGAAGAAGCACGGCGCCAAGCTCGGCTTCATGGGCCTGTTCGTGAAAGCCGTGGTCGGGGCGCTGCGGGAGCTGCCCGCCGTCAATGCCGAGATCGACGGCACCGACCTCGTCTACAAGAACTACTATCACGTCGGCATCGCGGTCGGCACCGAGAAGGGCCTCGTGGTGCCGGTGGTCCGCGACGCCGACCGGCTGAGCCTCGCCGAGATCGAGAAGACCATCGCGGGTTACGGCAGGAAGGCGCGCGACGGCCAGCTCAGGATCGAGGACATGCAGGGCGGCACCTTCACGATCACCAATGGCGGCATCTACGGCTCGCTGATGTCGACGCCGATCCTCAACGCCCCGCAGTCCGGCATCCTGGGTATGCACAAGATCCAGGACCGTCCGGTCGTGGTGGGCGGGGTGGTCGAGGTTCGCCCCATGATGTACCTCGCCCTGTCCTACGACCACCGGATCGTCGACGGCCGCGAAGCCGTGACCTTCCTGGTGCGGGTGAAGGAAGCCCTGGAGGACCCCGCCCGGCTGATGCTCGATGTTTAACTCGCCCGTCGCATCGACTTCCACCGGGTCTACCAGGGTCCCAGGGCAATCGGGTGAAGTACGTTCGCCTTTGTCCATGACCATAACCGTCATCGCGAGCGCAGCGAAGCGACCCAGATCGACGGTCGTGGAGCCTAGGTTGCTTCGCTCCGCTCGCAATGACGGCTCCCCAACCCCTCACCATCCACCGCACCGTCCCTGCTCGCGTTCACCCGATTGCCCTGACCAGGGTCCACAGCAGCATTGATTTGGCTTCGGAAACGGAGCAAATGTGGCGTCCACTACGCAGAAGTGGAGAGTGCGGCCGAAGCCACGCCGAATGTCAGGACTGAAGTTTCGCCATCATCGGCCGAGAGGTGCGCCGTGGCGGCCGATAGACGGCCCCCGATGAGACATCCCGGCCAGCGCACGTCGGGGGCAGCGGCCGGCCTCCCATCCCGCCGCGACTTGGTGCAGGGCGCCCTGGCGCTCGGCCTGACGGCATCGGCCGGGCCGGGCCGGGCCGCGTCCGACGAACCCCGCAGCGGGGGGACGTTGCGCCTCGGGCTCGGCGGCGGCAGCACCACGGACAGCCTCGACCCGCGGACCTGGGACGATTCCGTGATGATCGGTGTCGGGTTCGGCCTCTACAATGGCCTCGTCGAGAACGGCGCCGACAACCGCCCGATGCCCGAACTCGCCAGCGGCTTCGAATCCGACGAGAGCGCCAAGGTCTGGACCTTCTCGCTCCGGCGCGGCGTCCACTTCCACGACGGCCGCGAGTTCGGAGCCGACGACGCCGTCTATTCGCTGAACCTGCACCGCGGCGCCGCGACCTCGGGTGCGGCCGGGCTCATGAAATCCGTCGTCGAGATCAAGAAGCTCGGCCGCAGCGCCATCCAGGTGACACTCGCGTCGGGCGATGCCGACTTCCCGGTCGTGCTGACCGATTATCACATCATGATGGTGCCGGACGGCTTCACGGACTGGTCGAAACCGGTCGGCACGGGCGCCTTCACGCTGGACAGCTTCGCCCCCGGGGGGCGGGTCGCGCTGAAGAAGGCCGGCCCCTACTGGAAGCCCGACCGCGGCCACCTCGATGGCGTCGAGTTCAACGTCATCAACGATACGGCGCAGCGCATGGCGGCGCTGATCTCGGGCCAGGTCGACGCGATCAACCGGGCCGACCCGAGGACCGTCTCCAGGGTCGAGCGTAGCCCGACCCTGGAGATCATCCGCGCCGCGGGCGGCTGGTTCCCGGTCATGGCCATGATGGTGGACCACGCCCCCTATACGGAGGTCGAGATCCGCAAGGCGCTGAAATATGCGGTGGACCGCGAGCAGGTCATCAAGACGCTGTTCAGCGGCTACGGCACGCTCGGCAACGACAACCCCATCCCGCGCAGCGATCCTTTCTTCAACACCGAACTCGAACAGCTGAAATATGACCCGGACCGGGCGCGGTTCCACTTCAGGAAGGCCGGCGTCGACAGCCCTAAGATCGTACTGCAGACCTCGGACGCAGCCTTCAACGGTGCCGTCGACATGGCGACGCTGCTGCAAACGACGGCGGGCCGCTGCGACATCCCAGTCGCGGTCGCGAAGGAGCCGGAGGACGGCTACTTCAGCAAGGTCTGGCTCAAGGCGCCCTTCGTGGCGAGCTACTGGGGCGGGCGGCCCTCGGCCACCCAGATGCTGGAGATCGCCTACCAGAGCAAGGCGCCCTGGAACGAGTCGCACTGGAACGACCCGAGGTTCGACAAGCTGCTGGCCGACGCCCAGGCCGAGATCGACGACGCCAAGCGACGGCAATATATCTGGGACATGCAGAGCATGCTGACCCAGGAGAGCGGGACGCTGATCCCCTGCTTCCGGGACTGGCTGTCGGCCCAGAACAGGAGAGTCGGCGGCCACACGCCCCACAGCGGCTTCGACATGGACAACGGCCGCATCGCCGAGAAGGCCTGGCTGCGGGCGTGAGCCGCACCGCGGGCAAGGCGATCGCGGCCTGCCGCTTGCTAGGCGCGATCCCGCGATGGTTGACGATGCGCCGAAACTCAGGCGTCATCCGCCGATCGAACGGCCGGGCCACGCCCGGCCGCGACAGCCTCGTCGGCTGAACAGGGGGAGATTGCATGAAGAAGCTCGTTGTCGGCCTGATGGCCGCCGTGGCGTTGACGGGTGTCGCCTATGCCCAGGAGAAGACCGTCAAGATCGGTACCGAGGCCGCCTATGCGCCGTTCGAGTACAAGGACGACAAGGGCGAACTGAAGGGCTACGAGATCGAACTCGGCAACGCGCTCTGCGCCGCCGCCAAGCTGAAATGCGAGTGGGTCAACGCCGACTTCGACAGCCTGATCCCGGCGCTCAACGCCCATAAGATCGATGCCATCCTGTCCCAGATGTCGATCACTGCCGATCGCAAGAAGGCGGTCGACTTCACCAACCAGGTCACGGTGGCGCCGGCCCGCTTCGTGGCCAAGAGCGGCTCGGGCATTACCGATGATCCGGCCACGCTGAAGGGCAAGACCATCGCGGTGCAGAGCGGCACGACCCACGAGAAATACGTCAACGAGAAACTCAAGGGCATCGCCACGCCCAAGGTCTATCAGGGCCAGGACGAAGCCTTCCTCGATGTCGAGAACGGCCGCGCCGACGCCACCCTGGCGGATGCCACGATCGAATACGACTGGATCGAGAAGACCGGCAAGGCCAAGGGCTTCGATTACGCCGGCAAACCGCTGTTCGACCAGGAGATCTTCGGCGACGGCACCGGCATCGCGGTGCGCAAGGGCGACACCGCGCTGCTGGACAGCTTCAACAAGGCGCTCGTCACCGTGACCAAGGACAGCAGCTTCAAGAAAATCAACGACAAGTACTTCCCGTTCGACATCATGGGGTCCGGCGGCAAGATGTGAGGCGGACGAGCTGACGGCCCGGTGACAGGGTAGCGCTCCAAAACCGCTCTTCCCCGCGGGGGCCGCTCGATGTTCGACCTCTACGGTTTCGGCGATCAACTGCTGCAGGGCGTCGCCGTCACCCTCGAAGTGGCGGCCCTGTCGCTCGTCTTCGGCATCGCGCTCGGCATCCTGGGGGCCGCGGCCAAGCTGTCGCCGGTCGCTGTCCTGCGGGGGGCGGTGACGCTGCTGGCCAATCTGGTGCGCGGCATCCCCGAGTTCCTCATCCTGCTGATCTGCTATTTCAGCCTGCCGCAGGCCTTGTCGGCGTTCACCGGCCGGGACGTCGGCGTGAGCCCGCTGGTCGGCGGCGTCTTCGCGTTGTCGCTGGTGTTCGGCGCCTATGCGTCCGAGACCTTCCGGGGCGGTTTCCTGGCGGTGCCCGAGGGGCAGCTCGAAGCGGCGCGCGCCTTCGGCATGGCGAGACGGCGCATCTTCTTCCGCATCCACCTTCCCCAGGCCTGGCGCTACGCCCTGCCGGGCATCAGCAATCTCTGGCAGACGCTGCTGAAGGATACCTCGCTCGTGTCCGTGCTCGGGCTCGAGGAGATCATGCGCAAGGCCAATATCGCGGCCCAGGTGACCAAGAGGCCGTTCAACTTCTATCTCGCGGCGGCGCTGATCTACCTCGCCTTCATCCTGGTGTCGGGGCCGGTCTTCAACTGGCTCGAACGCCGGGCCAACCGCGGCCTGGCGGGCGCGCGGTGATGTTGGGCGGACTGGCCGACGCGGTCGCGACGGAGGTTCCGCTGTTCCTCGACGGCCTGCGAGTCACGCTGGAACTGCTGCTCGTGTCGAGCGCCGTCGGCATGGTGCTGGCGGTGCCGCTCGCGCTCGCGCGCGTGTCCCGGTCGCGGATCCTCTCGGTGCCGGCCACCGCCTATACCTATGCGTTCCGCGGCACGCCGCTCCTGGTGCAGATCTTCCTGATCTATTACGGGCTGCCGCAGTTCGACGCCGTGCGCGACTCCATCGCCTGGCCACTGCTGCGCGACCCGATGCCCTGCGCGCTGCTGGCCTTCTCGCTCAACATGGCGGCCTATGTGGCCGAGGTGCTGCGCGGCGGCATCCTGGGCGTCCCCCACGGCGAGCGGGAGGCGGCTCTCGCCCTCGGCATGCCGCACGGGCTGATGGTCCGGCGCATCGTCCTGCCGCGCGCCTTCCGGATCACCCTTCCGGCGCTGTCCAACGAGGTAGTGCTGCAGCTGAAAGCCACCGCGCTGGCCAGCACGGTGACGCTGCTCGACCTCACCGGGGTCGGGCGCCGGCTGACCGCCAAGACCTACACCACCG
>CAXUCF010000323.1:0-4952 GCA_964249275.1 uncultured Lichenihabitans sp.
CTACGGGGCCGACGGAGGCGACCTCATCGAGGTCGGCCGACAATGGCAGAGCTGGTTGCCCGACGCGGAGTTCGTGGCGCCGCACGCCCCGCAGCGCTGCACCCAGTCACCTACGGGCCGGCAATGGTTTCCGCTCACCACGCGTGACACGGACGAGCGCTGGCGCGGCGTGACGGCAGCGCGGCCGAGCCTCGACGCGTTCCTCGACCGCGAACTCGCCCGCACCGGCCTCGACGACGGCAAGCTCGCGCTCGTCGGCTTCAGCCAGGGCACCATGATGGCGTTGCACACGGGGCTGCGGCGCCCTCGCGCGCCCGCCGCCATCCTGGGCTACTCCGGGCTGCTGGTCGGTCCCGAACACCTCGCCGAAGCCACCGCGCGCTCGCCGGCCGGCCGGCCGCCGTCGATCCTGCTGGTGCATGGCGACCAGGACAACGTGATCCCGGTCGACGCGCTCTTCGCCGCCGCCGACGACCTCGGACGCGCCGAGATCCCGGTGCAATGGCACCTGTCCTTCGGCGTCGCGCACGGGATCGACGGCACCGGGCTACGGCACGGCGGCCAATTCCTGGTGCAGAGCTTCGGCCGTCCGACGCCGCGATGACGTGGGCGTCGTGGCGCGATCACGTCGGCCGTCGTGCGGCGGGATCCGGCGCAGCGTCGGCCGGGTTCGCGGAACCCGCTCCTCCGCCACGCGGTTCCAATGACGTCGCCGCCCGAGCCTCCATCATGCGGGTGCGTGGAAGGGTCGAGGAGAGATCCGCGGCATTCCGCGCAGGCGTCGAAGACCCAGCATCGACGAACCCGAACACATCGGAGCCGCAGGATGAGCAGGATGAGTACGGAGACCCGACCCCTCGACGTCTACGGTTTCTGGCGGTCGAACGCCATGTACCGGGTGCGGGTCGCCCTGAACCTCAAGGGGGTGCCGTACAACGAGATCCCGGTGAACCTCGACACGGGTGAGCAGCACACTGCCGAGTTCCTGGCCCGCAATCCCCAGGCCGCCGTGCCGGCACTGATCGAGGACGACCTGCCGGCGCTGACCCAGTCGCTCGCCATCCTCGAATATCTGGAGGAGCGCTATCCCGAGCCGCCCATCCTGCCGGCCGACCCGCGCGGCCGGGCGCGGGTCCGGGCCCTGGCGTGCAACGTGGCCTGCGACACCCACCCTTTGATCGTGCCACGGGTCCGCACGTACCTCATGAAAGAGGCGGGTTTCGACCAGGCGGCCTTCCGACGCTGGCTCGCTCATTGGGTCGGGCGCGGATTGAACGGCCTTGAAGCCAGCCTATCGGGGAGCCGCGAGACGGGCCGGTTCTGCCATGGCGACCGCGTCACCATGGCAGACATCTGCGTGACCGGGCTCGCCATAATCCCGCGCGTCTTCAAGCTCGATGTCCCCGCCACCCCGACCGTGACCCGCATCGTCGACTCCTGCCTGGCCGAACCCGCCTTTGCCAAGGCCGACCCGATGCAGCAGCCCGACGCGCCCAAGGCCGCGTGAGCCGGGCAGGTTCTGTTGCCGAAGGTACTCGGTTCCGACCGGTCGTCGGTGTCACCCCCGCCCCATGGGTCAGGCGGCCCGGCAGTGCGGATGACCGAGGCCATCAGGACGCGCCGCGCAGGGCCGTCACGACGGCGGCGAGCCGGCGCTTGCCGCCGTCCGTGAAAGTGGCGCGGTCGCCGTCCTGCTTCGCCAGGTCGGCGGCCTCGAGTTCCGCGATGGCCTGTGGGTCGGCGGCGTGGCCGGCACCATCCTTGAGCACCACGTCGACCACCGCCTCGCCGGAGCTGAGCTGATGGTAGGCCGCGAAGGCGAAAACCGCGACCGCCTTGTCGCTGAGCGTCGGTGACGGCATGAGAGGCTTCCCCTTATGGATGGCGTGTACCTCGGTGAATGCGGCACCGCGTCGCTTGGTTCGGCCCGCGCGCCCGACGCAATGCCGCAGTTGTCGGCGGGGCGGGCGCTGGCCAGATCCGGCCCATGGCGCTGACGGCAGGGCTCGGCACGGATGCGGTCTGATCGGGACGGGCGCGGTCCGCCTCCGCCCAAGGCCGACCCGATCTGCCCGCTCTGCGGCCGGCCGATCCCGCCGGGCGCGACATCGAGCCGTCACCACCTCGTGCCGAAGCTGAAGGGTGGCGCCAAGCACGGCACCGTGCAACTCCATCAGATCTGCCACAGCGCCATCCATGCCCGTTTCTCCGAGGCCGAGATCGCCCGCCGCCTCGCCGACATCGACAGCCTCAAGGCCGACCCGGGTCTGGCAGGGTTCCTGGCCTGGGTCCGAACCAAGCCGAGCGACCTCCATGCCCCAACCCGCCTGACGCGCGACCGCCGCGCCGGACGGGCCGCGCGCCGTCGGCGTTAGGGCGCGACGGGCGCCACTGGGCGTGGCCGAGCCACAGGGTGGCCCAGCCACAGAGTGGCCCAGAGTCACTCGAAAGTCGCACCATCGCCAAAACTTTGCGATTCCGGCTGGAACTTTTCGGCACGTTCCTGCGCGGGTTGCGATAACGGGACCTTAAGCCTACAAGCCTAGCGGTGTCGGGTGGTGAAAGCCCATCCCGGAGCGTGAGCAGTGGATTTCAGCGACATGCGGGCACGACGCGCGTTCAGAGCTCTTTCCCGAGTGGCCCTCGTGGCAGCCGGTGCCGCGCTCCTGGCGGGCTGCAACGAGGATCTCGGCGTCAGCAGCAACGCTCGTGCCTACGCACCGATCCCCGAGGCGACGTTGCAGTCGATCGCCGCCAAGGGATCCACCAAGAACGCTCCCGTCCTGATCCGGGCCTTCAAGAAGGAGGCCGAAATGGAGATCTGGAAACAGCGCTCCGACGGCCGCTACACCCTCCTCAAGAGTTTCCCGATGTGCCGCTGGTCGGGCCAGCTCGGCCCCAAGGTCCGCGAAGGCGACCGCCAGGTTCCCGAAGGCTTCTACACCATCACGCCCGGTTCGATGAACCCGAACTCGGCCTATTACCTGTCGTTCAACGTCGGCTATCCGAACGCCTACGATCGGGCCTTGGGCCACACCGGCGGCTCGATCATGGTGCACGGCATCTGCTCCTCGGCCGGCTGCTTCTCGATGACGGATCAGCAGGTCGAAGAGATCTACGCCATCATGCGGGAAGCTTTCGCGGGCGGCCAGCACGCCGTGCAGATGCAGAGCTTCCCGTTCCGCATGACGGCCGAGAATATGGCCAAGCACAGGCTCGACCCCAACATCGGGTTCTGGCGCGAGCTGAAGAAGGGCGCGGACGAGTTCGAAGTCACCAAGCTGCAGACGCCGGTCGGGGTGTGCAACAAGCATTACGTCTTCGCCAGCGCCAAGAACGGCGAGCGCTTCGACGCGGAATCGGCCTGCCCGCCCCTCGACCTCGACCAGGAGGTCGTGCGGGCCGTGAACGACAAGCAGGCCAAGGACGACAGCGAGATCCAGAGCCTCGTGGCCAAGGGCGTGAAGCCGATCCGCATCGTCTACCAGGACGGCGGCCAGAACCCGGCCTTCTCGCATCGTTTCGCGGAGGTCAGCCGGCCCGACGCAATCGCGGCTCCGCCGACCGAGATCGTCCTCGACGACAGCCCCAAAGCCAGGCCCGTGGCGGTGCAGATCGCGGCCGCCAGGGAGGCCGTCACGGCCGCCGCCCTCGTGGATGGCCTGCCCAAGGCGCCCCCGAGCGTCGCCTTCGCGGCATCCGGTGCCGTGCCGGCCGCAGCTGCGCCGAAGGGCGCTTCCCGGCCTGTCGTCACGGCCTCGGTCAAGGCCCGACGGCCGAACGACGCCGGCGGCGCCCCGGTCCCGGCCACCGGACCGGTCGCTGCGACCTTCGCGAGCGCGCCTTCGGCCTATGCCAGGGAAGAACCCAAGAGCGCGACGCAGTCGTTCTTCGATCGCGTGATGAACCTCGGTGGCGGGCCGTCCCCGGACGCCGCAGCAGCGGCCCGGGCGTCGCTGTCCGAAAAGCCTGCCGGGCTCGATCCCGGTTTCGTAGCGCTCGCGGCGCCGTCCAAGGACTGACGTCTCCCGGGGTTCGGCGCCGGTGGCTCGCGCAGGTCGCGGCCTGCCGGTTCAGCGCTCGAACCTGCTCGGCACCGCGCCCGACAGGCCCGACGCGTCGCGGATGAAGACCTGCTTCAAAGCCGGCACGCGGTCGACGAGCCCCATGCCGAGGTCGCGCAGCACCCGTGCCGGCAGGCTGTCGTTGGAGAACAGGCGGTTCAGCCCGTCGGTCGCTCCGGCCATCAGCACCGCGTCGAAGCGTCGGGCGCGCTGATAGGCCGCCAGAACGTCGGGGCTTGCCGGGTCGAGGCCGAGGCTGAGAGGTTCGGCCACGCTCTCGGCGAGGATCGCGGCATCGCGAAGCCCGAGGTTGAGGCCCTGCCCGGCCAGCGGGTGGATGGTGCGGGCAGCATCGCCGAGCAGCGCGAACCTCGGCGCCACGAGCTTCCGCGGCAGCACCAGCCGCAGCGGGTGGGCGCTCGGCCGATCCTCCAGCGTGAGGGCGCCGTAGCCGAAACCGATGCGGCTCTCCAGCGCGGCCAGGAAGTCGGCCGGCGGCAGGGCGACGAGCCGGCCAGCCTCGGCGGGCGGCGCCGTCCATACCAGCGAGAAGCGCCGCTCAGAGCCGTCCCGGGCCCGCATCGGCAGCACCGCCAAGGGACCGCCCGGCAGGAAATGCTGGGTGGCGCGCCCGTCATGCGGGATGTCGTGCGATATTGTGGCCACGATCCCGGCCTGATCGTAGTCCCAGGCCACGGTGGCGATGCCGGCCGCCTCGCGCAGCCGCGACCGGCCGCCGTCAGCCGCGACCAGCAGCCGGGTGCGCGACGCCCGGCCATCGGCCTCGACGGCGAGCCACGACCCGGCGCGGCGAAACCCCGAGATGCGCGCCGCCAGCAGCGCAACGCCTTCGGCGCGCGCCGCCGTCAGCAAGGCGCCGCGCAGGTC
>CAXUCF010000324.1:0-4934 GCA_964249275.1 uncultured Lichenihabitans sp.
CGACCGCGGCCTCGAACGCCGCGCCCTCGGTGGGCGCCGCCGTGTCGCGCAGCCCGAGAAAGGCGATGCGCCCAGGCGAGAGGCCGAGGATGCCGACCGCGGCCCGCGCCTCCTCCTCCCGCACCTGCTTCAGCCGCGCCGGGGGAAAGGCCTTGGAGTTCGGGTGCGACCCCGTGCCGTCCGTCAGGATCAGCACGAAGGGCGGATGCCCGGCGGCCGAGGCGGCGGCGATCAGGCCGCCGCAGCCCAGCGACTCGTCATCCGCATGCGGCGCCAGGATAAGCGCCGGCTTGCCGCCTGTGACCGCATGGAGCGGCACGACCGGCAGGGCGGCCATGGCCTCGAACGCCTGCGCCGCGGACATCATGCGGAAAAACCGTGGAGCGCGGCCTCGGTCAGGACGGAGTCGGGCGCGGGTTGGCGCAGGTAAACCGCGAGGTCGCGCAGCAGGCGCTCCACCGGGTTGGGCCGCAGGAAGGCCGCGAGGCCCAAGGCCCGCTGCGCCAGCCGCATGGCGTCCAGGCAAGCCGCCTCGACCGCGATGCGCGCGAGGTTGACGTAGGCGACGCGGTCGGCGACGGGCGCCTCGCTGGCTTCGGCTTGCCGTGCCGCGGCGGTGGTCCAGAGCCGGGCTGTTTCCTGCGCGATCAGCATGCGGCCGAACCGGTCCTGCTGCAGCGGCGCGGCCTGATGGCCCCGGCGCGCAAGCTGGTCCCGGGTCGCCGAAACGAGCGCATCGAGGCCGCCCAACGTCACCGCGGAGGTGCGCCAGGCGGCGGGTCCGTGACCCACAGGCCGAACAGGTGGCCGTCCCGCACCTCCGCCGCGACGCGCCCGACCTGCGCGGGCGTGCCGTAGGCGACAACGAGCTTGATCGCGTTGACATGCGCCTCGAACAGTCGGCCTACGGACAGGTTGCCGTGCCCGAGAGTTGTCAGGGAGCGCAGGATCAGGTCCATGCCGCCGGGTTCGGTGCCCGCGCCTTGCCCGCCTTGGTCCGTCGGCAACGGCGCTTGGAGCGCCCCAAGCTCGCGCAGCGCCTGGAAGTCCTGCTCCGGAAACGCTTCCTCCGCGTCAAGCGCCACAGCGCGCGCTTGCATGGCCGGGACCAGGCGGGCCAGTTCGGCCAGAAGGGTGTCGGGCATCATGTCAGTCGGCCGTGGCCCCAATCTCCTCGGTCCCGAGCTTGTCGGCCAGGGTGGGCATCGTCTTGCGCCGGGACGGCGACAGCCAACGCTGCACGCGGTCGAGGTAGAGATAAACGACGGGCGTGGTGTAGAGCGTCAGAACTTGGCTGAGCAGCAGGCCGCCCACCATGGCGTAGCCCAGCGGCTTCCGAAGCTCCGACCCGGCGCCGGCGCCGAGCATCAGCGGCAGGCCGCCGAGCAGGGCCGCCATCGTCGTCATCAGGATGGGCCGGAACCGCATCAGGCACGCTTCCCGGATGGCGTCATGCGGGGTCGCGCCGCGCTGGCGCTCCGCGCCGATGGCGAAGTCCACCATCATGATGCCGTTCTTCTTCACGATGCCGATCAGCAGGATGATGCCGATGAGTGCGATCAGGCTGAAATCGAAGCCGAATCCCATCAGGATCAAGAGCGCCCCGACGCCGGCCGAGGGCAGCGTCGACAGGATGGTGAGCGGGTGGATGAAGCTCTCGTAGAGCATACCCAGGATGATGTAGACGACCACCAGCGCCGCCACGATCAAGAGCGGCACCGTGCCGAGCGACTGCTGGAAAGCCTGTGCGGTACCCTGGAACGTGCCCTGGACTGTGGCCGGCAGATTGAGGTCCGCCTGCGCCCTGGTGATCGCGGTCGTGGCCTGGCTCAACGCCGTCCCGGCCGCGAGATTGAACGAGATCGTCACGGCCGGGAACTGGCCCTGGTGGCTGATCGACAGGGGCTGGGTCGGGTCCGTGGTCCAGCGGGCCAAGGCCGACAGGGGCACGTCGCCGCCCGTGGCCGGCGAGTGCAGGTAGATCCTGGTGAGCGACTCCACCTTGCCCTGCAACTCCGGCAGGATCTCCAGGATGACGTGGTAGCTGTTCACCTGTGTGAAATACTGCGTCACCTGCCGCTGGCCGAAGGCGTCGTAGAGCGTGTCGTCGATCAACTGGGCCGTGATGCCGTAACGCGACGCCTGATCGCGATCGATCGTCAGGGTCAGCGTGGTTCCGGCCGACTGCTGGTCGGTAGCGACGTCACGCAGTTCGGGCAAGGTCTTCAGCTTGTCGAGCAGGCGCGGCGACCAGGTATTCAGCTCGACAAAATCTGGATCCTGCAGCGTGTACTGGAACTCGGTGCGGGACGCGCGACCGCCCACCCGGATGTCCTGGGCGGCCTGCAGGAACAACGCCCCACCCTCGACCTTGGCGATCTGCGGCCGCAGCCGGGCGATCACCTGCTGGGCCGTGACGTCGCGCTGGTCGCGCGGTTTCAAGGTGATGAACGTGCGGGCATTGTTGAGGGCACCCGATCCGCCGAGCGCCATGGCGACCGAATAAACCGCGGGATCCTTCTGGGCGATGGCGCCGAGTTCCTCCGTCTTGCGCTTCATGTCGGCGAAGGAGATATCCTGCGCGCCTTCCGCCGTGCCGATGATCAGGCCGGTATCCTGGCTCGGAAAGAAGCCCTTGGGAATGATCATGAACAGGTAGACGGTCAGGCCGACGGTCGCGAAGAACACCATCAGCGTGACGAAGCGCCAGCGGATGCAGAAATCGAGGCCGCGCTCGTAGCCGTGCAGCATGGCGTCGAAGACCCGCTCGCTCGCCATATAGAGGCGGCCATGCTGCGCGTGCTTGCGGTCCTTCATGAACCGCGCCGCCATCATGGGCGTGAGCGTCAGGGAGACGAAGGCCGACACGAGGATCGTCATCGCCAGCGTGATCGAGAACTCGCGGAACAGGCGCCCGATGATGCCGCTCATCAGCAGCAGCGGGATCAAGACTGCGATAAGCGAGACCGAGATCGACAGGATGGTGAAACCGATCTCGCCCGCGCCCTTCATGGCGGCGTCGACGGGTTTCATACCCTCCTCCAGATGGCGTTCGATGTTCTCCAGCATCACGATGGCATCGTCGACCACGAAGCCGACCGAAATGGTGAGGGCCATCAGCGACAGGTTGTCGAGGCTGTAGCCCGCCGTCCACATCAGCGCGACGGCGCCGAGCAGGGCGAGCGGGACCGTGATCGACGGAATGATCGTGGCCCACAGGTTGCGCAGGAACACGAAGATCACCATCACCACGAGCGAGATGGTGAGGAGCAGCGTGAACTGCACGTCGCTGACCGAGGCCCGGATCGTCTGGGTTCTGTCGCTCATGATGTCGAGCTTGATGCCGGCCGGGATCGAAGCCTGCAGCCGCGGCAGTTCCTTCTTGATGCGGTCCACGATGTCGATGACATTGGCGCCGGGCTGCTTGAAGATGATCAGGAACACCCCGCGCTTGCCGTTGGCCCAGGCGGCCTCCTTCATGTTCTCGGCCGCCGGCACGGCGGTGCCGATGTCGCTGACCCGGACCGGGCCGCCGTTGCGGTAGGCGATGATCGTGTTGTCCCAGCTGTCGGCGTCGAGCAGCTGGTCGTTGGCGTAGATCGTGAAGGACTGATGCGCTCCGTCGATGCTGCCCTTGGCGGAGTTGACGGTGGTGACCGATAGGACGTTGCGCACGTCCTCGAGGGAAAGCCCTTTGGTGACCAGTTTGGCGGGATCGATCTGCACCCGGATGGAAGGCTTCTGCTCGCCGCCGATCGAGACTTGCGAAACGCCGGAAATCTGGCTGATCTGCTGGGCGATCTTGGTGTCCGCGTTATCGTCCACCACGGTCAGCGGCAGGATGTCGGACGTGGCCGACAGGAGCATGATGGGCGAATCGGCGGGGTTCACCTTTCGCCAGGTCGGAGGGCTCGGCAGGTTCTTGGGCAACTGCCCGCCGGCGGCGTTGATGGCGGCCTGGACGTCGTTGGCGGCACCGTCGATGTTGCGGTCGAGATCGAACTGGATGGTGATGCTGGTCGAGCCGAGCGACGACGTCGAGGTCAGCTGCGAGACGCCCGGGATCTGGGCGAACTGGCGCTCCAGCGGCTGCGCTACCGACGACGCCATCGTGTCCGGGCTGCCGCCCGGCAGCGAGGCCGACACTTGGATGGTGGGAAAATCGACCTGGGGCAGGGGGGCCACGGGCAGCAACGGGTAGGCCACCAGCCCCAAGCAGAAGATGCCGAGCATCAACAGTGTGGTGGCGACAGGATGCTTGATGAAGGGTGCCGAGATGCCGCCGCCCATAATCAGGAATCCCGCTGTGCTGTCTTGGCGCCGTCGCTGGATCCGGCATCGGGGACGACCTTGACCAAGCTGTGTGGCTGCAGCCGATACTGGCCCGCCGTCACGACCCTGTCACCGCTCTTGAGGCCGTCCGACACGACGGCCTCGTCGCCGTAGGACAGGCTGACCTTGATGGGTCGGACATCGACCTTGCTGTCGGCCCCGATCACGAAGGCATAGAGGCCGCTCGGCCCGTGCTGCACGGCCGAGTAGGGCACGATCAGGACGCGCTGAAGGGTCTTGACGGTCAGCCTGGTCGAGACCGACAGGCCGGGCCACAACTTATGGTCCGTGTTGGCGAAGGCTGCCTTGAGGCGGATCGTGCCGCTCGACGTATCGATCTCGTTGTTGAAGGTTTCGAGCTTGCCCTCGGCCAGCGACTGCGCGCCGTCCGACGTGAGGGCGGCCACATCCAGCGGTCCGGCTTTGCGGCCGTCGGTGATCTCGGCGAGCGCGTTTTCCGGCTCGGTGAACACCACGGCGATAGGTTCGATCTGGGCGATCGAGACGATCCCGGTGGCACTCGCGGCGTTGACGATGTTGCCCTGGTCGACGAGGCGGAACCCGACCCGCCCCGTGATCGGCGCCCGGATGCTCGCATAGCC
>CAXUCF010000325.1:0-3225 GCA_964249275.1 uncultured Lichenihabitans sp.
GAGCCGCAGCCCAGGATCGTGATCGTGCCGCCATTACCGGGGCCGTCGTCGAGAACACCGGTCATGCCGCGACCGCCACGCGCGGCGGCAGCTTGCTGAACAGCCGGTCCACGTTGCGGCTCGTCGCTGCGGCGAAGGCGGCCGGATCCAGACCCTTGATGTCGGCGAGAACGCGCGCGGTCTCGGCCACGAAGGCGGGCTCGTTGCGCTTCCCGCGATGCGGTGCCGGTGCCAGGAAGGGCGCATCGGTCTCGACCAGGATGCGGTCGAGCGGCACCTGGCGGGCGATGCCGCGCAGTCCGTCCGAGTTCTTGAACGTCACCACGCCCGAGAACGAGATGAAGAGGCCGAGTTCGAGTCCGGTGGCGGCCAGGGCCGGCGACGAGGTGAAGCAATGCAGTACCCCCGCGAAGCTCCCCTGCCCCATCTCGTCGCGCAGGATGGCCGCGACGTCGTCGTCGGCTTCCCGGGCGTGGATGACGAGCGGCAGGCCGCTCGCACGCGCCGCCGCGATATGGGTGCGGAACACGCGGGCCGCGACGTCGCGTGGCACCTCGTCGTAGTGATAATCGAGCCCGGCCTCGCCGATGCCCACGCATTTCGGGTGGCCGGACAGCGCAACAAGGCGCTCGACGGGCACGTCAGGCTCCTCGGCGGCCTGGTGCGGGTGCGTGCCGACCGTAAAGAACACGTCCTCGAAGCGCTCGGCGATACGGACGAGATCGGCGTGGCGCGCCACCCGGGTCGAGATCGTGATGATGCGGACGACGCCGGCCGCGCGGGCGCGGGCCACCACGACATCGAGTTCGGGTGCGAAGTCCGGAAAGTCGAGGTGGCAGTGACTATCGGTGAGCATCAGGACGCCGAACCGGCGGCCCTGCCCGCCTCCGCCTCGACGTAGCGCGGAAAAATCACGCTCGGCGGCGGCAGCGCCGTGCCGGGCACGAGGCGATGCCCGGGGCCGAAGTTGGCGAAGCTCCTCGCCCCAACGTCCACACCGAGCAGGTCGAGCAGCTTGCCCATGGCGGTCGGCATGACGGGCTGCACCAGGAGCGCCACCTCGCGCAGCACCTCGGCCGTGACGTACAGAACCGTCGCCATGCGGGCAGGATCCGTCTTGCGCCTGATCCAGGGCTCCTGGGCGGTGAAATAGCGATTGGCGGCTCCGACCAGGCGCCAGGCCTGGCCGAGGTAGTCGTGCAGCGCGAACTGCGCCATGGCGACGCGAGCACCCTCGAGCAGCGCGTCGGCTTCGGCCAGGATCTCCCGGTCCGCGGCCGTGAACGCGCCCGGGCTCGGCACGGCACCGCTGCAGTTCTTGCCGATCATCGACAGCGATCGCTGGGCGAGGTTGCCCAGATCGTTGGCCAGGTCCGCGTTGATGCGGCCGACGATCGCCTCGTGCGAGTAGTTGCCGTCCTGACCGAACGGCACCTCGCGCAGAAAGAAGTAGCGCAGGGCGTCGACGCCGTAGTGCTCGGCCAGGGTTGCGGGCGAGATGACGTTGCCGAGCGACTTCGACATCTTCTCGCCGCGATTGAACAGAAACCCGTGCACCACGACATGGCGCGGCAGCGGCAGCTCGGCCGACATGAGGAAGGCGGGCCAGAACACGGCGTGGAAGCGACTGATATCCTTGCCGATGACATGGGCGTCGGCTGGCCAGTATCGGGCGCGCGGATCGTCCGGGTCCGGGAAGCCGGTTCCCGTGAGATAGTTGGTGAGCGCGTCGACCCAGACGTACATAACGTGCTTCGGGTCGCCCGGCACCGGCACGCCCCAATCGAAGGTCGTGCGGCTGATCGACAGGTCCCTGAGTCCGCGGTTCACGAAGCTCGCGACTTCGTTGCGGTACTTCTCCGGCGTGACGAACTCGGGACAGACGGCATAATGCGCCAACAGCCTGTCGGCATAGGCCGACAGCCTGAAGAACCAGCTCTCCTCCTCGACCCATTCGACCGGCGTGCCGGTCGGGGCCAGGCGCGTGCCGTCGGGGCCCGGTACGAGATCGGCCTCGTCGTGGTAAGCCTCGTCGCGGACCGAGTACCAGCCCTGGTAGCGTGACAGGTAGATGTCGCCGCGTTCGGCCATGCGGCGCCAGATCGCCTGGGCCGCATCGCGGTGCCGCGCCTGCGTGGTGCGGACGATGTCGTCGGTCTCCACATTCAGAAGCCGGCTCATGGCACGGAACTGTCCGGCCGTGCGGTCGGCCAGCGCCAGCGGGGTCAGGCCTTCCCGCGCTGCCGTCTGCTGCATCTTCTGCCCATGCTCGTCCATCCCCGACAGGCACAGCACGTCGTACCCGTCGAGCCGCTTGAAGCGGGCGATCGCGTCGGTGGCGATCCGCTCGTAGGCGTGGCCGATATGGGGGGCGCCGTTGGCGTAGGGAATGGCCGAGGTGACGTAGAACGTTGGGCGCGGGGCCATGGCTGGTGTTCCGCCGAAGATCAAAGCGCGCGCGTTGCCTGCGCGAGGTCCGCGAATGTCGAAAACAGGAAGGATTTCTTGTCGAGATTGAGGGCCAGCGTGTCGCGGGCCGAGCGGCGGACCTTTTCCCACACCTCGGCCAGGGGTGCAAGGCGGCGGGGATCGCGGGCTTCCGTTCCGTCGAGTCCCGCGCCGGCGGCGAGCCGGCCGTGCAGCCAGTCCAGCACGGCGCCGACCAGAAGCTCGAAATCGTCGTCGTCGGTGCCGATCCGGTCGGCGAGCTGGTGCAGTTCGCGCCAATCGATGTCGGGCAGGCGCGCGAGCAGGCGCGCCGTGTCGCGGTCAAACGTCAGCCGGTCTCCGCCGAGGATGTGGACGGCCCCCTTGACCGAATGAGCAGCACGGCGCGCCGCTTCCTGGAGCACACCGGCTCCGGTCACCGACCAGGGAGGTCCGAGCCCGGCCAGTGCCGCCGTTGCGTCGGCGAGGCCGAGCGGCTCCAGGGTCAGCAGGCGGCACCGCGAGCGCAGCGTCGCCATGACCTGGGCGGGATGATGCGCCACCACCAGGAACAAGGACCGGGGGGGCGGTTCCTCGATCAGCTTCAGCAGTGCGTTGGCGCTGTTGCGATTGAGGTCCTCGGCACTGTCCAGAATACAGATCCGGTAGCCGCCTGCCCGTGCGGCCTGGCGAAACAGCCCGGACGCGCGGCGCACCTCGTCCACCCTGATCTCGCTGTAGAACTTGCCGCTCTTCTCGTTCCAGGCCCGGCGCAGAACCGCGACATCGCCGGGGGCG
>CAXUCF010000325.1:3235-4891 GCA_964249275.1 uncultured Lichenihabitans sp.
GCGGGGGAGGCGATGCTCGACGATGCCGGATGGTCGAG
Source organism: uncultured Lichenihabitans sp. (assembly GCA_964249275.1). Taxonomy (GTDB): domain Bacteria; phylum Pseudomonadota; class Alphaproteobacteria; order Rhizobiales; family Beijerinckiaceae; genus Lichenihabitans. Next base: position 3,274 of record CAXUCF010000325.1, read on the forward strand.
CGGCACCGACAGGTCGGTGGCGTCGAAGACGGCCTGCGAGCCAGGGTCCGGATTGGCCAGGAGGAAGCGCGCGAAACGCCAGGCCAGCGTCGCCTTGCCGACGCCCTCCGGGCCGCCGAGCAGCCACGCATGGTGCAGCCGCCGCGCCCGGAAGCTGGCGAGCAGTTCGGCTTCGGCCCTCGCCTGCCCGAACAGGTGCTGGGTCTCGCGCGGATGCGGCGCTCCTTCGGCCCTGTCGCTCTCGGGCGTGGCCTCCCCGGCCTTCATGCCGGGTCGAGTCCTTGGCCTGGCCGGGCCGGTATCGCGCCACGCAGCGCCAGGAAACGCGCCCGGACGATGAGCCAGATGGTCCTGGCCAGTTCGTCGGGTGGCCGCGACGCATCGAGGACGAGGCAGCGGTCGGGTTCCCGCTCGGCGTTGTCGAGGAAGCCCTGGCGCAGCTTGTCGTGAAAGCCGTCCCCTTCCCGCTCGAAGCGGTCGGCCGGGGCGTCGCCACCACGGCGGGCGCGGGCCCGAGCCAGCCCTGTAGCCGTGTCGAGGTCGAGCACCATCGTCAGATCCGGCACGACATCACCGACCACCACCCGCTCGAGGCCGGCCAGCAAAGCCGGGTCGACTTGGCCGAGGGTGCCCTGATACACGCGCGTCGAATCGATGAAGCGATCGCAGACCACGAAAGTGCCGCGCTGCAGCGCGGGGCGGATCGTGGCCCCGATATGATCGAGCCTCGCGGCCGAGAACATCATGGCTTCGGCCACCGGGCCGAGCGGTTTGACGGCGCCCGAGAGCAAGGCGTCCCGGATCCTTTCCGCAAGTGGCGAACCGCCGGGCTCGCGCGTCGCGATCGCCGCGATGCCGGCCTTCCGGAGGCGCTCGACGAGGAGCCCGACCTGGGTGGACTTCCCGGTGCCCTCCCCGCCCGCGAACGTGATGAAGCCGCCGAGGCGAGTTGCGCCCTCCCCGAGACTCACGGATGCCTGAAGTTCTGGCGGATGACCGCACCGCCGAGTTCGAGGCCCGCATCGAGGGCGCGTCGAGGGAGCGAGCCTACGGGCACGTCCTCGGCGGCCTGCAGCGGCAGCGAAAGGATCTCGGTCCCGTCGCGGAAGATCTTCAGCGCCGCTACCGGGGCGCCCTTGGCGAGCGGCGCCGACAGAGGCCCCGTATAGGTGATCTTGCCCGAGAGCTTCTCGCCCGCGCCACGCGGCACGAGCAGCTTCACGGGTTTCCCGGCCACCAGCGGGACCTCGGTCGAGGACCCCCCGAAAACCCGGGCCGTGCCCACCGTCTCGTCGGCAGCATAGAGTTCCCGGGGCTCGAAGGCACGGAACCCCCAGGTGATGAGCTTGAAAGCCTCGTTCTGCCGGTCGCGGGCCGTGCGCAATCCGTTGACCACGACGATGAGTCTCTGCCCATTCTGCACGGCGGAACCCACGAGACCGTAGCCGCTCTCCTCGATGTCGCCCGTCTTCAGCCCGTCGGCCCCGATGTTCATGGTCAACAGCGGATTGCGATTGACCTGGCGCACCTTGTTCCAGGTGAACTCGCGCTCCCCGAAATAGTGATAAAGGTCCGGGTAGGTGTGGATCACGTAATTGGCGAGCAGCGCCATGTCGCG
>CAXUCF010000326.1:0-4886 GCA_964249275.1 uncultured Lichenihabitans sp.
TATAATGTAACTGCATTGGTCTTTCTGTGGCTGGGCGCTGCAAAATGCGTCGGGAACTCGCCGCGTCACCGGCTTCCCAATCCGCGGATCGGGCGGCGTAGGATCGGACACCTCATCGCCGATTCGGCGCGACGGCAGGTTCGGCCACGCTCGCTCGGCGGGTGCAGCGCCTTTCCTCCGTGTGCCGTGATCGATGGTAAGCGATGTGCCCGCTCCACCTTGCGGGGGTAAGGAGCGGCTGCGAGTCCATGGTGATGGACGATGACGCGCCGCTTGGAGCTATGCCGGGGTCAAGGCTCCGGGCTAGTCCGGAGCCGATCCGGCGGTTCGAGGTTCTGACCGGTGTCGGGCGTCGCCGCAGCTTTGCGGTTGAGGACAAGCTGGCGCTGGTGGCGCAGATGGCCGATTGCGGCAACATCTGCGAGCTGGCGCGGCGGCACGATCTACGGCCCTCGCAGCTGTTCACCTGGCGACGCGAGCTGCGCTACGCAGCGGAGGCGGCGCAGGGCGTCGCTCAGAGCCTGGCCGAGCCGATGTTCGTGCCGGCAGTGATCGAACCGGAGCCGTCGGCGACGCCCGCACCCGCGCCGAAGCAGAAGCGCGTGCGGCGGGCGCGATCCGCGGGGCCGGCTGCGGTCGAGCTGGAGATCGACGGTGTTGCGGTGAAGATCGCGCGCGGCGCGGACGCGGGCGTGATCGCGGCGGTGATCGACGCGTTGAAGACGACGCGGTGATCGGCCCCGGCGCGGATGCGCGGGTGCTGGTGGCGACCAGGCCGGTGGACTTCCGCAAGGGCGCGGACTCGCTCGCGGCGCTGGTGAAGGCGGAGTATGGCGCGGACCCGTTCTCGGGCGTGGTATATGTGTTCCGCGCGAAGCGAGCGGACCGGATCAAGCTGGTATGGTGGGACGGCACCGGGCTGTGGCTGATGGCCAAGCGCCTGGAGCAGGGAGCCTTCCGCTGGCCCGCCATCCAGGACGGCGTCATGCGCCTGACCTCGGCGCAGTTCGGGGCGCTTGTGGAGGGCCTGGACTGGCGACGGGTGCATGGCGGGCGTCGCCCGATCGCGCCGCAACTCGCCGGTTGACGGGGTGCGTCAGGGCTGATTCACTCAGGCCATGCTGGTCGAGGCCGAGCTTCCCGACGACCCCGCGCTGCTCCGCGCGATGCTGATCGCGGCCGAGGTGCGGATCAGCGAGCGCGACCACCGCATCGCCGATCTGGAGGGCGCGGGTGCCGATGCCCGGGTGGAGATCGAGCGGCTGCACGCGATCATCGCCGCATTCCAGCGGCACCGGTTCGGCGCACGATCCGAGCAGCTCGATCCTGATCAGCTGGCGCTTGCGCTCGAGGAGCTCGACGCGGCGGTGGCCCGCGTGCGCGCCCGGGCGGACGCGACCGGTGACAAGCCCGCAGCGCCCCGCGCGCGCGACAGCAACCGCGGCCGTCTTCCCGCTCATCTCGAGCGCATCGAGCAGATCGTCGATGTCGAGAGCAGGGCCTGCGCCTGCTGCGGCGGTGCCCTTCACGTCATCGGCGAGGATATTGCCGAACGCCTCGACGTGGTGCCGACCGCGTTCCGCGTGCTGGTCACCCGTCGCCCTCGCTACGGCTGCCGCGCCTGCGAGGCCGCGCCCGTCCAGGCACCCGCGCCGGCGCGTATTGTCGAGGGCGGGCTACCGACCGAGGCGCTGATCGCGCATGTGCTGGTCGCCAAGTACGCCGACCACCTTCCTCTCTACCGGCAGGCGCAGATCTACGCCCGCCAGGGCGTCACCCTCGATCGGTCCACCTTGGCGGACTGGGTGGGTCGCGCCGCGTGGTGGCTGACGCCGCTTCGCGATCACCTTCTTGCCGACCTGAAGCGCAGCCCCAAGCTGTTTGCCGACGAGACCACCGCGCCGGTGCTTGATCCTGGGCGCGGTCGTACCAAGACCGGCCAGCTCTGGGCCTATGCCCGCGATGACCGACCTTGGGGCGGAACCGATCCACCCGCGGTCGCCTATGTCTATGCGCCCGACCGCAAAGCGGAGCGACCGTCCGAGCACCTCGCGGGGTTCGCCGGCGTGCTGCAGGTCGACGGCTACACGGGTTACAACGCACTCGGCCGTTCGAACCGGGTCCAGCTCGCCTATTGCTGGGCACATGTGCGGCGCGGCTTCTTCGACATCGCCGCCTCGCGCCCAGTCGCGACCGAGGCGCTGGTCCGCATCGCCCGGCTTTACGCGATCGAACAGGAGATCCGCGGCCGCTTGCCCGATGAGCGCCGTGCCGCGCGTCAGGAACTGAGCGCGCCCGTCGTCGCGGACCTGCGCCGGTTCCTCGACACCAGCCTCGCCAGGTCGAGCAGGAAGAGCAAGCTCGCCGATGCCATCCGCTACGCGCTCACCCGCTGGACGGGGCTCAGCCGGTTCCTCGACGACGGCCGCATCGAGATCGACTCCAACACCGTCGAGCGTTCGATCCGCCCGATGGCCCTCAATCGCAAGAACGCACTGTTCGCCGGTTCCGATCAGGGCGGCGACCACTGGGCCGTGATCGCCAGCATGATCGAGACCTGCAAGCTGAACCGCGTCGACCCGCAGGCCTGGCTCTCCGCCACGCTAACCCGCCTCGTCGCCGGACACCCCGCATCCGCGCTCGATCAGCTCATGCCGTGGACAACCGCGCCCGACGTGGCGTGAGAACATCGCTTACGGACGTTTTCCAGCGCGGCGCTTATGTGGCGGCCTCGGGCGGTATCGCCGGCGCGCTCGCCGCTATCGTCGGCTCGGTCTGGCGCGCCCGGCAGGCGAAGCTCGCCACCACCTATGGCTCAGCACGCTGGGCGACCCCGCGTGACCTGAAGCGCTCGGGCCTCCTGAACGCGGCGGGCGTCTTCCTCGGCCGCGCCGACGAGCATTACCTTCGCCACGACGGCCCCGAGCACGTCATGGCGTTCGCACCTACCCGCTCGGGCAAGGGCGTCGGGCTCGTCATCCCGACGCTGCTGTCCTGGACCGGCTCGGCCGTGATCCACGACATCAAGGGCGAGAACTTCGCGGTCACCGCCGGCTGGCGGCAGCGCTTCTCGCACTGCCTCTACCTCAACCCGACCGACCCGCGCTCGGCCGCCTACAACCCGCTGCTGGAGGTGCGCCGCGGCGATCAGGAAGTCCGCGACGTCCAGAACATCGCCGACGTGCTGGTCGATCCGGAAGGCGCGCTCGAGAAGCGGAACCACTGGGAGAAGACCAGCCACTCGCTCCTCGTCGGGACCATCCTCCACGTCCTTTACGCCGGCGAGGACAAGACGCTGTGCGGCGTCGCCAACTTCCTGTCCGACCCCAAGCATCCGTTCGAGCACACGCTCAAGCTGATGATGACCACCCCGCACCTGGGCCCGCGCGGCGTCCATCCGGTGGTCGCGTCATCGGCGCGCGAAGTGCTGAACAAGTCGGAGAACGAGCGCTCGGGCGTGCTCTCGACCGCCATGTCGTTCCTCGGCCTCTACCGCGATCCGACCGTCGCGACCGTCACCTCGCGCTGCGACTGGCGCATCGCCGACCTGGTCGCGGGCGAGCACCCGGTCTCGCTCTATCTCGTCGTGCCTCCTTCCGACATCAGCCGCACCAAGCCGCTGATCCGGCTCATCCTGAACCAGATCGGCCGCCGGCTGACCGAGAACTTGGAAAATCAGGACGGCGCCGCGCGCAAGCACCGCGTCCTGTTCATGCTCGACGAGTTCCCGGCGCTCGGCCGGCTCGACTTCTTCGAGTCCGCGCTCGCCTTCATGGCCGGGTACGGCCTGCGGTCGTTCCTGATCGCCCAGTCGTTGAACCAGATCGAGAAGGCCTACGGGCCGAACAACTCGATCCTCGACAACTGCCACGTCCGCATCGCGTTCGCGTCGAACGACGAGCGGACCGCCAAGCGGATCTCGGACGCGCTCGGCACCGCGACCGAGCTGCGCGCCCAGCGCAACTATGCCGGCCACCGGCTCTCGCCGTGGCTCGGGCACCTCATGGTGTCGCGCCAGGAGACCGCGCGACAGCTCCTCACGCCCGGCGAGGTGATGCAGCTCCCGCCCGACGACGAGGTGGTGATGGTGTCGGGCCACCCGCCGGTCCGCGCCAAGAAGCTGCGCTTCTACTCGGACGCGAACTTCAAGCCGCGCCTGCTGCCCGCGCCGGCGCTCACGGCCGGCGACTACATCGACCGGCCGGCCGCGCGCGGCGACGACTGGTCGGACGCGTTCGACCGCGCTGCGGCCGACGCCGCCCGGCGTGCGGTTGCGGCGATGGACGAGGACGAGGGCGGCCTCCGTCGCCAGCCCGAGCTCGACATGACGATGCCGCAGGCGGCCCCGGTCGAGGAGGAGCCGCAGCGCGACCTCGCTTCGCTTCTCGACGACGACGATGCCGGGATGGAGGAGGGGCGCGTTCGTGCGGTCCGCGCCGGCGACCGCCAGCTCGCGCGGGCGGCGCGCAACGCGGCGCTCGATCCCGATGACGGGATCGCGTTATGAGCCGCGCCCGCCTCAACATCTTCCTCGAGCCCGACCACGCTCGGCGCCTGGCCCAGCTCGCCGGCACGAAGGGCGTATCGAAGTCGGCGATCATCGCCGCCGCGCTCTCGTCCTACCTGTCGCCGGACGGCGGCGACCGGCGCGAGGCGGCGATCGCCAAGCGGCTCGACAAGCTGACCCGGCAGTTCGACCGTCTCGAGCGCGACCAGACGATCCTGATCGAGACCGTCGCGCTGTTCGTCCGCTACACGCTGACCGTCAACGCGCCGATCCCGGCCGCGCACCAGGACGCCGCCCGCGCGCAAGGGCGCGAGCGCTTCCAGCAGTTCGTCGACCAGCTCGCCCGCCACCTCCAGAAGGGGCGCAGCCTGGTCAAGGA
>CAXUCF010000327.1:0-4881 GCA_964249275.1 uncultured Lichenihabitans sp.
TCAGGTTTTGCAACCTACGCGATGTAGCAGCATCATGACGGATGCGGCGTAGAGGAAGGCCTTGGCGGAAGCGATGGTGGCCTCCGGGTCCTTCCAGAGCCGTCGATTGCGGCTGATCCAGGCGAAGAAGCGCTCAACCACCCATCGTCGGGGGTGGACCACGAAGCCAACCTGCCCGGGCAATTTGCGGACGATCTCGACGGCGATGAGTGTGGCGCTGGCCGGCTTGTCGCCGGCGTAGCCTGCGTCAGCGAAGGCCTTGACGATGAAAGGGTAGGAGCGGCGCGACTGCTTGAGCACCGGCACGGCCCCGTCGCGATCCTGAACGTCGGCCGGCTGCGGGGCGAGCACCAGGGCGCGGCCGTCCGTGTCCACCAAGGCTTGGCGCTTGCGACCCTTCACCTTCTTGCCCGCGTCGTAGCCTCGCGGACCGCCGCTTTCCGTGGTCTTCACGCTCTGGCTGTCGAGCACGGCCGCCGTGGGCGAAGCGTCCCGCCCGGCGCGCTCGCGGTCCAGCATGACGAGGTGATGGTTGATGCCGGCGAACAGGCCATCGTCGCGCCAAGCGCTGAAGTAGCCATAGACCGTGCTCTTCGGCGGCAGGTCCTTCGGCAGCAGGCGCCAGGGAACCCCGCCACGCAGAACAAAGAAGATGCCGTTCACGATGTCCCGTAGCGACCACAGCCGCGGCCGCCCAAGCGGGTTGGCGGACGGCAACAGCGGTTCGAGGACCGCCCATTCGGCGTCGGTCAGATCGGTTGAGTAGCGAAGGTCCGAGCGACTATGCTGCTCACGGGTGGCCGGGGTCCACATGGCGGTTCCAGATCAGGTTTCAGCACCCTCCTGGAATCATCTCAGCCCCGGCCACTCAACTTCTCGTGCCCTTATCGGACGGACACTCAGGAACAGGTGCAGATCCTCGACGCCGTGGATCGCATGATGGCGAAGCATTGCCCGCCCGAGCGCGTGCGCGCGCTCGATCAGGCCGGCGAATGCCCGCTCGACCTGCTCGCCCGCTTCGGCGAGATGGGGCTGCTGGCGATCCCGTTTCCGGAACGCTACGGCGGCCTCGACGGCGACTGGACGACGGTCGTCCTGGTGCAGGAGCGCCTGGGCTTCCACGCGGCCGTCGCGGCCTCGCTCTACAGCATCACGGTCGACTTCGGCGGCATGTCGCTGCTGCATCACGGCACCGAAGCGCAGCGCGAGCGCCTGCTGCCGCCGCTCATCCGCGGCGAGATGCAGTTCGCGCTAGCCCTGTCGGAGCCGGGCGCCGGAACCGACGCCGCGGGCCTCGCGACCCGGGCCGAGCGCGTCGACGGGGGCTGGCGCGTCAACGGGCGCAAGACCTGGATCAGCGCCGCCGACACGGCCGCCTTTCTCGTCACCCCCTGCCGGACAGAGCCCGGCAGCCGCGGCAGCGCGGGGATTTCCGTGCTGCTGGTGCCGCCCGGGACGCCCGGTGTGCACATGACGCGGCTGCACAAGCTGGGCAACAATAGCCTGACATCTTGGGACGTGGGTTTCGACGACGTCATGGTGTCGGCCGACAGCCTGATGGGGGAGGAGGGTCGCGGCTTCGCTTCCATCCTCTCGACCCTGGCCTACAGCCGGTCGGGGCAGGCCGCCAACGCCATGGGCCAGGCCCAGGCGGCACTCGACCTCGCGGTGGCCCACGCGCGCGAGCGCGTGCAGTTCGGCGCGCCGCTGACCCAGTTCCAGGTGCTGCGTCACCGCTTGGTCGACATGCAGATGCAGGTCGATCAGGCCCGCCTCATGCTGTACCGGCTCGCCTGGATGATCTCGGCCGGGCAGCGCTGCCGACGCGAGTCCGCGCAAGCCAAGATCCTGGCGTCCGAGGCCCTGCGGGCGGTAGCGAGCCAGGGCATGGAGATCATGGCCAGCGCGGGCTACGCCAGCGAGAGCGCGATGAACCGCCACTGGCGCGACAGCGGATTATACGTCTTCGGCGAGGGCGCCAACGACATGTTGCGTGACCAGATCGCCCGCGAAATGGGGCTTGCCGCGCCATGAACCTCGTCGACGTCATCCTCGCCAACGCCGACCGCCGCCCCGATCATCCGGCGCTGGAGGACGGCGACCGGGTCGTCACCTACGCTGCGCTGCGCCGCGACGTGCTGAGCGTGGCCCTGCGTCTCCGGGCCGCCGGGGTACGGGAGGGCGACCTCGTCGGGGTCGCGATGGGCGACACGGTTGACTACGTGCTCGTCATGCTGGCGCTGTTCCGGCTCGGCGCTGTGATGCTGCCGGTCGACATCCGGTGGACCGCCGTCGAGAAGAACCGCGTGCTCGGCTTCTTCAAGGCGGGAACCGTGCTGGTCGACGGCCCCGTCGCGGACCTCGCGGACGTGAGGCAGCTGGTCTTCGCCGAGCTGCCCGAGCCCGCGCCGGTGCCGGCGACCTGGCCGGGCGAGCTGCATTACCCCCTCCTCTTGTCGCTGTCGTCGGGGACCACCGGCATCCCCAAAGGGCCGCGGGTTACGCACGGCCAGTTCCTGATGCGGCAACTGTCCGAGTGGGTGAGCCTGGGCTTTCTGAGCTCCGACCGTTTCCTTTGCGCGACCCCCTTTTACTTCGGGGGCGGTCGCGGCTTCACCCTGGGCCACCTGATCGGCGGCGCCACGGTGGTGCTGTTCCCGCCGCCCTACGATCCCGACCACCTCGCGCCGAAGATCGATCGGAGCCGGATCACCACGACTTTCCTCACGCCGACGATCCTGCGCCGCCTGCTCGCGGTCGCGCCCGCCCATCAGGCGGAGCTGAAGGGCCTGAGGCTCATGATCTCCAGCGGCGCCGCGCTCCACGCCGAGGAGCGCCGGTCGATCCAGGAGCTGGTCACCCCGGGCTTCATCAACCTCTATGCGTCGACCGAGGGCGGAGCGATCAGCCTGCTAACCAAAGACGTCCAGGGCGCCTCGGCCGCTTCGGTCGGCCGGCCGGCGCTGATGTCGGCCTTCGAGATCGTCGACGACGCGGACCGCGTGCTGCCCACGGGCGAGGTCGGGCACATCCGGCAGCGTGCCCCCTGGCTGCCGGACGGGTACCACGAGAACCCCGAGGCGAGCGCGGCGGCGTTCCGGCAGGGCTGCTACTACCCCGGCGACATGGGCCGGATCGGGGAGGACGGATGCCTCTACATCACCGGGCGGTCCAAGGATCTCATCATCCGCGGCGGCGTGAACATCTACCCCGACGAGGTCGAACGGGTCCTGCTCGGCAACGCCGAAGTGCTCGAGGCCGCCGTGGTGGGCTGGCCGTCGGCGGAGTTCGGCGAGGAGGTGGCGGCCTTCGTGACCACGCGGGGCCCGCTCGACGAGGCCGCGCTGCGAGCCCACTGCAAGGCGCAGCTCGCGAGCTACAAGGTGCCCCGCGGGTTCTTCGCGATCGCCGACATGCCGAAGAACAGCGCCGGCAAGGTCGTCAAGGCGCTGCTGCGGGAGCGGCTGACCCCGCGCTGACGCCGCTCGGCGCGGCCCGCAGAGCATCCAGGATGTCGTCGACCGACCCGAGGTCGGCGAACAACGCCCCCATGGTGGCGAGGCTGGCGTCGTGGCGGGCCTCGTCCATCTCGGCCACGGCGTCGCGGGCCACGAACACCTTATAATCGCGCTGGCTCGCGTCCCGCACCGTGCTCTCGACGCAGCAGCTCGTGGTCACGCCGCAGACGACCAGCGTGTCGACGTCGAGCCTCGCGAGCGCGGCCTCCATGGCGGGCGCGTAAAAGGCGCTAGGCCGGTTCTTGTCGACCACGACCTCGGTTGGGCGCGGGGCGAACTCGTCCAGGATCGCGGCGTCCCAGGTGCCGTCGGCCAGATAGTCCGCCCGCCCCAGCGCGGGCACGAGATAGCGGACCAGGACACCGCCGTCCGCGTAGTCGGGCCGGTAAGCGTAGCGCGTGAAGATCACGGGCAGGCCTGAGGCCCGGGCCCCGTCCAGCAGGCGCAGACAGGGCGCCACGGCGGCCTTGAGCCTCCCGGCGTCGAGGCCGATCAGGGCGGTCGAGCCCTCGTCGCGGCAGAAGGCGTTCTGCATGTCGACCACCACCAGGGCCGTACGGCCGGGGGTCGGCGCCATCCGCCAAGCCATGCGCTCAGCCAAAGTCGATCTCCTCGCGGCCGCGCGCGAACTGCGACGCCGTGACGGCCAGGATCAGGGCCGCGCCGTTGAAGATGTTGGTGACCCAGATCGGGATGCCCAGCATCGTCAGCCCCACGATGCCGCTCGCCAGGAAGTAGACCGCGACGAGCGTCCCCCACGGGTTGAAGCGGCCGGGCACGATGCTGGTGGCGCCGAGGTAGGCGGCCGAGAAGGCGGGCAGCAGGAAGTTCAAACCCGAGAAGGGGTCGGCCGCTCCCAGGATGCCCGCGTAGACGATGCCGGCGAAGGAGGCGAGCAGCCCGGACACCACGAGGCACCCGGCCCGGACCACGGCGACGATCAGCGCGTAGTAGAACGCGTAGGCGAGGCCGAACAGCTGCCCGCCGCCGACCACCTCCTGCAGCCAGGGCGAGATGCCGCTGATCGTGGAAGAATCGCTCATCCACTGCACCAGCCCGGTGATCAGCGACGCGGTCGCCAGCGTCACCACGAGCGAGGGGATGCGGACGTAGACGATGAAGAAGGCGTTCACCAGCCCCACGGCCGCCCCGGCCGCCAGCGTGAGCGGCAGCACGACGGCGAGCGACCAGCCGGCCTGCGCGTTTAGTACGCCGATGACCATGGCGGCCAGCGTGACGTTGGCGCCCACGGACAGGTCGTAGTCGCCCGCCGTCAGGGGCACGATCAGGGCCAGGGCCAGCAACGCCGCGGGGGCCTGGGAGGTGAACAGGACCGAGAAGTTGGTCCAGGTCAGATAGGTGC
>CAXUCF010000328.1:0-4371 GCA_964249275.1 uncultured Lichenihabitans sp.
GGGTGAGGAGCGCTGCAGTCGCCTTGCCCCTCCCCCGCTACGCGGGGGAGGGAGACCGCCTGCAAGGCGGTGGAGGGGCGACGGGGGAACCGGCTCCGGACGACGCCCTTCACCCAATCGCCCTGAGTGCGAGGACGACTCGCATTGACACGTCCGTGCGTATCGGCTAACGGTAAGCCATGGCTTACTCGTTAGACCTCGCTTCCGCTCTTGCCGCACTGGCCGACCCGACGCGACGCAGCCTCTTCGAGCGGCTCGCGCGCGAGCCGGCTTCAGTGGGGGCGCTGGCGGCCGGCATGACGGTCACGAGACCGGCGGTGTCCCAGCACCTTCGTGTGCTCAAGGATGCCGGCCTCGTGCAGGACGAGGCGCAAGGCACGCGCCGCGTCTACCGGATCGATCCCCGCGGCATCGGCGTCATGCGGAACTGGCTCGATCAGCATTGGGCCGCGGCCCTGGACGCCTTTCAGGCTTACGCCGACACGGTCGAGGAGGAGCCCCGATGAGCATCGCGCCTGTGGTCAGGACCGTGGACGTAAAGGCTTCGCCCCCTCGCGCGTTCGAACTCTTCACGGCGCGGATGGGCCGCTGGTGGCCGGTGGGCAAGACGCCCGGCCGGAACCCGCACGACGACGTCGTGGTCGAACCTTTCGCCGGCGGGCGCTGGTTCGAGCGCGACGCCGAGGGCGTCGAGACCCAGTGGGGCCAGGTGCTGTCCTGGGAGCCACCCGGGCGCCTTCTCCTCGGCTGGCAGCTCGACGGCCGCTGGACCTACGATCCGGACCTCCTGACCGAGGTGGAGATCACCTTCACGCCCCTGGACCGCGGAGGCACGCGGGTGCGGCTCGAGCACCGCCAGCTCGAACGCTTCGGCGCGGACGCCGAGAGGGTGGCCGATGCGGTGGGCAGCGGTTGGCCGGCGAGGCTCGGCGAGTTCGTCGCCTACGTCGACACGCAACCCGCTTGAGATGAGGATACGCCATGTCGGAATTCGTCGTTCACACCATTCCGGGCAGCCCTTACGCCCGCGCCGTCCTGGCGACTTTGGAGGAGAAAGGCGCGCCCTGGCGCCTGGCCCCGCTCGCGCCCGGCGATCAGAAGCAGGGGACCCATCTCAAGCGCCAGCCGTTCGGCAAGATGCCGGTGCTCGAACACGACGGCTTCGCTCTCTACGAGACGCAGGCGATCCTGCGCTACCTGGACCGGATCCTGCCGGCGCCCGCCTTGACCCCCGCCGACTCGCGAACCGCGGCCCGCATGGATCAGGTAATGAACGTCAACGACTGCTATCTCTTCCAGGGCTGTGCGAACGTCATCGTCTTCCACCGCGTGGTCGGGCCGCAACTCCTGGGTCTTACCCCCGATGAGGTTGCGATCGCGGAAGCCATGCCGCAGGCCCGCATCGTCTTTCCCGAACTGTCGCGACTTCTGGGCGACCAGCCGTTCTTTGCCGGCGAAGCGCTCAGTCTCGCCGACATGATGCTCGGGCCTCAGCTCGACTTCTTCGCCGCCGCTCCCGAATGGGTGGACCTCACGGCTTCGGCTTCGAACCTCGTGGGATGGCTCGACCGGATGCGAGCGCGCCCATCGATGCAGGCCACGACCTGGCAGCGCGTCGCGGCGGTGGCGGAGGCGGCATAGTGGCCGACATCATGCATTTGCTGCGCATCGAGGCCGAGCCGGAGCGGGTCTACACGGCCCCTGGCGACGCCGGAGGGCATCCGCAGCTGGTGGACGCCCGACGCCGACCTCGACCTCCATGTCGGCGGCGTCGGAGAGTTCCGGTTTCACGGCGGAGACAAGATCACGCGCGTGCCGATCGAGGCGCTCGAGCCGCCTTCGCGGATCGTCTGGCGTACGACGGGATTATTCCGACCCGAATGGGCCGACACCGTCATCACCTTCCGCATCCGGCCCAGCCCCGAAGGGACCACGCTCCTGTTGTCCCATGGGGGCTTCCCCCATGCCGACGAGGACTATGCGCTCTGCACGACCGGCTGGGCGATCTACCTGACGCGTCTGCAGCAAGCCGCGGAGACGTGAGGTCCGCCTCCCACGCGAACATTCGCCTCGGTGCGTGCTCGTCACCGTCCCGATCGGCAGCCGGACATAGCTTGGCCGGCGCGATCCTGTCTCGCGGGTCAACCGCGAACCTGTCAGCTCGTCAGCACCGTGCACCCGGCAGCACGCCACCCGTGGAGGGCGAGTGCTTCATACTCCGAAGAGCCGCGGGTCGAGAGCGACGGCCGTCTCCGGCCCGACCGCGATGCGAGGCATAGGGGTGGTCCGGATTGACCACGACATTGGTGTCGCGCCCGGCCGTCACGACGGAGGGGACGAACAGGAGCGCGGATCTCCGCTCCTCGATCCAGGCCCGGCCGAAAGCCTGGGCCATCGCGGTGTCGCGCAGATCGTCCCAGTCGGCATGCGCGGCGGGATCGAAAACCTCGCGAGACACGTCGTCGGGAACGACGGCTTCGACGTGGCGCGCGGCACTCGGCGGCGTCTTGCGGTTCGCGTGGACCAGGACCTCGATGAGGCAGACGGCGAAGCTCGTGCCCATATAGATGGCCGGTTGTCCCGGAGGGTTCCACCGCTGGCCGAACAAGCGGGCTCCCTCTCCGGACCAGATGGGATGGGGGCCGGTGACGATCCGCCAAAGCCGCAACCGCGAAGGCGTCAGAGGGCAAGGCCGTATTCGAGCGCGGTTAGGATCTGCTCGGTGCGGCGCATGCCGAGATCCGTCTTCGCCGCTTCGAGCGGACTGCGCCCGTCGAGTTCGGGATGGGGTGACGTCAAGAACTCGCGCGCCTCGCCTTCCGTGCCGAGGGCGCGGCGCGCGTGCACGAAGAGCCGCGCGATTCTCCCAAGCGTCGGTTTGTCCTCAGCCATGTGGGGCAGTATAGAGCCCCACATGGCTGACTCAAGCGTTCCACCTCATACGCCCACCTCACACCGTCGCCCTCGTCGCACACAGCCGGTCCGCGGCCGCGAGGGCATCCCGCACGCGGCCGCCCGGGAGGGCGCCCGGCAGGGCGGCGCCATCGCGGGCGACTGCCACGATGCGGTCGAGGTCGATGCCGGTCGCGACGCCCATGCGGGCGAACATCCAGGCGAGGTCCTCGGTGGCGACGTTGCCGGTGGCGCCGGGCGCGAAGGGGCAGCCGCCGAGGCCCGCCACCGAGGCGTCCATCACCCGCACGCCCGCCTCGAAGGCGGCATGGACGTTGGCGGTGCCGAGCCCGTAGGTGTCGTGGGCATGGAACGCGAAGGCGGTGCCGGGCAGGCGCGCCTTCGCGTCGCGGAACAGCGACGCGACGTGGGCGGGGTCGGCCCGGCCCGTCGTGTCGCAGAGGCACACCTCCGCGTCGGGGAGGGCCGGCACCAGCCGGTCGAGCAGCGCCAGCACGGCGTCCTCGTCGACGCGCCCCGCGAAGGGGCAATCGAAGGCGGTCGCGAGGTTCAGCCGCATGAACGTGCCTTCGGGCAGCTCAACCGCGAGGCGCCCGTATTCGGCCGCCGACTCGTCGGGCGAGCGGCGCACGTTGGAGCGGTTGTGCGGCTCCGACACGGAGATCACCCAGGCGAGGCAGCGGGCACCCGCCGCGAGCGCGTCGTGAGCGCGCCGCTCGCTCGGCACCAGCACCTGCGGGACGAGGCCGGGTAAAGCCGTCATGCAGTGCTTCAGCAGATCCGGCGTGTCGCGCATCTGCGGCAGGGCCGAGGCGCTGACGAAGGAGCCGATCTCGATGCGCTTCAGGCCGGCGGCGTGGAGCCGCTCCACCATGGCGACCTTGCTGTCCGTCGGCACGAAGGGGCCGATCCCCTGCAGCCCGTCGCGCGGGCCGACCTCGACGATCTCGACGGTTTCCTTCCCGGCCATCACAGCACCCCCTCGACCCGCAGGGCCGTCACGGCGTCCTCGTCGAGGCCGATCTCGCCCAGCACCTCGGCGGTGTGCGCCCCGATGGCGGCACCGGGCCAGCGGATGGCGCCGGGGTCCTCCATCACCAGCGGCACGACGCCGGCCTGCAGCACCGGCCGACCGAAGGCCGGGTCCTCGACCTCCCGCACCATGCCGCGCCCGCGGAACTGCGGGTCGGCGGCCACCTCGGCGGCCGAATAGATCAGCGTCGAGGGGATGTCGGCCGCGTCCCGCGCCGCATCGGCCGCGGCGGCCGCCATGGTGCGGGTCCATTCGCCGATGAGCCTGTCGAGCTCCTCGACGTGGGCGAGGCGGGCCGGGTTGTCGACGAAGCGCGGGTCCTTCGCGAGTTCCGGCCGGCCCATCAGCGCGGCGAGCTTGGCCCAGAGCGGCTGAGAATTGGCCGCACGATGATCCACTTGCCGTCCCGGCACGGATAAGCGCTG
>CAXUCF010000328.1:4381-4875 GCA_964249275.1 uncultured Lichenihabitans sp.
ATCATGGACAGCACGGAATCGGTCAGCGCCACGTCGAGCGTGCGGGGCTTGCCGTCGCCACCCGAGGCTTTGTCGCGCCGCCACAGCGCCGCCATGATGCCGAAGGCGGCGTAGAGGCCCGCGAGGGAATCGCCGATCGAGATGCCGATGCGCACCGGCGGCAGGTCGGTCGTGCCCGCCGGGTGGTTGCACAGGTAGCGCAGGCCGCCGATGGCTTCCCCGATGACCCCGAAGGCGGCGCGGTCGCGGTAGGGGCCTTCGAGGCCGAAGCCCGAGATGTGCGCCACGACGAGGCCGGGGTTGGCGTCGCGCAGGGCCGCGTCGCCGAGGCCCATCTTCTCGAGCTGGCCGGGGCGGAAGTTCTCGACCAGGACGTCGGCCGTGCGGGCGAGGTCGAGCACGATGGCCCTGGCCCTCGGATGCTTCAGGTTGAGCGTGACGGAGCGCTTGTTGCGCGCGTGCATGGACCACCAGGGCGCGACGCCGTTCACCTG
>CAXUCF010000329.1:0-4870 GCA_964249275.1 uncultured Lichenihabitans sp.
ATGCACATGTTCTCCAAGGACAAGAACTTCTACGGTGGCCACGGTATCGTGGGTGCCCAGGTGTCGCTCGGAACCGGGCTCGCCTTCGCGAGCCAGTATAGCGGGGACGGCTCGGTCGCCATGGCGTATTTCGGCGACGGTGCCGCCAACCAGGGCCAGGTCTACGAGAGTTTCAACATGGCGGAGCTGTGGAAGCTTCCCGTGATCTACGTGATCGAGAACAACCGCTACGCCATGGGCACGTCGGTGACGCGGTCCTCGGCCCAGACGGATTTCTCGAAGCGTGGCGTCTCGTTCAACATCCCGGGCGAGCGGGTGGACGGGATGGATGTGCGCGCCGTGCGCGATGCGGGGCGCCGCGCCGCCGATCATTGCCGCGCCGGCCATGGCCCCGTGATCTTGGAAATGCAGACCTACCGCTATCGCGGCCATTCCATGTCGGACCCGGCCAAGTACCGGACCCGCGAGGAGGTGCAGAAGATGCGGGACCAGCAGGACCCTATCGAGCAGGTCCGCACCCGCCTGATCAAGGACCACGGCGCCTCCGAGGACGACCTCAAGGCCGTGGACGCCAAGATCCGGTCGGTGGTGACCGAGGCGGCGGATTTCGCACAAGCCAACCCAGAGCCTGAGCCTTCAGAACTGTGGACCGACATCACGCTCTGACCCTGCGGGCGATCTAGGGAAGAACAATGGCCACCAACGTGTTGATGCCCGCTCTGTCGCCCACCATGGAACAGGGGAAGCTGAGCAAGTGGGTCAAGAAGATCGGCGACCAGGTCAAGTCCGGCGACGTCCTGGCCGAGATCGAGACCGACAAGGCCACCATGGAGGTGGAGGCTGTGGACGAGGGGACGCTCAGCGCCATCCTGGTCGAGGAGGGAACCGACAACGTCGCCGTGAACACACCGATCGGCGTCATCGCGGCCGAAGGCGAGCCGGCCGACGCGGCGCCTGCGCCGGTCGTCAGTGCCGCGGCAGCACCGTCGGCCGCAGGTGCGGCAGCGACTCCGGATGCCGCCTTGCCGGATGGCGCCAAGCCGGGAGCCCCCGATCTCGCTTCCAAGCCCAAGGCGCCCGGCCAGGACGGCGGCGGCCCCAGGGCCGATGCGGCCGACCATGGCCTCGACGGTGGTATGGCGGTGCCCTCCGCACCCGAGTTTCCGGCCGGCACCAAGATGGTCACCATGACGGTGCGCGAAGCCTTGCGTGACGCCATGGCCGAGGAGATGCGTCGCGAGCCCAAGGTTTTCGTGATGGGCGAGGAAGTCGCCGAATACCAGGGCGCCTACAAGGTCACCCAAGGCCTGCTGGAGGAGTTCGGCGCGAAGCGTGTCATCGATACGCCTATCACCGAGCACGGCTTCGCCGGCATCGGGGTCGGGGCCGCCATGTCGGGCCTGAGGCCCATCATCGAATTCATGACCTTCAACTTCGCCATGCAGGCGATCGACCACATCATCAATTCGGCCGCCAAAACGCTTTATATGTCGGGCGGCCAGATGGGTTCGCCGATCGTGTTTCGCGGCCCCAACGGCGCCGCGGCCCGGGTCGGCGCGCAGCACAGCCAGGACTACACGGCTTGGTACTCCAACGTCCCCGGCCTCAAGGTCGTGGCGCCCTATTCGGCGTCCGACGCCAAGGGCCTGCTGAAGAGCGCGATCCGCGACCCGAACCCGGTGGTGTTCCTGGAGAACGAGATTCTCTACGGGCAGAGCTTCGAGGTGCCCGAACTCGACGATTTCACGATCCCGCTCGGGGTCGCCAAGGTGGCGCGGGCCGGCAAGGACGTGACCATCGTGTCCTGGTCGATGGGCATGAGTCTCGCACTGAAAGCCGCCGACGAACTCGCCAAGGAGGGCGTCGAGGCCGAGGTGATCGACCTGCGCACCATCCGGCCCATGGACACCGACACCATCGTGGCCTCGGTCAAGAAGACCGGCCGCTGCGTCACGGTCGAGGAGGGCTGGGCGCAGTCGGGCGTCGGGGCCGAGATCATGGCGCGGCTGATGGAACAGGCCTTCGACTACCTCGACGCACCCGTGGTGCGGGTCACCGGCAAGGACGTGCCGATGCCCTACGCGGCGAACCTCGAGAAGCTGGCGCTGCCGCACGTGGCCGACGTGGTCGAGGCGGTGAAGGGCGTGTGCTATCGCTGAACCGTTTTCGCCCGGTCTCGCAGGCCGAGCTCTCGGCGTGTTGCGCCGGGTTTGCCGTTCCGTCACGTTTTCCGCAGCCAGGCTGCTTGGCATTCCGTCCGAGGCCTCCATGCCCACCAACATCCTGATGCCGGCCCTGTCTCCGACGATGGAGAAGGGCAATCTCGCCAAGTGGCTGAAGAAGGAAGGCGACGCCATCAAGTCCGGTGACGTCATCGCCGAGATCGAGACCGACAAGGCCACCATGGAGGTGGAGGCGGTCGAGGAAGGCGTGCTGGCCAGGATCGTGATCCCGGAGGGCACGGCGGACGTGCCGGTCAACGACGTGATCGGTCTGATGGCCGGCGAGGGCGAGGACGTGAAGGCCGTGGCGGCGGGTGGCAACACGCCATCCCCGGCCGTGCCGGCCTCGAATGGCGCGGCCCCGCCGCCCAAGGCCGCCGCGCCCGACCAGCTCGAAGTGCCCGAAGGGCATCAATACGAGCGCACCCCCGACATGGTGTCGGTGAGCGCCAAGCCGGCCGGAGCCCCCGCGGCCGACGGCGCGACCCGGCCCAGCCCGGCGGGTGGTGGCCGGATCTTCGCGTCCCCGCTGGCGCGCCGCGTCGCCCGGGAGGGCGGCCTCGATATCGCGTCGGTCAAGGGTTCCGGCCCCCACGGCCGCGTGATCGAGCGCGACGTGCGCTCGGCCATGGCCAATCCGCCGAGGACCGCGCCCGCCGCCGCTGCACAGGCCCCGACGGCCCCGGTGCCCGCGGCACCCTTGTCGCTGGCTGCGTCGAGCCCTGCCGCAGCAAGGCCTGCCGGGCCGTCGGATGAGCAGACCAGGAAGCTGTTCCCCGCCGGCTCCTTCACCGAGGTGCCGCATGACGGCATGCGCAAGACCATCGCGCGCCGACTGAGCGAAGCGAAGGCGACGATCCCGCATTTCTACCTCGCGGCGGACTGCGAACTCGACGCCTTGATGGCGCTGCGCGAACAGGTGAACGGCGCGGCGCCCAAGGACAGGGACGGGAAGCCGGATTTCAAGGTCTCGGTCAACGACTTCATCGTCAAGGCGATGGCGCTGGCGTTGAAACGCGTGCCCGACGCCAACGTGACCTGGACCGAAAGCGCCATGCTGAAGCACATGCATTCCGACGTGGGCATCGCGGTGTCGATCCCGGGCGGGCTCATCACACCGGTGATCCGTTCGGCCGAGCTGAAGACGCTGTCGGTCATCTCCAACGAGACGAAGGACATGGCCGACCGGGCCCGAGCGAAGAAGCTGAAACCCGAGGAGTACCAGGGCGGCGCCACCGCGGTGTCGAATCTCGGCATGTTCGGGGTCAAGAACTTCAGCGCGATCGTCAACCCGCCGCATGTCACCATTCTGGCGGTGGGCGCCGGCGAGAAGCGGGTCGTGGTCAAGCACGGCGAGCCTGCCGTCGCGACCGTGATGACGGTGACGCTGTCGTGCGATCACCGCGCCGTCGACGGGGCGCTCGGAGCCGAACTGATGGCGGCCTTCAAGGACCTCATCGAGCATCCGATGAGCATGCTGGTGTGATTCCTTTATATGCAATCCTTTGTACGCTTGATGATCTGGATACTTGCGGTGATCTTTGCCGCGAGCCCTGTTTTGTTGTCAGTCGCATTCTCTCCATCACACATGAACGATTTGTTATATTTGGCCGCTTATCAGGGTTTAGCCAGGGATCTGCTATTCGCTGCTGTCGCAATAAATGCAATCGGCATAGCTGATGCATTCGAAAGTATCGGTTCTATATTTGGAACAAAACAAGTTGGTCCATGGATCATGCTTCTCTCAATTATGATGTTGATTTTTATGTTGCCACAACTATTGATATTTGCTGCATGGACGGCGGTAGGTTCACATATGACAGTTCTCGACGTGCAGAATATTCCCATGCTAGTGGGTGGTGCCCTAATATGTGCCTTCGGGGCTAGGCTGGCTCTAATTTTGGGATCAGCATAGATGAACACCGACATATTGGCATCGATCCTTCCACTTGCCGTCACCGGCGGCATCATCATGTCAGCGCTCGCTTCCATAGCGGTACTGATAAGGACCTTCCTTAACCGTAGGCAATCCAATTCTGCCGTGCTCGGTAGGATCGAGGAAATTGAAGCTTCCATGCGGAACGATGCTCACAGAATTGATGTACAGCTTATTCAGACAAGGCATGGACTAAGTCCTCGTAGAGCTAAGGCTGTAGTTGCTGATCTCTCTAGCGTTGCATATGATCTCCAGAAGAGGACGTTAGAGATTCAGGATATTTTGGAAGAGTTGCGAGAAGAGAGCAGCGATCATCGATCAATGGATGATGCGAAGCGAATAGCTAGTCTCGGAGTTAAAGTTGGTCAGACTGAGTCGCATATCGATACCATACTTCGCAAGATCGAAAAGGAGAGAGTGTCTCTTGAAGATCATGAGACCCCATTTGTTTCTGACAAGGGCTAAGGGAAATGGCTGACGCATACGACATCATCGTGGTCGGGGCCGGTCCCGGCGGTTACGTCACGGCGATCCGGGCCGCCCAGCTCGGCTTCAAGACCGCCGTTGTGGACCGCGAGCACCTCGGCGGCATCTGCCTCAACTGGGGCTGCATCCCGACGAAGGCGCTGCTGCGCTCGGCCGAGATCAACCACCTGCTGCACCACCTCGGCGAGTACGGCTTCGCCGCAGACAACGTCCGCTTCGACCTCCC
>CAXUCF010000330.1:0-4869 GCA_964249275.1 uncultured Lichenihabitans sp.
ATCCTGGGATCCGGCGTCTCCCGCGCGGCAGCGAACACCGCCGGGCGCAGCCGATGGGCCGGCGTCAGCGTCACGACGACGTTGTCGCCCCGCAGCCCGTCGTGCTCGGGCACCCAGATCACGTCGGCCGTGCCGGTCCCGGTATAAGGGTCCTTGACGAAGACCGTGAAGGTGCGTCCGCCCGAGGCTTGCTTGACGCGGCGCAGGTAGGGCACGGTGCGCCGGCCGGCCGCGATGGCGACATCCGGGAAGGGGGGCGCCACGGGACTGCGCCGACGGGCCGGCCCCTCGCGCGGATCGACCGGGCCGTAGGGCGCGAGCCAGGACCAGGGCGCGCGCGGCCGGATGAGCCGGCGCTCGGGGGCGAGGCCGAGTTCCTCGGCGATGCCGAAGCATTGGACCTCGTCGCCGATCTTGCCGTCCGTGATCACCCAGGCGCTGGTCCCGACCGGGAGCAGGTGCCGATCGTCCGTGGTCAGACCCCCATCTCCCGCCTCAGCCAATAGGCGAAGTGACGGGCGATCGCATCGATGCGCCTCTCGTCGATGTCGGGCAGGTACCACGCGCCGCTATAGGCCGGGTCGAGCACCGACAGGACCGGCGTTTCCGACACGACGCCGCTGCCCTTCGATACGATGCCGACCCCTTCCAGACTATCGTTGCCCGATCCCTCACCGCGGCGCCCGTGGGCGCGGCCACCCACGAAGGAGGTGAGATACAGCGACGAGATGCGGGCCACCAGCGTGGCGCCACCGACTTCTTGCGCCGCGATGAGGTCACCGAACACCTGGCGCAGGTGACGGGTGAGTTCACGGGCCAGCAGATCCGCGGCAGTGGGACTGCCGATCGCGGCCACGCGCGAGGTGTCGACCGCGATCCTGCGCAAGCGCAGTCCCTCCGGCCCCGGCCTCGGTCCGGTTTGCGCGCCGGCTCGCGACGCCGAGGCGACCGGGAAGACGAACCCGGCTGCAGCCGCAGCCGCATGGCCCAGCACGGCGCGGCGTGTCGGTCCCGTCATCCCGTGGGTTTCCTCGGGGCCGCGACGCCGGCCGTCAGCGGAACGCCACGTTGAGCACTTCATAGCTTTTGCCGCCGCCGGGCGTGTTCACCTCGACGCTGTCACCGGACTTCTTGCCGATCAGCGCCCGGGCGGTCGGCGACGAGATCGACACCTTGCCGGCCTTCACGTCGGCCTCGTTTTCGCCGACGATCTGGAACACCTTCTTCTCTTCCGTATCCTCGTCGACCAGCGTCACGGTGGCGCCGAACTTGACGGTGCTGCCCGACAGCTTGGACACGTCGATGACCTCGGCGCGCGACAGACGGTCCTCGAGCTCCGCGATGCGGCCCTCGTTCAGCGACTGGGATTCCTTGGCGGCGTGGTATTCCGCGTTCTCGGACAGGTCGCCGTGGGAGCGCGCCTCGGAGATGGCCTGGATGATGCGCGGCCGTTCTTCCTGCTGCCGCATCTTGAGTTCGGCCTCCAACGTGGAATAGCCCACGACGGTCATCGGCACTCTGTCCATCTCATTCACTCTCAACGGGTGTTGCGGCCAGCTCGGCCGCAGCACGACATCTGGTTCAAAGCCCGGCCGGTGTCGCGCAAGACATGCCCATCCCGATAAGGCGCGATGCAGGCTCCAAGGAACCGCAGCATGTTCCCGGCCACGAAATCCGTCAACTTGCAGGCCGGACTCTCGTTCCGCATGGGAGCGAACTGCGCGACATGCCGCCTCGACCCCCAAGCCGGCGTGGCGGAGCTTTCGCCGCGATCGCTTCCGCTCGTGCGGAGCGAAATCGAGACGGCTCCACTCGGGTGTAAGCAGAAACCTGCCTGCGCCCGCCGCGCTGCGACATCCAGGTTGCGGGGGATCCCGCGCCGAGCGGCGCCGAGCGGCCCTCCGCTGGTGCCCACCGGCCGACCACTCAGGCGAAATAATCCTGCAGCGCCCTCACCTCGAGTTCGCCGCCGACGTAGCCGCCGATGCCCCGCGCCGCCGCGATGGCGCCCGCCAGGGTGGTGTAGTAGGGAACCTTGTGGAGCAGCGCGGCGCGGCGCAGGTCGCGCGAATCCGATAGCGCCCGGGCACCCTCGGTCGTGTTGACGACGAGCTGGATGCCGCCGTTCTTGATGGCGTCGACCACGTGCGGGCGACCCTCCGACACCTTGTTGACCTTGGTGGCCGAGATGCCGGCTTCGCGCAGCCGGTTCAAGGTGCCGCCGGTCGCCTGGATCTTGAAGCCGAGCCCGGCCAGGACCTTCATGGTGTCGATCACGCGCGGCTTGTCGGCGTCCTTGACCGACACGAAGACGGTGCCTGCGGTCGGCACCACGGTGCCGGCGCCGAGCTGGCTCTTGGCGAAGGCGATATCGAAGGAGCGGTCGAGGCCCATGACCTCGCCGGTCGAGCGCATCTCGGGTCCGAGGACCGTGTCGACGCCGGGGAACCGCGCGAAGGGGAACACTGCTTCCTTGACCGCCACGTGGTCGAGCTTCTGCGCCTCGAGGCCGAAGCCTGCGAGCTTCTCGCCCGCCATGATGCGCGACGCGATCTTGGCCAGCGCGCGGCCGATGACTTTCGCCACGAACGGTACGGTGCGCGACGCGCGGGGGTTCACTTCCAGCACGAAGATGACCCCGTCCTTGATGGCATATTGCACGTTCATCAACCCGACCACCCCGAGCGACAGCGCCAACACGCGGGTCTGGCGCTCGATCTCGGCGATGGTCGTGGCATCGAGCGAATGGGGCGGCAGCGAACAGGCGGAGTCGCCCGAATGGATGCCGGCTTCCTCGATGTGCTCCATGATGCCGGCCACATACACGTCCGCGCCGTCGCAGAGCGCATCGACGTCGATCTCGATGGCGTCCGACAGGTAGCGGTCGAAGAGCAGCGGGTTCGTGCCCAGCACCGTATTGATCTGCCCGGTCTTGTCGTTGGGGTAGCGGGTCTTGACCTCGGGCGGGACCAGGCCCGGCAGCGTGTCGAGCAGGTAGCTGTCGAGCGCCGCCTCGGAGCGGATGACCGCCATGGCGCGGCCCCCCAGCACGTAGGACGGGCGCACGACGAGCGGCAGTCCGAGCGATGCCGCGACGAGGCGCGACTGCTCCACCGAATAGCTGATGGCGTTCCTGGGCTGCTTCAGCCCCAGCTTGTCGAGCAGGCGCTTGAAGCGGTCGCGGTCCTCGGCGAGGTCGATCGAGTCGACGCTGGTGCCGAGGATCGGGATGCCGGCGGATTGGAGCGCCGGGGCGAGCTTCAGCGGGGTCTGCCCGCCGAACTGCACGATCACGCCCCTGAGGGTCCCGGCCGAGCGCTCGGTGTCCAGCACCTCCAGCACGTCTTCGGCGGTCAGCGGCTCGAAATAGAGCCGGTCCGACGTGTCGTAATCGGTCGACACGGTCTCGGGATTGCAGTTGACCATGACGGTCTCGTAGCCGGCCTCGCTCAACGCGAAGCAGGCGTGACAGCAGCAATAGTCGAACTCGATGCCCTGGCCGATGCGGTTCGGGCCGCCGCCCAGGATCACCACCTTGTCGCGCGCCGACGGCCGCGCCTCGTCGGCGGCCGCACCGTCGAACCATGGCGCATAGGTCGAATACATATAGGCGGTGGGCGAGGCGAACTCGGCCGCGCAGGTGTCGATGCGCTTGAACACGGGGCGTACCCCGAGACCGTGACGCAGCGCCGTGACGCTCTCCGGGCTCTGCCCGGACAGCGCGGCGAGACGCGCGTCCGAGAAGCCGGCCGCCTTCAATTGCCGCAGGTTGCCGGCGCTGCGCGGCAGGCCGAAGCGGCGCACCTTGGCCTCGAGGTCGACGATGCCCTGGATCTGCTCGATGAACCATGGATCGAAGCGGCAGGCCTCGTGGATCTCGGCGTGGCTCATGCCGTGGCGCAGCGCCTGCGCCACGACCAGCAGGCGGTCGGGCGTGGGCCGCCCGAGGGCAGCCCGCAGTGCACCGCGCTCCTCGCCCGGCACGGTCATGCCGTCGATCGGGATCTCGTCGAGGCCGTTGAGCCCGGTTTCGAGCGAACGCAGCGCCTTCTGCAGCGATTCCGCGAAGGTCCGGCCGATCGCCATGGCCTCGCCGACGGATTTCATGGCGGTCGACAGGATCGGCTCGGCCCCGGGGAACTTCTCGAAGGCGAAGCGCGGGATCTTGATCACGACGTAGTCGATCGTCGGCTCGAAGGAGGCCGGGGTGGCGCCGCCCGTGATGTCGTTGCGGATCTCGTCCAGCGTGTAGCCGACCGCGAGCTTGGCCGCGACCTTGGCGATCGGGAAGCCCGTGGCCTTGGAGGCCAGCGCCGAGGAACGCGACACCCGCGGGTTCATCTCGATGACGATCATGCGGCCGTTCGCGGGATCGATGGCGAACTGCACGTTGGAGCCGCCGGTCTCGACGCCGATCTCGCGCAGCACCGCCAGCGAGGCGTCGCGCATGATCTGGTATTCCTTGTCGGTCAGCGTCAGCGCCGGCGCGACCGTGATGGAATCGCCGGTGTGGACCCCCATCGGGTCGACGTTCTCGATCGAGCACACGATGATGGCGTTGTCGGCGCGGTCGCGCACCACCTCCATCTCGTATTCCTTCCAGCCGAGCACGCTTTCCTCGACGAGGACCTGCGTGGTGGGGGAAGCGTCGAGGCCGCGCTCGATGATCTCGATATATTCGTCGCGGTTGTAGGCGATGCCGCCGCCCGTGCCGCCCATGGTGAAGGAGGGGCGGATGATGGCCGGCAGGCCGACGTCGTCGATGCAGGCCAGCGCCTCGGCGAGCGAGCCGACGTGGTGCGAGCGCGGCGTGTCGAGGCCGATCTTCGTCATGGCGTCGCGGAACAGCTCGCGGTCCTCGGCCTTGTC
>CAXUCF010000331.1:0-4839 GCA_964249275.1 uncultured Lichenihabitans sp.
CCGCGATCGCCAGGACGTCAGCCGCGAGCCCGGAGGCGAGCGGGTCGGCGTCTGCTCCCGCCAGGGCGGAGCGGAAGGCGAGCACGCGGGCCTTGGCGACCAGGCTGGCCATGTCCAGGGCTCGTCCGGCACACAGGCGAGCGAGGGCACTGATCCGGCGCGCGTCGAGGGCGTCATAACCGGGAATGTCCCAGCAGTCGCGGGCATCGACGTCGAGAAGGTGTCGCAGCGCGTCCGCGGCGGCCAAGTAGTCGGCGGCGGCCTGGATCACGGTGTCGGAGGATCGCACGGACGACCCTTCCTCGCTCTGGGGCCCGCACGGAGGTTCGGACATCTGGACCATCGTCTTCCGTGTTCGATCAGATCGAAGGCATCGTCCGCCGCCCCGGTCGGGGCGACGGACATTTATCAGGAGTTGCGATAGCGCTCCACCGCCGTCACGGTCCGCACCACGGGCGTGGTGTCCGAGCCGCAGTAGATGTGCCGGTCCAGCCAGGCGAGCTCCGCCTTGAGGTTCTCGGGGGCGACCTCGATGCGCCACGCCGCCGGGCTGCCGTCGGCCTCGGGCACCCAGCGGTAGCGCCGGCGCTTGATCAGATCGCGGAACGCGTAGGGCACCGCGATAGCGTCGATCTGCATGCTTTCCCGTTCCACCGAGGCCAACAGCGCGCGGAAGGTCGGATGCGGCTGCTCCGGCGTGGTGGCGGCCAGGACGGCCGCCAGGGCGACACAGTCCTCAGCCACCCGATGGGCGCGGAAGTATAACCCGTAGTGTTCGGCGATGGTGAGCAGGCGGCAGGAGTCGATGCCGTACTCGGCCATGGGAGATCGGCGATCGAACAGGCCCAGGGCTTGGACGCGAAGTCCCAGCACAGCTTCTCGAGCAGCGGGCGGTCCCGCGGCGCATTGTGGCTGACCACGAAGTCGGCCTTTTCCAGGAACGCGCCGATGGCCGCGAGGTCGAAGCGGTGCCCGGCGACGGCGGCCTCGGTGATGCTCGTCAGGCGCGTCGTGATGAGGCTCAACGGCGCGCTGGGCTGCTGGAGCCGCTCGAGCAGGCCGATGACGGGACCGAGGCGGCCCTGATCGTTGTAGACCACCAATATCATGGCGATCTCGATGATGTCGACCTCGCGGCGGCCGGCGGGATTGGTCTCGATGTCGACGATGCAGCACACGTGCTCGTCGAACACCAGGGCATGGTCGGGCACTAACCCTCGGCGGCATCAGCCGGCGCAGCGTCCGGTAGTAGCCGGTGGCTTCGAGCTGGCGAGCGAGGAACTCGGCGTCGAAGGTAACGGTGGGACGCTGTTCGGATGAGGCCGGCAAGAGGAGGACGTCATCGGACATCAGATGCTCCCGCTCACGAGAGAGAGCGGCGCACCCATGCAGGAGGAGTGCGAGAAGAGTCGAAAGACAGGCGTGCGCGTGCTAACGCTGGCAGAAGCCATCGGCGGACTCCGCTTCGATATGGATCAGAGATGCGAGGCACATCGGCACCACGCAGGCCAGATTTTATGTCGACATAAAATCAATGTCAATTAACGTCGACACCGAAATCGTGACGGCTCGCGTTGGGCGTGCTGTCCTGGATGCGTTGGATGCATGGCGTAGCAGGCAACCTGAACCCAAGCCGACCCGTCCTGAAGCAGTCAGAGCGGCATTGAAGGATTTGCTCCTACGCGAAGGTCTCCTAGACGCTGCTACTCAGGATGATGCCTCGGAGGCGTGAGCCGAGTGCTTCTCTGGTTCCATACCAGCACGTTATGTGAATACCGGCAGGAAGGCACTTATCTGTGAAAAACAAGGGTTTAACAGCCCCAAACCCTGCTTCGGGCAATATTGAATTCTCAGCGTTATTTTCGACCGTCCCAAACCCATTGCGTGTGGTCGAACGCGAAGATGCCCGATGGCCAGCGCACGTCCGCGCCTCACGACGACAGTTGAGCCCTTGCCTCATTGGTGGCATGTCGCGACTGTCCACGCGAGAGAACCGATGTCCGAAGCCGAAACCGCCACCCTGATCGAGATGACGTCCGAGATCGTCGCTGCCTACGTGGCGAAGAACCATGTCCGCGCGGCCGAGCTGCCCGATCTGATCTCGACCATCCATGCTTCGTTGAGCGGCATGGGGAAGGCGCCCGAGGCCGCGCCCGAACCCGCCAAACTGGTCCCGCCCGTGTCGATCAAGAAGTCGCTGACGGACGACTATCTCGTCAGCCTGGAGGACGGAAAGCAGTACCGGTCCCTCAAGCGTCACTTGGCCGGCCGGGGGCTCACCCCGGCGGGGTACCGCGCGACGTGGGACCTCCCTCACGATTATCCCATGGTGGCGCCGGCCCTACGCGCGAAAGCGGAGCGAGCTGGCGAAGGCGGCCAGTCTGGGCGCGATGCGGAAGAAAGGCGTAGCGTGACGCATCGATCGGCGACGATGTCGCGCTAGGCGTAGTCGATCAGCGCCTCGACCGTCGCATCCGGATGCGCGGCCACGAAGGCGGACAGCACCGGCCTGACTACGGCATCGTAGGCCTGGCGTGTCACGGTGAGGCGCAATGTTCACGAAAACTGCCGCGTCCTCGATCGAGCGTGTTGAGCGGGCTCGGGCGCGGTCAGGGCGCCGCGTCCCCTTGCCGCCCGGCACTACACAGGAGATCGCGGCGCAGCAGAGTGGCGAGGAGGATCACCCCCAGGGATCCCATGGGCGGCACCGCGTTCAGCGCGTCGGTCCAGCCGGGACCAAGCGTCAGCGACAAGGACTTGGCCGGCACCATGGCGAGCCCCACCGCGACGGCGAGGGCGCGCAGCCGTGCCGGTGGCGCCCGAAGCCCGTCCTGGCCGAGCGCGGCGAGCAGGACCAGCAGGCTCACGCCCGAGTAAAGGTACACGAGCGACGGTAGGCCGATGCAGAAGCCCGCGTAGGTGGCGAGCAGCAGCCGCGCGTCCGGCCGCCCCAGGCGCGGCGTCAGGCGGAGGTCGCACCAGAGGCATGCACACAGCGCGATCCCGTAGGCCAAGGCGCCGAGCGCCATAACGGGGTGGTGCAGCAGCCCGGCAGGCGCTCCCGGGTGCAGGATTTCATCGACGACCCAGAAGGGCGTGAGGGCGCTGAGGTTCTCGTCAAGCCTCATGCCGCCGGCCCGGACCGCCTGGTTGTGCAGGAAGGCGAGCGAGCTACACGGCATCAGGAGCAGGCTCACCGCCAGGACGGCGCTGGCCACCAGGGCGGACCGGACCTGGCCACGCGCCACGAGGGCCGGGATGAACACGGCGGGATAGAGCTTGAGGCAGGCCGCCAGCGCCAGGCAGAGCGGTCCGGCCAAACGCGCTTCCCCGAACAGCAGGAAGCCGGAGAGCGCAACGAAGACCAGGCCGTCGAGGTTGCCGCGCTCGACCAGCATAAGCGTGCAGGGCGACAGCGCGCAGGTTAGCGCGAGCGCCAGGGTTGCAATCCGGCCGAGCGCGAAGGCGCGCACCAGGGCCGCGATGCCGAATGTCAGCGCGACGATGTTGATCCCGCAGAACACCATCGCGGCCACGGGCTGCGAGAGCGGGGCGAAAGGGAGGAACGGGATTGCGGACAGGGGCGGCGTGACGAAGCGCGCCCGCAGGTAGGGGTCTTGCCCGGCCAGCATGTCGCCCGCCGCCGCCCAGAAGTCGTTGAAGTCGTAGCCCAGGAATCGATAGTCGATCAGCTTCAGGGGGAGTTGGGCCATGGCGGTGGCGAAGAACAGCAGCGCGGTCGCACCCGCGACGATGCCGAGGCTCACGAGCGGCGGCTGGAGCGC
Source organism: uncultured Lichenihabitans sp. (assembly GCA_964249275.1). Lineage (GTDB taxonomy): Bacteria > Pseudomonadota > Alphaproteobacteria > Rhizobiales > Beijerinckiaceae > Lichenihabitans. The sequence continues at coordinate 3,786 of CAXUCF010000331.1, forward strand.
CGCGGCGGCCGCGAGCGCCGCCGGATCCGGGCCTGCTGCGACCCTTGTCGGCCGCTCCATGGGCGATGTCACTGCCGTATCCCTTTCAGCGCTGTTCGGACACGCCGGTCAGCTCCCGGCCAAGACGGCCGACCGCGAGGAGGGGCGCCCGCGTCCAGCTTGCCGGGCCCGCGGTAAAGGCGCGGTTCGCAAAGGAAGTGGTGCCGCTCGGCATCGGCGTGACTGTAGTTACTCCGGGCGCGTTCCGTACCGACTTCCGCGGGTCGGATTCCTTAAGCTCGCGGTCTTCCAGATTGAGGATTGTGACGACACCGCCGGCAAGGCCCGCGCGGGCACTCAGGCTGGACATCGGAAGCAAAAAGGCGACCCGTCCCGGGGAGCGCGAGCGATCATCAACGCAGTTGAGGCGGAGAAGCCGCCAGTGCATCTCCTGATTGGGTGGCGACGCGCTCGGACAATTCCGAACCAAGCTCGACGCCATACGCCGCGAAACCGATGCCTGGGAGAAAGTGACCCGAAGCACCAACCGTCAGGCTGGCGACCCTACCTGACGAGTGGGGCTGACCCGGCCGACTGTTAGATGCTGGATGCCTATTCCGGCTGCCGCGGCGGATCTCGACGCCGCGGCCTGATCCGGACATCCACGGGCCAGTCCGCCAGCGGACTGGCCGCCATCACGCCTCGCTGGAAATCGCAAGCGACAATCCCGCGTGCCTCGCCGCAGGGGTACGCCAATCTCCTCCCTGTGACGGATGATGCTGCCGGGCACGTGCCAGCCCTGGCCGAATGGGTCGTCGTGCCAGGCGAGCAGGACGCCAAGGGCCGGGTCCTGAACCAGTAGATCCACGTTGGCTGTCAGGCGACACGATAAACCCATTCGGCGTGTTGCCTCATCGTCGAATGTTACTAAGTGATTCGATGTCGTTTTGCGGGAATTTAACATTTGTTGGCATCGGTATCGGTGGCACGGTGAGGAGGCGCTCGCTGCCTTCTGAGGGCCATCCCTTTCAAGGTGCCAGCTTTGCCTTTGCCATGACGCGCGCTGTGGCGACGT
>CAXUCF010000332.1:0-2194 GCA_964249275.1 uncultured Lichenihabitans sp.
CCCGTATATCTATAAGCCCTGGTACCAGCAGGCCTACGCGATGCTGGGCAAGTCAGAGCGGGTGAAGTTCACCGGCAACTTCGAGGGCTCCAACCGGGACTACGAGCGCTGGATCGGCCTCGCCCCGGGCCGCTCGACATGCATCCCGAACGCGGTCAGCCTAGAAAGCTTCCCGATGCCAAGCCGGGAAGAGAAGGACGATCTTCGCCACAGCCTGAAAATTGAGCCGCACCACAAGGTGATCGTGGGCGCGTTCCGCCTTTCGGCCGAGAAGAACCCGCGGCTGTTCATCGACGTCTGCCGCCGCCTCGCCGAAACGCGGCCCGACCTGCGAGTCCTCCTGGCGGGCGTCGGGCCGCTGATGCCCACGCTCGAGGAGGAGGTCGGGCTGCTCGGCCGGACGGGGTCGATCTCGTTTCTGGGCCGGCGCGACGACGTGAACGTGTTGATATCGATCGCGGACCTCTTCCTCCTGACATCCGACCAAGAGGGCATGCCGAACGTGGTGCTCGAGGCGCAACTGATGGGGGTACCGGTCGTGGCGACGGACGCCGGCGGCACGCGGAACGCGATGCTGTCCGGAGTCACCGGCGAGCTGTGCCCGGTCGGCGATGCCGATGCGGTCGTGGCGGCTTGTGCGAAGCTGCTGGATGACGGCGACCTCGCGAATACCGTCGGGGCGGCCGGGGCGCGGCACGTCCAGGAAGGCTTCAGCATCGCCGGAATGGCCCGCCGCTACGCCGAGGTGGTGGGCGTCGCACCGGAGGAGGCCGCAGAGGCGACGCCTCTGCGTGACTCGGAAGTGGTGTGACGGCACAGCGCGGGTCGCCCGTGACCGACCCGCCCGCGCGGCCAGCAGGGGGAACGCCTCGCGGCCTGCGACGCCCGGACCTGTCTTGGACAGGCGTGAAGGTGGCGACCGGAACGGACTCCGCGGGAGCGATCCCACACGCTTTTCCTCCGCGGATGGGCACTTCGACCTCCGTCCCGCTCGCCCTCGTGGGCCCCCTGATCATCGTCGCGCTCTGCTGGCTGCGCTCTCCACAGATGCTGCTCGAAGGCCGTTTCTGGGCCGAAGACGCGATGTTTTATGGATATGCGACGCATTCGGCGACCTTCCTGCAGAAGGCTGCCTACGTCTACAAGGGCCACCTGGAACTCTTTACCTCGTTCAGCCACGCCGTGGCGAGCTATCTCAACCCGAAGATGGCGCCGCTCTTCACCGCATCCGCCGCCCTCCTCCTGGAATGCTGCCTTGGATACTTGATTGTGGCGCTCCGGAAGGAGCTCTCGATCGGTCTCGTTCCGGCTTTGGCAATCTGCGCTCTCGTCGTTGTGTCGCCCGTCGCCTCGGAGCACTACCTCAACATCGTCAACAGCCAGTGGGTCGCGGCGGCGATCCTCGTCGTCCTCATTAACGTTTCGCGGGACGGCCTCCGCGGGCACGAGATCCTCGTTGGACTGTCCTCCATCTTGCTCGGGCTCTGCGGCGTCGAGTCCTGCCTAATGTTCCCGGTCGCGCTGTTTTACGCTACCGCCTGGAGATCCAGGCCACATGTCATCATCGCAGGCTCGCTGCTGGCCTGCTGCCTCGTTCAAGGCGCGTTGGTGGTCACGCATCCCATCGAGAGCCGGCTTCAGCCCATGGCCGCCACGGGCTACGTCGTCGCTCCCTTTCTGCAGATCGTCGTCAAGCACCTGCTCGGGATGGCAGCGGAGATCCGCTTGGCGGAATGGTACCGGCAAGGTCCGATGGCGACCGGAGCCCCAACCTCCTTCCTCATCTTGCCGCTGGCAGCCCTGGCGGGTCTCGTCGGCCTATTGGAGAAGGGTGGCCGGTCGGATAGGCGTCTCCTGCTCGCGTCGATCCTCCTCCTGCTCGGCCTGAATGAGGTCGGCGCGGTGGGCGACAGGAACGACATGGTCGGGCCCCTCATGATGCGCTACTTCTTCGTGCCCGGCGTGATGGTCGCGCTGCTTCTGGCGAAGTCGGAGCCGGCCCCGCACTCCCTCCCGCTCCGCCACGCAGTGCTCGGCGTCGCCCTCCTGGTGAGCGCGACGGACTTCTTCGCGGACGGCTACAACGACTCTCTCGTGACGATGCAGCACGCCTGGCGCCGCGACGTGGACGGATGCCGTTCGCGGCCGAGACCGTGCCACATCGGCATCAGCCCCGACGATTTCGAAGTCGTTA
>CAXUCF010000332.1:2204-4831 GCA_964249275.1 uncultured Lichenihabitans sp.
GTCGTTCTGCCGTCTGGCCGATGAGGTGCGCGGGGGAAGGCTGCCCGCACGCGCGCGATCTTCATCTCGGGCTGAAACGATCCGAATCGGATACGGCTTATTCGAGCATCGCCAAGCCGAAGCCCGACTTTCCGTATCCGTTTCCGTTGTAGAGCATGTACCTACGGTCACCGTGGTCGAAGACGCAGGGATAGGTACGCTCGAAATTTTCCCAGAGCTCGGGCTCGCCGACGAAGACCACGCTCTCGTCCGACCGCGCCCAGCTTCGCCCGTCGCTCGACGCGGCGAAGCCGAGCTGATAGTCGGGTCGCCTCTTGGCGTACCACATGGAGAGCCCTTGGCCCCCTTCAGTTAGGACCACCGGCCGTGACAGCGCGAACTCCAAAGGGTCGGCGTCCCGAGCCAAGTCCATCGTGACGGGGGCAGCAGGGGTCCAGGTCACGCCGTCGGGGGACCAGGCCTCCTTGATGACGTGCTCCATGGCCAAGCCTTCGGCGCCCCAGCTGAGGTGCGTGCCGTACCACATGCGGAAGCCGTCCCCAGTCTTCAGGACCCAGGGATAGCCGAGCGAGATCGGGTTCTCGCGCGAGCGCCCGAGGATCGGCGCCGGCGACCACCTTTCGAAGCCGTCACCCGCGACGTCCCCGATCGCTAGGCCGATAAAGTTCGTGAATGGGACGTCGCGGCCGAGCGTCCAGCCCAGGTAATAGGCGAGGAGCCGGCCCTCGTGGGGGATCACGCAGCTCACCGTGACGCCGTCCGCGTCGAAGGCTCCGCGCAGACCCGGCCCGAGCAGCGGCCCGCGGACCGGCCCGAGCTGCTCCCATCGCGTGCCGTCGATGGCGAAGGTGGCTTCGGCCAGGGAAGATCTGTTGTCGGTTCCGCGTGTCGAGAAGAAGACGCGCACAGTTCCGTCGGTGGACACTGACGCGGTGGGATAGCTGGCGTGGCTCGTCCACCAATCGCCGATCGGCCGCGGGCAGATGAGCCGGCCGAGGCCCCTCCAAACTTGCCGGACCCGACCGGCCATCAGAACTTCCTCAACCGCGTCGACGGTATCTTGCGCTTCTCCATCGTAGCGGTGGGGCCATAGACTCCTTCGGCTTCAGTGTCCTGCTGGACGATGCAGCCCGCCCCGAGGAGCGTGAAGGGCGCGACCTTGATGTGGTCGACGATGGTCGCGTTCACGCCCAGGAAGCTGTTCCTCCCGATCGTGACGCCGCCGGAGATGACGACGTGCGATGAGACGAAGACGTTGTCCTCGATCGTCGAATGGTGGCCGACATGGTTGCCGCTCCACAGCGTCACGTTGTCCCCGATCCGGCAGAAGGGCTGAATCGTGTTGTCCTCTAGGATTAGGCAGTTCGCGCCGATGCAGTCGGTGAAGACCGTCGCCCGGGGGCTGACGTAGCTGGCGAGAGCGTAGCCCGCCCCGCGCATCTCATCTACCTTAGCGGCGCGGACTTGGTTCATGCGCGCGTAGGACAGCGCGACGAAACCGTCGTGCTTGTCGGGGGAGAACCGGGCCCGAGCTTCCTCGAAGGCCACCAAGGGGCGCCCGAAGCGGGTGTCGCTATCGAGAAAGGTGGGATCCACAGCGAAGGCCGAGACCGTTCGGCCGACCTGCTGAAAGTAGAAGTCGGCGATCTCCGCGATGTCGCCGGCCCCGAAGATAAGGATAGGACGCGTCATGTCTCGGCCAAGCCTGCGATGGAGATGGTGAACTCGTACATGCCGTAGTCATGGTAGAGCGCGACGCGCCGTCCGTACCTGGACAGGCAGAGGCGAAGGAGCTCGCCGGGATCAGGATACCACAGGCGGCCCTCCTTGCGGTCCGCGTCGGAGAAGCTCGTCAGGACATTGAAGGAGGCGCCCCGCTTCGCGTGCCCAACCATGGCGTCGATCGTGATTAGCACGTAGTCGAGCCAGACCGCGTCGTCGAACAGGAAGCGCACGTTGAAGATGCCGCTCGCCACCACGTAGTCGGCGGACACCGCGAGGGCACCGACGTGGAACGCGGCTTCGGCGACTTCTGCCTGGGCGGCGCGGGCGCTATCCACCATCGCGGGGGACAGGTCATAGCCGGTGTAGGAGAACGCCGCCTTCCGTCGGCGAAGGTAGCCCGCGAGGGCGCCATACCCGCACCCGACCTCCGCGATCGTAAAGGGCTGTCCCGTGTCGATATCGCGAAGCAGCTGGTCGAAACGCTTCTCCTGGCCCGCGGCGTCGCGCCAGTCCACCCCGCGCGGCGTAGCCCCGTGTTCTCGCACCTTCTCCGTGTAGTATCGGCCCACGGTGTCTAGAATCTCAGTATGCCGATTGTTCCCGGCGTGTTCCATAGCGCCCTCCCTCTCGGCCGTCATCAAGGAAGCGAGGTGTCGATGATCCGGCACCGGACGTCAATTGTCGGAGGTTAGGCGCACCAGCTGATAGGAGGCGTTCGCGTAGACGGGCTCCGATCCGGACGGTGCCGCCCGTGCCGTCCCGATCACGGCGTAGAAAGCCCCGTAGGATCGCGACAGGCTAAGAGTCCGCGGACGGAGACGGCCGGCCAGAACCTCTGCGTTCCGGTCCAACCACCGCTCCCGCAGGCTTGGATCGGTCGGCAGCGGAGTCACATCCCATCT
>CAXUCF010000333.1:0-1161 GCA_964249275.1 uncultured Lichenihabitans sp.
CATCGCGGCAGCGTGCTCGTTCGCGCCATAGGATCGAAAGTCCGAGTTGACGGCTCCGTTCAATGCTACGGTCGAGACGATGATGTGCACGTGTTTAGCATCCGTGTCCCCGTGAACGATCGCGACGAAGGGGCTGACGTCGCCTCTGCGGGCGGCCTCGAACCGGGCTGCAGCCGTGCCGTGATGGCGCTGACTTCGGTCTTGCGCGTCGGTGAAGCCGCGTTGCCTCAACAGCGTTTTCACATCGCCATCGATCTGCTCCGGACTCGGTCTCTCGCCGCGGGCCGTGTCATAGCTGAGTACGATATGCCGAACTGGGTCGGACACGCGGGGGCGAAGAGCGGCGATCGCGTCCAATTCGTACGCGGCGGTCTCCAGGCTGAAGATGCCCGACAGGATCACCTGCTCGACACGCTCCCCGCGACGCGGTTCGTGGATCGACTCCATATCCGGCTCAGCCGCGTGGCTGAGGGATGCGGCGAACCGTTCCGACACGGCAGCGATTTCCGACGTCCTGTCGTTCACCGTTGCCGCATAGCGGATGGCCGACGCGAACCGCAGCGATCCGGATCCTGTTTTGCCGCCGGGTATGTCCTTCACGACCGGCATGGTCATCGTAGCCGAAGCTCGGCGACGGTCTTTAAGGCGACGTGAAGCTCGGCGACGACGACGGCGAGATCGATGGCGTTCGCGCCCTGCTCCGTGCTCGCTGCTCGTGTCAGTTGGTTGAGGTCGACACCGACACGGGTCAATATCCGGATCAGCGCTGCCGCGTCGTGGGCCGACATTGCTGCGACAGGCTCCGTCGCCTGCAAGGCGGCACGACGTATGAAATGGGCCATCGATAGGCCCGCCTGGGAAGCGCGCCACCTGATCTGGTCACGCTCGTCCTCGCCGAGACGGAGCGCGTACTCGACTGCGCGCTTTCGACGGCGACGCTCTGAGATCGGGATGGGGTCGACCACATCGCCTCCGCTCGCATGTCCGTATCGAGGGGTCGAGTGTAGCCAACTTCCGCGATCCTGGCCAGCCTGTCTCAGCCCTCAAGCGGGGGGATCGGCTCAGGCTGGCTCCTACATTTTCCGGGCTAACTTCACGCGCCCTTATGAAAATTTCGGTGTGACGGGACAGCTTGGCGATCTCCCCTGCCCCGATTGACAC
>CAXUCF010000333.1:1171-2037 GCA_964249275.1 uncultured Lichenihabitans sp.
GATCAAAGGATTTGTTAGCTGCAAAATACGATCTGGTCCATGACAGGATCGTCCGCGGAGAAAAGATCGACGACGCGATCAAGGCAGAGTTTTCGGACTGCAAGATCGCGATGGGAACACTGCGCGGCGCATACCGAAGCCTCGCTCGCGAGAAGGGTCATACGAAGACGCGTCCCCCGAGACATCCTCTGGACATCGAGGCTTTCAAGGCTCGCTTCGAGACTGCAGTCGCCGAAAGACATGCCAGGGAGAAGTCGGACTTTGCGGTCCTGGTCGCACAGATGGGCGATCGCCTGAGAGAGGTGGCGAGCACACATCCGCCGGGGTGGGTCAGGAAGACGATCGCTTCGTGCGGAGTCTCGGTTTCGAAGGACGAATTTGCAGAGTGGCTCGGTGGAGTCATCGATGTCGCCACGAAAAAGCAAAGGACACCGAAGCCGCCAAAGGTTGGGAAAGAACGTCCCGCACCCTCCGACGACGTGCCGGGCGTGTCTGATCCGACACCGGCGAAGGAGCACGAGGGAGGGCGATCGGACGATAACGTTTCCGTACCTCACCAGAGCGTATCATCGACGAAGCCACCGCGCCCGAACGTGGTCGGCAGACAGAACCGCTAGGAGGATGTCGGTGAAAAACCCTAAAAGCTCCATCGACACCGCACGGCAGGTGGGGCCGGATGAAAAACCTGCCGACGTCCTCGTCGAGGCCTCGCAACGCTACGATGAGCCGGTCGTGGTCAACGTGAACAGCGGCAAGGGCGGCGTCGGCAAGACGGCTCTCGCGCACGTCGTAGTCCACACGGCGCTGGCCTTGGGCAAGAAGCCCGTCATCTTCGATTTCGATGCGGCGAACCCTGATCTTTGGGC
>CAXUCF010000333.1:2047-4778 GCA_964249275.1 uncultured Lichenihabitans sp.
CCCTTGGACGCCTCATATGTCATCGTCATCGACCTTCCGGCCAATTCCGGCACCGTCGCGGAAAAGTACCTGGGTCCGATGATGGAAGTCGGAGGCTACCACGTGACCCTGTGGGCCCTCGATCCGGGACGCAAGCCGATGGACGCGTTGCTCAAGCATCGCGCAGGACCGACGACAGAACCGGTCGTCGTGGCCAAATCGGTTTTCAAGACGGAGAACGGTGACGAGGATTTCGGAGTGTGGAAGAAGTTCGGCGCAGACATGGATCTGCGGGGCGGGTTCGTGTTCAATGTTCCCAAGCTGGAGTCGGTTGTCAGGTTGGCGATGGTCGAAGGCGGTGAGGACGTGATGACGATCGCGGATCTGGCCAGCGATCGAGGGGCCTGGTCGATCGACCGGATCCTGAAGGACAACAAGAATCGCCTCCGCGGGATCCGTACCCGAGACTGGTTGAAGAAGATGAGGCCGCAGATCGAACGTGCGATGATCGCCGCACGACGGGTCGCATCGTGACGCTGGTCTCGGATGTCCTGATCCGCAAGGCAGAAAAGTACGTCGGTCACGAACTGACGTCGGCCGAGAAGGATGATTTCCGACGCATGTCCGAACTCATCGGCCGTGAAGATGAGGACTTTGCCTGGTCTCTCATCCTCGCGATGTGGGCGGCTCGCATCGAGACGACGATCGCCCTCCGCGATGCCCGGGAAGACGTCCACGCCGGGCTTGAGGCCTGGATGGAGCGTGTCAGAACCGACATGGAGATGATCGACGAAAAACGCCGATCGTCGACCCGTGAGGTCGCGGCGGAAACCGAGAGAAGCGCGGCCGCGATCCACCGAGCAGCGGGACAGGGCACTGCGCTGTTGTCGGCCCGACTCGAAGAGTTGGAAGGCAAGGTCGCGACGATGATGGCTACCGTGGATCGCGCCATGGCAGATACGACCCGTGCGCTCGCGGCGGCTGACAAACGGGACATCGAGGTCGAGAACCAGGTCAGGACCCTCGCTGGACAATACGCACGCCATCTCACCGAGAAGCTGGAGGCCAGAGCGGACAACGCGTTCAAGAACGCGGAGAGCCGCCTCGGGCAGGCAGCAGAGCAGGCGAAAATCGCAGCTAGACCATTGCTCGTTTCTTTTTCTCTGTTGATTTTCGGTATTCTCGTAGGGAGCATGACGACCTGGATCATGTTCAAGTGGATCATTCCCCGCTGAAACTTCTGCTCTCACCAAGCCGATCTTGCGAGACGCAACGGGATGAGATCATCCATGAACGACGGGCCAGAGGTCACCGAAGATCACTCAGCGCTGACGCCGGATGATTGCGCCAGGCTGTTGTTTCTTAGTCCGGTTGTTTTGCTTATGGTCATCGTCATCTTTTCTGTCCTGATCAATATGGCTTTGATACGGGCACAGGGCGGCAGCGAGCGCATTCGAGACGACATCAGGGAACACGCGATCGAAAACGAAAGACTGAGGCAGATTCAGGAATGGGATCGCCAGAAACAGGAGTGGATACATGGATGGGACGAACATCGACGAGATCCCGATGGCGACAACTACGCAAAGTGAGGAAAGCGCCTCGGATCCCCGTGCGATCCTCATGGAGCGGGTCGCGACCCTCGCCGGTCAGATCTTCTGTGCGAGAGCGGGCGAGGTGATCGGAAAGCGCAGCTATGGGGCGGCCGATGCAGTCCGTGATGCGTCGTACCTGTTGACGATCGCTCTCAACCCCGGCGAGGTGGAGAGGCACCTCGCTCAGGCGGCCGAGAAGCTGGAGTTGCCGACCATCTGGCCACCAGCCCCAGCGGAAGATCCCGGGGACGAGGGACCGTTTTGAGGACGGCGAACCTAACGCGAGCGGGTCACGGATCGAGGCCCCGCCGTCGATGATCATCGGATGCCGCAACGCGTCCAGCTCTCGACACCTCGCATTCTGACGCCTGCCGACGCCTCTGGACATCTCAGGCATGGGGTAAGCCCGGTCGAGGCGACCATCGTCGAGCGCTGTGACGTCAAGCTGTCATGAGCACCATGACGATGAAGCCGCCTTTCCCGACCTGGATATGATGAGCGAGGCTGGCGTACCGAACGAGCACCTACGCCTTCCTGCGTCCTGCCCGCAGCGGCAGCGGCGGTGGCTCGCCTTCGGCCGGCTGCACGAACAGCTCGGACAAGGGAACGGACAGCACCGTCGCGATGCGGTCGAGCAGGTCCACCGTGGGGTTCTCGGTCTGGCGTTCCAGCCCGCCGAGGTAGGCGCGGTCCACGGCCGCATCGGCGGCAAGCCGCTCCTGCGAGATGCCGCGCAGCACCCGCACGCGCCGCATGTTCCAGGCCAGAAGCACTTGTCCCTTCATACGGCCAAGCTGCACGCCTCAGAGGGCCATCAAACCACTGGCTAAAGCCACACGAATCATCCTAGATCGCACCTTCGACAGGGGGAGGACGCGATGTCGTGCCGAGCGATCGTTCCCGGCCGGAGGCGCAGGGGCGGGGAAGCGGAACTGCTGTGCCGGCCGCTGGCCGGGGCCACGAGCAGGCTCGTCGGGGTGTTTCAGCGCGAGTGGCATCGCGCGACTGCACGGAAACTTCTGGCGCATGCGTCTGGGGCGCGCACCGGCGGACCTGATGACGACCCGATCGACAAAATGGCGGTCTGGTGAGGCCGGCCCCGCGGGCGCCGCTGCTCGGCGCCGCCCATGGTCGGAGCGCCGCCGAGAGGCTGGAAA
>CAXUCF010000334.1:0-3469 GCA_964249275.1 uncultured Lichenihabitans sp.
CCGACGACCTCGCGCGGGGCCGGTCCACCTTCATGGTCGAGATGGTCGAGACGGCCGCGATTCTCAATCAGGCCACCGGCCGCTCGCTGGTGATCCTCGACGAGATCGGCCGCGGCACCGCGACCTTCGACGGCCTCTCGATCGCCTGGGCGGCGGTGGAGCACCTCCACGATCGCAACAGGGCGCGCGGCCTCTTCGCCACGCATTTCCACGAACTCACGCAGTTGACGAAGAAGCTGCCGCGCCTCGTCAACCTGACCATGCGGGTGACGGATTGGAACGGCGACGTCGTCTTTCTGCACGAGGTGGTGGCTGGGGCGGCCGACCGCTCCTACGGCATTCAGGTTGCCAAACTGGCCGGGATGCCGCGCGCCACGGTCGAGCGGGCCAGGACGATCCTGGCTGAACTCGAGAAGGGCTCGCGGTCGTCGCCCGTGGAACGCCTGATCGACGACCTGCCGCTCTTCGCGTGCCTCGATGCGCCGCCGGTCCCACCGCGGCGCGATCCACTCCGCGAGGCGCTCGACGCCGTCGAACCCGACGACCTGACCCCCAAGGCGGCGCTCGAAGCCCTCTACGCGCTGAAGCGGGCCGCCAAGGAAGGATCGTGAGGCTTGGTTTCAGGGCGCGGCGCGTTTAATGCGACTCCCCCGAGTTCTTCAAGAGGATCAGCGCTGTGACCGATCTCCCCGACCGCCTGTCCGTCAATCCTGACAGTCCGCATTACGACGAGGCCGTGCTGTCGCGCGACGTCGGTATCCTGTTCGACGGCAAGGACAAGACCAACGTCGAGGAATATTGCGTCAGCGAGGGCTGGATCAGGGTCGCGGCCGGCAACGCCAAGGACCGCTTCGGCCGGCCCATGACGATCAAGCTCAAGGGCGTGGTCGAGCCCTACATCCGCGGTGCGGGTCGAGAAGAAGGCGCGGCCTGACCCTCATGAGACGGGAGGGCCGGCTCGGTTCTTGGTGCGATGAGTATGCCTCTGGAACATTCGGTGTGAAGCGTCGCCAGCGATGAACACCTTCACTCGATCTGCTGACTTCGACGACTGGCTGAAAGCGCTCGCCGATCAGGTCGCGAAGGCGAGAGTCTTGGCACGCCTTCGAAGCGCGATGCTGGGCAATTTCGGCGATTGCGGAGCTGTTGGGGACGGCGTGTCCGAGATGCGGATCCATGTCGGCCCAGGCAGGACATCCTTCGGGCAAAGAGGATGGCGAGCGAACTCAGAGGCAGAACGAGATGACGATCTACGCGACATTCGACGCGGCCGACTATCTCGACAACGACGAGGTCGTCGCCGAGTACCTGTCCGCCGCGATGGAGGACCCCGATCCCGCCGTGTTCCTCGCCGCTCTCTCCGACGTCGCCAAGGCACGCGGTCTTGAGAGAGTTGCCGAAGACACAGGCCTGGAACCCGAAGGTTCCGACAGGATCCCGCGTGTCGCGCCGTCCCGAGAGGCGGTCAATGCGCTCTTACGTGCTCTCGGCATGAGGCTCGCCATCGTCGCTGATCGGGGGCGGTCGTGAGGTCACGTGTCTAGTGGTCAAAAATCTGACGCTTGGTGCCCACTGCCTGGGGCTGCTTCCGACCCTTTTCGGACGATGTCCAATGAAGGCGTGACGTTGTTTCGAGCCTTGTATCCCGGCTGCCATGTCCCCGATCATGAGAGACGGCGACATGAACTGTGAGCGACCACATGCAACAGGACCAACTTGAAGGCGGCTGCGCGTGCGGGAAGATTCGCTATCGGCTACGCTCTGCGCCCATGTTCGTGCAGTGCTGCCACTGCCGTGATTGTCAGCGGCAAGTGGGCAGCGCATTCGTGGTCAATGCGCTGATCGAGACCGACCGTATCGAGGTGAAAGGCATTGCGCTGGAACCGATCTCAATGCCAACCGACAGCGGCCGACCGCACGATGTCTACCGGTGCACGACTTGCCGTACAGCCCTATGGAGCGACTACGGTAGGCGTCCGGCCCTGCGCTTTGTGCGGGTCTGCACGCTGGACGATCCTGCGACGCTCCCACCGGCTGCGCACATCTTCACTCGCTCGAAGTTGCCCTGGATGAGCTTACCGGAGGGAGCGCCCGCGTTCTCGATCTACTACGACATGGCCGCGCTCTGGCCTGAGCAGAGCTTGGCACGCCGTCGAGCCATTTTGGGTGACGTGTAGTTCACTAGCGCCCGTGATGCCGGACCCCGCCGCGCTGCCGCCGCGCCTCCGGGGCACGCTGGCCGACCCCGTGGTGCTGCGCGAGCGCGCCGCGGCGCGCGGCGCCCCCCACATGTGGCCGCTGAGCCGCTTCGTGGCGGCCCTGCGTGAACGCCACGGGGCTGTGCCCGACGTCGATCCCTTCGATGGCGGCATCGGGGCGCGGCTCCTGCTGCTGCTCGAAACCCCGGGACCCGGGGCGGAACCCCTGCGCTTCGTGTCGCGCGACAATGCCACCGGAACGGCCGCCAACCTACGGCGCTTCTTCGCCGCGGCCGGGATCGCACGGGCCGACACGGTGATCTGGAACGCCGTGCCCCAGGTGATCCACGCGGTCGGTGCCCGCAACCGTGCGCCGCGGCGCGCCGAGGTCGCGGCGGGTCTCGGCGAACTGCCGCCCTTCCTGGCCCTGCTGCCGCGCCTGGCCGTCGCAGTCTTAGCCGGGCGGGTGGAGGCCGAAGCCGGGCCTACGATCGAGGCCATGCTGCCGGGTCTGCCCGTGCTGGAGATGCCGCATCCGAGCCCCACCATCGTCTGCACCAGTCCGGCCATCCCGGCCAGGATCACGTACGCGCTGGCGCAGGCCGCCGCCATGCTGGCCGCGAGCGCCTCGTGATGTACCCGGTCAATACTGGATCGTGGCCCGCAGCCCGAACACCGCCGCGTCGCGGATCGGCTGGAAGCCGGGGCGCAGCGGGTTCGGGATGCCGCCGCCCGGCCGGACCACGTATTGGACGTCCGGCTGCAGCGTGAAGCCCGGCACGACCTGGGCCTGGTATGTGGCCTCGAACAGCGTCTCGTTGGAGCGCACGGGGTAGGGCGCGCCGAGCAACGCCCCTTCGACCCGGTCGGTGCGCCGGGCGCCCGGCGAGATCTGCGTGTAGGCGAAGGCCAGGCCGGCCGTGTCGGCGGGCCGGCCCGGCACGATGCCCTTCCCGGTGATGCCGGCGTCGGCGTAGAACGAGACGAGATTGCGGTCGCCCGGCGATCCGGACAGGCGCGCGAAGACGCTCACGGCGCCGTCCTCCGTGCCGGGGACCCGGTACACCATCTGGTCGACCAGGCCATAGAGGCCGTCGTCGCCCTGCAACCGGCCAGTCGCGGAGCCGGGCGTCAACCCGGCCACTGTCGGGATCGTGGCGGCGAAACTGCCGAAATGCTGCCAGCCGCCGAGCTTGGCGATGCCGGGCAGGACGGTGCCGTCCTTGTCGCCGTAGCTGTAGGCAGCCTCGCCGATGAAAAGCGGCGCGTCG
>CAXUCF010000334.1:3479-4773 GCA_964249275.1 uncultured Lichenihabitans sp.
GGCAAGGGGCGGGTCGGTCGCGCGGAAGCTCGTGCCGGAACGGTCGAGCCGCTGCGGATCCGCGGCGGCGCCGAAGCGGGCAGCGCCGGCGGGGTCGCCGTCGAACACGGCCGCCAGCAGTGACCAGTGCTGGTCGGGCGCGAGCTTGAGCCGCGCTCCGGGGGCGGCGAGCGGGTAAGCGGGGCCGCCGCTCGGCAGATCGTAGGACGTGATGTTGGGCCAGCCGTAGGTCGAGTTGATGAACAGCGTCGCGTACTGGCTGACCAGGAACTCGGTGTCGGCGCCGATCTGGCCCAGCTTCAGGGCCGCCTTGCCGTCGAGGAACGTCTGCTCGATCCAGGCCTCGTAGAGCCGGGTCGAGGGCAGGGCCTCGATGCCGCTGGCCAGCGACAGGTCGAAGAGATCCCGCCGGCTGAGGCCTTCGCCCAGGATCTCGTAGCCGTTGGCATGCAGCATGGCGCCATCGAGCCCGATGGCTTGCTTGAGGTCGACGTTGAGCTGCAGGTCGAACCGGCCCTCGTCGATGATGCCCCGCCGCGCGCCCCCGGCGGGATTGCCCAAAGCCTCGCCGATGAACACGAGGCTATAGGTGACGCCGCGCTGAGCCAGCGCGGCCCGAAGGCCGCCCGGGTCGCCATAGGGTCCCAGGGAGGATTGGATGCTCATGTTGCCCTGTTCGGGCGTGCCCTGGGCGGCAGGCTGGCCCGACGTCTGCGGCGTTCCGCCGAGGTCCGGCTGGTCGCCGGCGCCGGTCTGTTCGGCAGCAGGGGGCGCCTGTGCGAGGGCAGATGACGCTGCCAGCAGGACGACGAGCGCGAGCGCTTCCGCGCAGCTCCCACGCCGCATCCTAGGCTCCTGGCTCCAATTGCGAACCGCTCCGCGCGCCTCGACGGTTCCCGGCTACGATAGCCCGCATCGGGTGCAGCGCAAACTCCGGGAGGCAGCGGCGCAGTCCTTTGCCTCGCTCTGTCGCTTTTCCGCCTCATCGCGCGGCAGTTGCATGCTGGAGCGACGGCGTCATCGTTCCGACGACGCGCTCGCGGCTCGCCAGGCCAGCAATCGTGCAAACGTCGTCGACGGTGTTCGACGAAAAAGGCGGCCTCGCGACCGCCCTCCGTTCAACATAGATGATTGACCTTCAATGGCCGCAGGCTTGCCTTTCGAGACGTGTGTGCTTCTCGGCATAGGGCCTGCAACTGTAGAGGCCGTGACGACGACCGTTGTACTCCTGGCCGTAGCCGTAGCCGTCGCCGCCGTATCCGACCGTCCGATAGCCCTGGCCTCCACCGTAGCC
>CAXUCF010000335.1:0-4693 GCA_964249275.1 uncultured Lichenihabitans sp.
TTCCCCAGCCAGGGAGCCTGGCCCCACCGCACCGCCGGCCGACACCACGTCCCAGACGAGCCGGCCGGGTCCCTGTGCCCCGATGTCGAGGCCGAAGCGGCTGATCGTGCCGACGTAATGCTGGTGCGGCGCGCCGTTGGCGGGTGCATATTCGCAGTTCAACGCACGACGCGATGTGATGATCAGGCCGACGCCGCCCGACACGTTGCAGACGAGCTGCCCGACCGGACCCGCCATGGCGGCAGGAGGTGCGAGCGCCAGCCCGGCGACGAGCGCTCCGAGAGCGAGCACGGGACTTGCGGCGGCGATGAGACGATGGGCCATGGTTATGTTCTCCGGCATCCGGTCCGGTCGCATGCATGCGCCCGGACCGGCGTAGATATCGGGATTGTGGCTCCGGTCGAGCCGAAGCCGGCTCGCGCTCACTTCGTCCCCAACTGTTGCCGAAGGGCCTCATGCGGCCGACCGGCATGCGGCCTCAACGCAGCGCGGCAGAGAAGTTCTGGATCTTCACGCAAGCGGCTTCGAGCAAATCGTTCGACGTCGCGTAGGAGATGCGGAAATTGGGGCCCGCGCCGAAGGCCGAGCCGTGCACGGCCGCCACCCCCTCGGCATCGAGCAGTTCGGTGACGAAATCCTCGTCGGTGTCGATCCGCTTGCCCGAGGGCGCGGTCTTGCCGATCAGATCGGCGCAGGACGGATAGACGTAGAAGGCGCTTTCCGGCGACGGGCACTGCAGACCCTTGGCCTGGTTCAGCATCGACACGACGAGGTCGCGTCGCCCCTCGAACACTTTGCGGCTCATCGGGATGAAGTCCTGCGGCCCGTCGAGCGCCTCGACCGAGGCCCATTGGGCGATCGAGCAGGCGCCCGACGTCTGCTGGCCCTGCAGCATGTCCATGGCCTTGATGAGCCGGTCCGGGCCGGCCGCGAATCCGATGCGCCAGCCCGTCATGGCGTAGCTCTTGGAAACGCCGTTCATGGTCAAGGTGCGGTCGACGAGGTTGGGCTCCACCTCGGCCGGGGTGCAGAACACGAAGTCCCCATAGACGAGATGCTCGTAGATGTCGTCGGTCAGAACCCAGACGCTGGGATGGCGCACGAGGACATCGGTCAAGGCTTTCATCTCGCCTCGCGTGTAGGCGGCTCCCGAGGGGTTCGAGGGCGAGTTCAGGAGAACCCACTTGGTCTTCGGCGTGATGGCGCGCTCCAGATCCTCGGCCTGCAGCTTGAAATTCTTCTCGAGCGAGGTCTGCACGATGACCGGCGTGCCACCGGCGATCAGCACCATGTCGGGGTAGCTCACCCAATAGGGCGCCGGGATGACGACCTCGTCGCCGGGGTTGCAGGTCGCCAGGAAGGCGTTGAACAGGATCTGCTTGCCGCCCGTGCCGACGATCGTCTGCGCCGGCTTGTAGTCGAGGTTGTTCTCCCGCTTGAACTTCCGGGCCACGGCCTCGCGCAACGGCACGATGCCGGCCACGGGCGTATATTTGGTCTCACCGCGCCGAATGGCCGCAATGGCCGCCTCCTTGATGTTGTCGGGCGTGTCGAAATCGGGCTCGCCGACCGAGAGGCTGATGATCTCGCGGCCCTCGGCCTTGAGGTCGCGCGCCTTTTGGGTCACCGCGATGGTGGCCGAAGGTTTCACGCGGTCGAGCGTGTCGGCGATGAAGGCCATGGATGACTCCGTTTCTTTTTGAGGCGGCGCACCATAGGTTTGGGCGTCCCCGCCTGCAACGCCAAAAGGCGTGGCGGCCAGCGAGCCGGCATTTCCATGAATTGCACAGTTTCGACCCGGGCCCGGTCCGTATTGACGGCATCGGCCCTCATGGCGGCAGCCGGCGTCCTCGTTGGCGGCGGGGTGTTGGGCGACCTTTGGCTCGATGGCGGCCGAGCCCTCTACGCGGCCTTCGGCCGGGACGCGCTCGCCCGAACCTGCACGGCGCCACTGATCCGCCGGCTCGCCGAGCAGGGCTTCGAACCCGCGGACCTCGAGTTCGGCCCTCGGCCTCGCCTCAGCCTGGCCTGGGGTCGCAAGCGAAGCTTCGGCGACAGCTTCACTTTCACGGACGGTGCCGGGCAGGAGAGGGTCGACGGCTTCGTGGCCTGCCAGGTGTCGGGCGGGACCATCACGATCGACGTCCGCGTCGGGTCGGTCCCACACCGTGCCGCCTGATGCCGACGCATCCAATCAATATGCGCCGCCGATGAAGCAGGAACCGTCGCTATACATACATGGCGCATGACGGCCATGCGCCTGTGAGCTACTGGCCGTGGCTTGGTCTCTCATCGAGGCCGTCACCAGCGACAACGGAACCGCGAAGCGGCCTCACATCATCGCTGCAGCACCGATCATCAACCACGCCGTAAAGGCACCTGCGGCGATCCACATCGACTTGTCCATGACCCATCCCCATCGTTCCCGACCCCTCAATGACGGGTGGCCCGGAAAAGTTCGCAGGCTGGAAAAAGATGTTGACGAACCCGGGGCGGTGTGGATCGCGTGCAGCACGGCCTTGCGTCGGGCGCCTGATCACGTCGCGGCGGAACGATTGGATCGAGCGCGGTCGTTCCGGGCGCCGCGCTTCCGACTTGCGAGGACGTCGGCGAGCGTGACGGGCGAAAATCCCTGCACGTCCACGCCGACGTCATACTGCCGCGGGATCGGGGCCAGTTTGCCATGCGAATGGCCGTGCAGGTTGATGGCGCCACGGCCCATGCCGTTCCAGGTCCGGAACGCATAATGGCAGAGCACCAGGGTGCGCCCGTCGACCGTCAGTTCGGCGTAATGCGCGATCGAGGCCCAGCCGGTCAGCGCCAGTGTAGCGTCGTCGTCGTTGTTGCCGGCCAATAAATGTTTCTCGCCGTTGAGGCTGCCCAGGATGGCATCGACTTGCGCGGGCTCGGGGCCGAGGGCGAAGTCGCCGAGATGCCATACCGTGTCGTGCGGCGTCACGATGGCGTTCCATCGCTGGACGAGGGCGCCGTCATGGGCACCGATAGTCGGGAAAGGTCGATGATCGAAGCGCAGCACCCGCATGTCGCCGAAATGCGTGTCGCTCGTGAAAAAGACGGTCATGGAGAAGCGGAACGGTCCGGGTTGGGGTCCGCGGTCCGGAGCGACGTCTCGATCTCGGCCAGCAACCCTTCGGAAGAACGATCCGGGCGAGTCCCGGATCCCGCCCCGTTTCACGCCCCCTCGCCGGCGCTCCGGCGGCTTTCCGCCTGTCTGGCGCTTCCTCGACGTGCTAACAGCCGCGGCGGCCCCCCGCACCCGGGTCGAACATGAAGACCATCGGCCGGCCATGGCATCTTGGCCCGGACGACATGGTCCCGCCCACGGGGATGTCGGGTGGCCATCGAGCCCGGCCATTACGGTCGGGCAGGCGTACGAAGCGGAGAACGGCGATGGATTTCAAGAAGGGCGATATTGTGCAGCTGAAGTCGGGTGGTCCGGCCATGGTGGTGACGGGCGAGAGCGGCGACAGTGTTCAGGTGCTCTGGTATGGCGAGATCGTCGACGAGATCAAGACCGGCGCCGTTCCCGCCTTCTGCCTCGTGGAGGCCGAACTCGAGGAAGCCGAGGACGAGACCTTCGCGCGACGCTGATGCGCAGGCGGGCGGCCGGAACGCGACGGCATGGTCCCTCGGAAGCCCGCGGTGAGGTGAGGACGGTGTTTCGAATCGTGGTCCGGTCAGTCGGAAAACGGATCGAGGATCGAGACACCCGTTCGGACGACGTCCGCGACGTTGCGGGTCACCAGACTGAGACCGCGCACTTTGGCTGTCGCTGCCAAGCAAACCGTCAACCAGCGGCAATCGGTCGGGGATGCTCAGCCGCGCC
This sequence comes from uncultured Lichenihabitans sp., assembly GCA_964249275.1. GTDB lineage: Bacteria > Pseudomonadota > Alphaproteobacteria > Rhizobiales > Beijerinckiaceae > Lichenihabitans. Next base: position 3,848 of record CAXUCF010000335.1, read on the forward strand.
CAAACTTCCGCGATAGGCTCGTCGACCGGAAGCACGCGCCCCGCGAGCCGCGTCCGCATCCGCGCGAACCATCGGTCGAGCCCGTCGGCTTGCTCCGGATCCTTGCGGCGCTTCAACCTGCGCGGAAGGGCTCGCAAATCCGAACCCGGCTGGGCTAAGAGACACCGCCCCTTCCGGCTGCCCTTCGCGAGACGCCAGGATCCTTCATGCCGAAACGCACCGACATCGCCACGGTCATGATCATCGGCGCGGGGCCGATCGTGATCGGGCAGGCCTGCGAGTTCGACTATTCCGGCACCCAGGCCTGCAAGGCATTGCGCCAGGATGGCTACCGCATCGTGCTGGTCAATTCCAACCCCGCCACCATCATGACCGACCCGGATATGGCGGACCGCACCTATGTGGAACCGATCACGCCCGAGATCGTGGCCAAGATCATCGCGGCCGAGCGCCATGCCGTGCCGGGCGGCTTCGCACTGCTCCCCACCATGGGGGGGCAGACGGCGCTGAATTGCGCCCTGGCCCTCGAAAAGATGGGCACGCTCAGGGAGCACGGCGTCGAACTGATCGGGGCGAGCGCCGCCGCCATCGACATGGCCGAGGATCGCGAGATGTTCCGCGACGCCATGACCCGGATCGGGCTCGAGACGCCGCGCTCGCACCATGTCGCCTCGCTCGCCGAGGCCATTGCGGCGCTCGACGACATCGGCCTGCCTGCTATCATCCGCCCGTCCTTCACGCTCGGCGGCACCGGGGGCGGCATCGCCTACAACAAGGAAGAGTTCATCGACATCGTCGAGCGCGGCCTCGACGCGTCGCCCACCACCCAGGTGCTGGTCGAGGAAA
>CAXUCF010000336.1:0-4675 GCA_964249275.1 uncultured Lichenihabitans sp.
CACGACCGTCGATCTGGGTCGCTTCGCTGCGCTCGCGATGACGGTTATGGTCATGAACAAAGGCGAACGTACTTCACCCGATTGCCCTGCGGGTCGACCCCGCGGCGCGACCCGTGTTGCGCGTGCACTGCGGGATGGTAACGTTCCCGTATGGTTGGAACGAGGAGCTGAGCCATGCCCCGTCTGTTCACGGGACTCGAAATCCCCGCCGACCTCACGACCGAACTGGCCCTGATGCGAGGTGGCCTCACGGGTGCCCGCTGGATCGACGTCGAGAACTATCACCTCACGCTGCGGTTCATCGGCGATATCGACGAGCCCACGGCCGACGCCGTCGACGAGGTGATGGCGCAGATCAGGCGCAAGCCCTTCATGGTGACTCTGGAAGGGCTCGATTACTTCGGCGGCGACAAGCCGCGGGCCATCGTGGCAAGGGCGCAGGCATCCCAGCAGCTCATCGAGTTGCAGGCCGAACAGGAACGGCTGCTGCGCCGCATCGGCATCCCGCCGGAGTCGCGGCGCTTCGTGCCCCACGTCACCCTGGCCCGCATGCGGAGTGCCTCGCATGAGGCGGTAGCCCGCTATCTTGGCACGCGGGGATTCCTCTCCCGACGGTTCGAGGCGGACAGCTTCGTCCTCTACTCGGCCCGCGCCTCGGTGGGCGGCGGCCCCTATGTGATCGAGGCCGCCTATCCCCTCGCGTAAGCGAAATCCCGTCCGGGTCAGGAAGCCAGCTGCGGGTATAGTCCGCCAGCCAGAGCATTCAGGCGATAATCCGCGCCGGTGGAGGTGCCGAACCGGGCGCTACTGGCTCGTTGACCAACCGAAAAGTTCGGAGTGGGTGCCGGTACGGACGAAATTACGCTGCCGTCATCCTTCAATTCGTAGACGACGGTTCGGACGCGTGCGGATCTCCGCCTGATCAACTCAGGCGTCACCCCGGACCAGCGCCGCAGGCCCGGATCGGTGTCCAGACCTCGGCGCTTCTACAGAATCGCACCGCCGCACGAAAACCAACCTGCGGCGGCGTGGCGTCTTAACTCCGGGTCTTTTACTGGCGCGGCCATGTTGCGCTTCGCTCGCCCGGAATGCCAACCCGGAACGCAAGAAAGGCGCTCAAGCAGCAGACGGGATCACTCGAAGTGGTATGCGGCACCAATACGGAAGAAGTCGCCATCGATCGTCTGCTTGGAGAGGCTGTTGTTCAGGTTGACGATCTTGTTGTTGTAGCCGAACTCGTGCAGGTACTCGCCGCGCACGGAGATGCGCTCGGTGATGCGGTAGTCGAGACCGGCTCCGACCTCGATCGCCTCGTTGTTGACCCGGCCGAGTTGCGACCGGGTGACGGTGTCGATCTGCTCGCTGCGGCCATAGGCAAGACCGGCCGAAGCGAAGGGCAGGTAGTTGCCGAATGCATAGCCGGCGCGGGCCCGGAGGTCGGCGTTGATGTAGTTCCGGAAACGGGCCGGGCCGGACGGCTCGCGGCCGTTGCCCTGGATGTCGGTATAGGCCGTCGAACCTTCGACGCCCAGCATGTAATGGTCGTAGAAGATGAAGTTGGTACCCGTATAGAGTCCGCCCTGGGCACCCGAGGTATTGAACTTGGTACTGCCACCGGTGAGGAGGTTCTTCGAGGTAGGCGTGATGAAGCCGCCACCGCCGAAGACACCGCCGTATCCACCCGCCCAGTTCACGTCGCCGCGGTTGTCCACATAGGGACGCGGCGGGTTGTCGCCGAAGCGCTGGATGATGGCGGCCCGGATGATGTCGCTGTCCGAGTGGGTTCGGTAGGAACGGCCATCGAACGCGTAGGTCGAATTCGGCAGGCTGTCGTGCAGATACTCCACGCGGAGAACCAGCGGTCCAAGCAGGTTCGCGAAGAAACCGTTTTTCAGACCGAGGTAGGCGGCAGGGTTGACCTTCACGTCGACGCCGGCCCCGATCGTATACCCGACCGACTGGCGGTTCGCGCCGAAGTAATTGTTGGGCGCCAACGTGGATTGGTAGGTCTCGTTGATGACCGCGCCCCCCGCCACGAAGGGCAGGAACATGCCGAAATCGTAGCCGAGCCGGCCACGCAGGCGGATGTCGTAGAGGCTGTCGATATGGCTCGGGTTGGCGAGGCCGGAAACGCGCTCGTTACCGCGCACGAGGTTCAGGTCGATTCCGCCTTCGGCGCCGACCACGACATGACCGAACTGGTAGTTGTAGCCTACGAAGCCGCCCCCGCTCTGGCCGGATGCCGACAGGCTGCGCGATGGGCCGTTCCCCTGGCGGGTCCGGAACCGGGTGAAATCGTAGCCGTAGGTGGAGCCGGCGTAAAAGCCCGCCCAGTTGCTCAGCACGGGAGCGACGAAGACCGGGACGGGTGCCGTGCGGGCCGGCAGGTCAGCGGCTTGGACCAGCGCCGTGCCTGACAGGAAGCCCATCGCGGCAACCAGACCGCCCTTAACGTGATGTCGCATGAAACCCTGCCCGAACCCTAGAGTCTGAAACTCAGGGGAAGCTACAGCAAGGGGGGGAGGACCCGATACCCCATCCTAGGGTCCAGCCGTAAGATCAGCCGCGCTGTTGCATTTGTGCGACGACATCGATGGGAGCCGCACGGTGGCGGCGGTCGAGCGCCCAGAGGCCGGCGATGGGGACGGCCGCATTGACCGGCGCGATGCAGAGGAGTAGCCCCGCGACGGCTTCCGGCGTCGCTGCTGCGCGTTCTTGCTATCCGCGCGTTTGTGGTCGACCATCGGCGACGGGGCGGGTTCACCGTTCGGCCATCGGGTGGGCACCCGCCCGAAACGCTCGGCGCCCGCGTTTCCGCAAGGGCATTTCCATGCGCGCCGCTCTCGCGATCATTGCCACGGCCATGCTGGCCTCCGTTGCCCGGGCCGAGCAGCCCCTCGACGACACCTTCGCTCAGGCGCTATCCGCCCAGCCCGGGGTGGTGGTCACGCAGGGCAGCGAGGGTGGGGCCGCCTACACGGAGTGGAAGAAGAGTGGCGTGTTCTTCCGCCGTCAACGGCGCGGGTCGAAGGACGAGTGGATCGGCAATGACGAGAGCGGGCATGGCGCCGTGATCTGCAGCTGGATGATCTATGTCACCCTGCGGGCCTCGCTGAACGACTGCCCCGCCGACCGCTTCGTTGACCTCCGCGCGGACCTCGACCAGGGCATCACCGCCATGGAGGCTTTCATTTTGGCGAACAGCGTGACCCCTACCACGGTCGCGGAGTTGCGGGCCAGAGCCGCCATTGAGGATGCCCGAACCCGTGCCGCCGCGCGATCGTCCGGACCACGCGTCTGCGCCGCGGGCGATGTCGGCCAGATGATCACGGCCTTCGACAGTGTGGGAGGGCCAGCCCGCCGCGAGATGGTGGACAAGCTGCTTTCCGTCCCGCGCTGGCCGGTCTCGAACCCCTGCCTCTGACCCGCCTCGGGGTCCGATCGATCAGGACCTGTAGTCGCCGTTGATCTCGACATAGGCCCTGGTGAGATCGCAGGTCCAGACCGTGGCGCGGCCCGAGCCCAGGCCGAGGTCGACGCGGATGTCGATGTCCTGGCCCGTCATGTAGCGGCTCACGGCGGCCTCGTCGTAGCCGGGATCCCGCAGGCCCTCGGCCGCGACCCGGATGTTGCCGAACCAGATCGCCAGCCGGTCGCGGTCGGCCGCCTCGCCGGCCTTGCCGACCGCCATGACGATGCGGCCCCAATTGGCGTCCTCGCCCCCCACCGCGGTCTTGACCAGGGGTGAGTTGGCGATCGACAGGGCGATGCGCTTGGCCGCGGCGTCGGTCTCGGCGCCCTCGACCGTGACGGCCACGAATTTGCGGGCGCCCTCGCCGTCCTTGACGACCTGGTGGGCGAGGTCGAGCAGCACCCGGTCGAGCGCAGCTGCGAAGTCGGCGAGGTGTGGATCGTCGGCCACGGCGATGTGGGGCGCTCCGCGCGCCGCCGCGGTGCCGGTGGCGAACAGCATCAAGGTGTCCGAGGTCGAGGTGTCGCTGTCGACCGTGATGCTGTTGAACGAGCTCTCGACCGAACGCGACAGCAGGGCCTGCAGCGCGGGCGCCGCCACGGGCGCGTCGGTGAAGACGAAGCTCAGCATGGTGGCCATGTCGGGTGCGATCATGCCGGCTCCCTTGGCGATGCCGTTGATCGTGACGGTCACGCCGCCGAGTTCGGCCTGGGCGGTCGCGAGCTTCGGGAAGGTGTCGGTCGTCATGATGGCGCGGGCGGCGTCCGCGATGCCGTCCTCGCGGGCCCCAGCGACCAGCCGGTCGAGCACGCCTTCGAAGCGCGTGGCATCGATCGGCTCGCCGATGACGCCGGTGGAGGCCAGGAAGATCTCGCTCGCCAGCGCGCCGCTGGCCCGCCCGGCGATGCTGGCCGTGAGTTCCGTCGCCGCCACCCCGGTACGACCCGTAAAGGCGTTGGCGTTGCCGGAGTTCACGACGAGCAGCCGGGCGCGGCCTCCACCGAGATTGCGGCGGCACCAATCGACGGGAGCCGAGGGGCAGCGTGACCGGGTGAAGACGCCGGCGGCGGCCGTACCCTCAGGCATCACGGCGACGGTGACGTCGGTGCGGCCCTGATAGCGGATGCCGGCTTCGCCGGCCGCGAACGCGATGCCTTCGAGGACCGGCATTTCGGGGAGGGACGTGGGGGCAAGCGGCGACAC
>CAXUCF010000337.1:0-4656 GCA_964249275.1 uncultured Lichenihabitans sp.
CGAGGTGCGCTACGAGGGCTACGCGCCGGGCGGCGTCGCCATCATCGTCGAGGCCCTGACCGACAACCGCAACCGGACGGCCGGCGAGGTCCGGTCCTACTTCACGAAATCGGGCGGCGCCCTGGCCGAGACGGGGGCCGTGTCGTTCATGTTCGACCACGTCGGCCGGATCGAATACGGCGCCAAGGCGGGCAGCGAGGATGCCGTAATGGAGGCGGCACTCGACGCCGGGGCGGAGGACGTGGTGGCGGGCGAGGATGGCTTCGAAGTGCTGACCTCGCTGGAAGGGCTCCGCGATGTCTCGAAGGCGCTCGAGGCCAAGCTCGGCGAGCCGCGGCGGGCCAGCCTCGTGTGGCGTCCGCAGACACCTTCTCCCCGTTGGGGAGAAGGGCATGCCGCATCCGCTCTGGCCCGATCGAGACCACCATGAACCGCGCCGTCAGGATCCTCGGCATCGACCCGGGCCTCCGCCACACCGGCTGGGGCGTGATCCTGGCCGAGGGATCGCGCCTGTCCTACGTGAGTTCCGGCGCCATCCACACCGAGACCGGCCAGCCCTTGAGCGAGCGGCTGCGCTTGCTCCACGTCGGTCTGTCGCAGGTGATCGAGGCCGAATGGCCCGACGAGGCGGCGGTGGAGGAGACCTTCGTCAACCGCGATCCCGCCGGCGCCCTGAAGCTCGGGCAGGCCCGCGGCATCGCGCTCGTGGTGCCGGCGCTGGCCGGCCTGCCGGTCGCCGAATATGCCAACAACATCGTCAAGAAGAGCGTGACCGGCACGGGTCATGCCGAGAAGCATCAGGTGGCAGCCATGCTGAAGATTCTGCTGCCCAGGAGCGCTGCCGCCACGCCCGACGCCGCCGACGCCCTGGCGGTCGCCATCACCCATGCCAATTACCGCCGCCCGCCGAGCGTCCAGGCCGCTATCGTCCGCGCCGTGGCCGGCAAGGCACCCTAACATGATCGGCAAGTTGACCGGCGTCGTCGACAGTTCCGGCCTCGACGCCATGATCCTCGACGTCGGGGGCGTCGGCTACCTCGTGCATTGCTCGCCCCGGACCCTGGCAGCCCTGCCGCGGGCGGGCGAGCCGTTCACGCTGATGATCGACACCCACGTGCGCGAGGACATGATCCGTCTCTACGGGTTCGCCACCGAGGCCGAGCGTGAATGGTTCCGCCTGATGCAGGGCGTGCAGGGCGTCGGAGCCAAGGTGGCGCTGGCGATCCTCGGCGTGCTGTCGACCTCCGCCTTGGCGGTGGCCGTGGCGGGGGGCGACAAGGCCGCGGTCGCCCGGGCGCCCGGCGTGGGACCCAAGCTCGCCGCCCGCATCGTGGCGGAGCTCAAGGACAAGGGACCGGGTGGCGCAGGCGACGCCATCATCATGCCTGGCCAGGAGGCCGGGGCACCGCTGCCCCGCAACGTCGAGGACGCTGTCTCGGCCCTGGTCAACCTCGGCTACGGCCGGCCGCAGGCCGCCTCGGCCGTCGCGGCCGCGGTTGCGGCGCTCGGCGCCGAGGCGCAGACCTCCGCCCTCATCCGCAGCGGGCTGAGGACGCTGGCGGCGTAACAGGCCGCCGCACGGCGGTCCCTCAGACCGAGACTTGCGCCCCGAGTTCGACGACCCGGTCGGACGGGATCGAGAAGAAGTCCGTCGCGGTCGCGGCCTGCTTCGATAGGGCGATGAACAAGTGGTCCTGCCATTTCGGCATGAACGACTTGTCGGAGACCTTCAGGGTCCGGCGTCCGAGGAAGAAGGACGTCGTCATGATGTCGCATTTCAGGCCCGCCTTGCGCAAGGTCGCCAAGGCGGCCGGCATGCGGGGGATCTCCATGTAGCCGTAACTGAGCGTGATCGCCGTGAAGCTGTCCGACATGGGCTCCATCTTGATGCGCTTGGCAGGAGCTACGCGGGGCGCATCGGTGGTCTTGACCGACATGATCACGACGCGCTCGTGCAGCACCTTGTTGTGCTTCAGATTGTGCATCAGCGACGAGGGCGCCACCTCGGGATCGCTGGTCAGAAAGATGGCCGTGCCGGGCACACGGACCGGCTTGCTCTTCTGCAGCATGGCGATGAGGCCGCGCGTCGAGATCGAATCCCGATGGGTCTTGGCGGCCAGCAGCCCCGTTCCGCGCACCCAGGTCCACATCAGCAGCATCGAGCCCGAAGCCAGGAGCAGCGGCACCCAGCCGCCCTCCAGGACCTTGGCCAGGTTGGCCAGCAGGAACGCCACGTCGATCAGCAGGAAGAAGCCGATGAACGGCACCGCCCAGACGAGCGGCCACTTCCACAGCTTGCGCACCACGAAGAAGGACAGCGAGGTGGTCACCACCATGGTGCCGGTGACCGCGATGCCGTAGGCATTGGCGAGGGCGTCCGACGATTTGAACAGGAAAACTAGGAGCAGCACGCCGACCAGCATCAGGCGGTTGGCGCGCGGCACGAAGATCTGTCCCTCGGTGGTTTCCGAGGTGTGAAGGATCTCCATGCGGGGCAGCAGGCCCATCTGGATGGCCTGGCGGATGAGGGAGAATGCCCCGGTGATGACGGCCTGGCTGGCGATCACGGTGGCGACCGTCGACAGGACCACGAACGGGATCAGCGCCCAGTTGGGCACCATGAGGTAGAAGGGATCCTTCACGGCCGAGGGATCGTGGATCACCAGGGCACCCTGGCCGAGGTAGTTGAGCAGCAAGGCCGGCAGCACGAAGAAGATCCAGGCGACCTGGATCGGCTTGCGGCCGAAATGCCCCATGTCGGCGTAGAGCGCCTCGGCCCCCGTGACGGCCAGGAAGACGAGACCCAGGGTGACGAAGCCCGTGGCGCCATGGCCGAACAGGAAGCGGAGTCCGTTCCAGGGATTGAAGGCCGAGAGCACCACGGGCGCGTCGGCGATGTGGACGATCCCCAGCATCCCGATGATCGCGAAGAACACCACCATGATGGGGCCGAAGAAGGTCGCCACCCTGGCGGTCCCCGAGCGCTGCACCGCGAACAGCCCGATCAGGATCACCACCACGATGGGCAGGACATAGGGCGCGAGGCTTGCTTCCGCGACGCCGAGACCCTCCACGGCCGACAGGACCGAGATGGCGGGCGTGATGATGGCGTCGCCCGAGAACAGGGCCGCCCCGAGGACGCCGAGGATGAACACGGCCCCACCGCGACGGCCCAAGGCATGCTGGGCGAGCGCCATCAGCGACAGCGTGCCGCCCTCGCCCTTGTTGTCGGCGCGCATCAGAAAAAGAACGTATTTCGCCGTCACCGTGATCAGCAGTGCATAGATCAGCAGAGAGATGATGCCGATCACCTCATGTTGCGTGACCGCTTCGCTGCCGCCATGTTGCAGCGCGGTCTTGAGGGCGTAGAGGGGACTCGTGCCGATATCGCCGTAGACCACGCCGATCGAGCCCAGCGTCAGCTTGGAAAAGCTGTCCTTGACGTGATGGTCGGCCGGGGCTGCAGAGGCGGGTGGCGCAGCGCCATCGGCCGCCCGGGCGGCGAAACCGGTCACGCCGACTGTTTCCTGCGACATCATAGGCCTTTGACGGCGGACCCGCCACACGCTGCGGCGGGCGCGCCGAGCGCACCCCAGATAGCCCTTATGGACGGCCGGGAGAAGGGGGCCAGGATGCCGCACGAACCCGCATCTCGTCGGCTCCCTGCCCACCCTGCGGTTGCGTTCAAGCTGCGCCGATTGCGCCGCGCATGATTCCGCTTCCCATCGACGATGTGCTGCCGGCCTTGGCCGAGGCGCTGGCCGTGGGCACGGCTGCGGTGCTGGTCGCCCCGCCGGGCGCCGGCAAGACCACGCGGGTGCCGCTGGCGCTGCTCGACGCGCCCTGGGTCGAAGGTCGCCGCATCGTGCTGCTCGAACCCCGCCGCCTCGCGGCCCGGGCGGCAGCCGAGCGCATGGCTGCGACCCTGGATAACGGCCAGGGTGGTGGATCTCTGGGCGGGACGGTGGGTCTTCGGGCCCGCTTCGACACGGCCGTGTCGAGCCGCACCCGCATCGAAGTGGTGACCGAGGGCGTGTTCACCCGCATGGTGCTGGAGGACCCCGAACTCGCGGGTGTCGCGGCCGTCATCTTCGACGAGTATCACGAGCGCTCCCTCGATGCCGACCTCGGCCTCGCCCTTGCGCTCGACGTCGCGGGCGCCCTGCGGCCGGACCTGCGGCTCGTGGTCATGTCGGCGACGCTCGACGGCGCCCGGGTAGCCCGGCTTCTCGACGGGGCCCCGATCATCGCATGCGAGGGCCGGACCTTTCCGGTCGAGACCTGCTGGCTCGGTCGCGCTCCGGACCTCCGCATCGAGGATGCCGTGGCCGATGCCGTGATGGTGGCGCTGCGCGCCGAGCCCGGCTCGATCCTGGCGTTCCTGCCCGGCCAGGGCGAAATCCTGCGGACGGCCTCCCTCCTGGCCGAGCGCCTGAGACCCGGCGAGGCAGAGGTGGCGCCGCTCTACGGCGCGCTCGACCGCGCCGCGCAGGACCGCGCCGTGCGGCCGTCGCGGGCCGGCACGCGCAGGATCGTGCTGGCCACGTCGATCGCCGAATCGTCGCTCACCATCGAGGGAATCCGGATGGTGGTCGATTCGGGGCTCGCACGCGTGCCCCGCTACGAGCCCGACGTGGGCCTGACGCGGCTCGAGAC
>CAXUCF010000338.1:0-4625 GCA_964249275.1 uncultured Lichenihabitans sp.
GCGCGACGGCCTGCGGGGATCGGCGGTCCACCCGCTCGGCTCTGGGCCGCGATGACGGCGGGAGCTCCGGCCGATCCGGTCGGCCAGACCGGCCTCGGCCGGTTCGCGCGGCATATGGGCTTCGCGTCGCGGCCGGGCGTCGGCCTCCCAGCCGCCGAGGATGCGACCGCCCGCAAGAACCTCCTGTTACTGATCCAGTTGCGCTGGATCGCGGTCGGGGGCCAGGTCGTCACCATGCTGGCCGTGGTGGCGGGCTTCGGCGCCACGCTTCCGGTCGGCGCCATGACGGCGGTGCTGGCCGCCCTGGTGACGCTCAACCTCGGCAGCCTGCTGCGGCTACGAACCCGCACGGCCGTGAGCAACGCCGAACTGTTCGCGGCATTGCTGTTCGATGTCGCGGCCCTGACGACGCAGCTGGCGCTGACCGGGGGCGCCACCAACCCATTCGCGTTCCTCTATCTGCTGCAAGTCACGCTGGGCGCGGTTCTGCTCGAGGCCTGGCCGATCTGGGCCATTGTGGCGCTGACGGGACTGTGCTTCGCGGGGTTGACCGTGGCATACCGACCGCTCGATCTGCCGGGACTCACCGACGCCGCGCTGCTCGGCCTGAGGATCGCCGGGCTCCTCGTCTGCTTCGTGCTCGATGCCGCTCTGCTGGCGGTGTTCGTGACGCGCATCAACAAGAACCTGCGCGAGCGCGACGCGCGCCTGGCCGACCTGCGTCAGCAGGCTGCCGAGGAGGACCACATCGTCAGGATGGGCCTTCTCGCGTCGGGCGCCGCCCATGAACTCGGCACGCCGCTCGCCACACTCTCGGTGATCCTGGGCGACTGGCGGCGGATGCCGTCCTTGGCGTCGGATGCCGAACTCTGCGCGGAGATCGACGCCATGGAGGCCCAGGTCCGGCGCTGCAAGGCGATCGTCACCGGCACGCTGCTGTCGGCCGGCGAAGCGCGCGGAGAATTCGCGACCGTCACGACCCTGCGCGACTTCCTCGACGACCTCGTCGAGGAGTGGCGGGATGTCCATCCGTCGGCCAACCTGTCCTACGACGACGCGGTCGCCGACGACATGGCGATCGCGTCCGACTCGGCGCTGAAACAGGTGGTGTTCAACGTGCTGGACAATGCCGTCGAGGCGTCGCCCCTCTGGGTCGGCTTCGAGGCTACCCGCGAGGGGGAGGTGCTCATCCTCGCAGTCACGGACCTCGGACCCGGCTTCGCGCCCGGCATGGCCGAGCAGATCGGCAAGCCGTACCGGTCCGGCAAGGAAGGGCAGGAGCGGGGCCTGGGGCTGTTTCTGGTCGTCAACGTGCTGCGTAAGCTCGGCGGACGAGTCGAGGCCCGGAACCGGCCGGGCAGCGGCGCCGTGGTCACGCTGGCGCTGCCGCTCGGCGCCCTCGCGGTCACACCGCGGAGGCTGCATGGCGGATGACCGACTGCTCGTCGTCGTCGACGACGACGAGGCCTTTGCGACGACCTTGCAACGATCCTTCGAACGGCGCGGCTACGAGGTGGTTGCCGCGGCGACGCTCGACGGCGTTCGAACGTTGCTGCGGAGCCGCTCCCCCGCCTATGCGGTCGTCGACCTCAAGCTCGGCGGTGGGTCCGGGCTCGCGTGCCTGGAAGTGCTGCATGCGCATGATGCTGCCATGCTCATCGTCGTGCTGACGGGCTTCGCCAGCATCGCAACGGCGGTCGAAGCCATCAAGCTCGGTGCCTGCCACTACCTGGCGAAGCCCGCCAACACCGACGACATCGAAGCAGCCTTCGGCAAGGCCGCAGGCGACGCCAAGGTCCCGCTTACCGAGCGCCCGACCTCGATCAAGACCCTGGAATGGGAGCGCATCCACGAGATGCTGGTCGAGACCGGCTTCAACATCTCGGAGGCAGCCCGACGCCTCGGAATGCATCGGCGCACGCTCGCCCGCAAGCTGGAGAAACGGCAAGTGACGTGAGGCAATATGATGCTCAAGTGCGCGTTATGGCTATTCCTTGGGCAGAAAACGATGTTTATCTAGGCATACGGCTCGTGTAATGTGCTGTCCTGCTGGGTCGGCCTCTGCACGCCCAGCCAAATCTAATGGAGGAGACGATCATGGACAGCAAGCTCCAACGCGCACCGGATCAAGACCGCGACAGGCGCCCGCGCCCTTCCGGCGAAACCATCGTCGTGGTGTCGCCCGAGCGGCCCGCCGACGAGGTCGAGTTCGGAAGCGGCTGGTACCACGAAGCCGCGATCGAGGAGGCCCAACGGCGCACGCGCGTCATCGCTGAGGCGGTTCGGCCGCGATAGCACCGGGCCCGATCAGGTCGGCTTCGGCCACGAGGGCCCGCGCCGAAGAGGCCCGGGCCTTCGTTGGTTTCGCCAGGGCGGGGTCGGTGAGGCAGGCCGGTCGCGCTCTCAGCTGTGGTTGCCGCTCCCTGCGGTCGCGATGCTGGCCGCGTCGAGGCCGACTGCCCGGTCAGAGGCGGCGGCGGTCCATGTCGCGCGCGCCGGGCTCCATCAGGCGTGCCGGTGGGCGCTCGAAGGTTTGCCGGCCGTCCTTGAAGCCGATCTCCGGCTGGATGATGCCGGCCACGATATCGGCACGACTTTCGGCGTCGAAGGCGATCAGCGTGGCGGGGCCTCCTACCGCGATCCCGTAATCGTCGAGGCGCATCAGCCGCGCCGCCCCGCGGGTCACAAGGTCGAGGCAGTCTCCAAGATCCTCCTCGCCACCGATCTGTGCCACATTGGCGAAGAGGTTCGTCATGCGCACCAGGGAGCCGTCGCCGTAGGGCGTGAACGGATTGCGGACATTGTTGGTGGCGACCGAGCAGGTCACGCCGGCGTGCACCAGCCGGTGCGCGGGTGCGACGCCGCGGGGCACGTCATGGTCGGCACCGCGCCCCATCAGGAACAGGTCGGTGGCGGGCAGCACCGTCACGGCCACGCCGGCATCGGCGAGGCGCCGGGCATAGCGATCGAATGGTTCGGGCGGCAGAGCCGACAGCTTCGTGACATGGCCGATGGCGACGCGTCCACCGAGAGCCCGCGCCTCGGTCTGGCGGCAGAGCTCGTCGACGTCGAGCGCGGCAGCGGCGAGCGAGAAATCGAGGTGCAGGTCGACGTCGAGGTCGCGCCGTTGCGCGAGGTCGAAGATGCGGGCGATCTGCCCGTGGCTGTCGCGGTCGATATAGGGGGCGCCCCCGATGAGGTCGGCGCCGAGGTCGAGCGCCTCCACCAGCACGGCGTCGCAGCCTGGATCATCGAGCAGTCCTTCCTGGGGGAACACGCAGAGCTGCAGGTCCACGGCCCAGGCCGCGTCGCGCTTGAGCCGCTGCAGCGCCTTGAGGCTGGTCAGCCCCACGCGCGGATCCACCTCGACATGGGTCCGCATGCGGTTGGTGCCGTGGCGTACCGCCATCTCGAGCGTCCGGCGGGCGCGACGGTAGACGTCCTCCTCGGTGAAGCCGCGCTTGGCCTCGGCCACGCTCTTCACGGCCTCGGCGATGCTGCCCGATCCGCGGGGACAACGCGTGTCGAGGCAGGACTTGTCGAGATGGACGTGGGTGTCGACCAGGCCCGGCAGCACCAGCCGACCCGCGAGGTCGATCTCGGCGGCCTCGCAGGCGAGGTCGCGACCCATGGCCGCGATGCGGGTGCCGGCGAAGCCGATGTCGGTCGGACCGTTGCCATCGCCGAGGTCGGCACGCCGGAGCACGAGGTCGAGCATCATGGGCCGAGGAAACCCCAGAAAGGCGCCGGGACGTTCATGGCAGGCGCTCCGAACCACCGCGACGCTGAACAGGCGGTTGCGGTCAAGCCGTCACGCGGCCGCAAGGATACCACGTTCGAGGTGTAGATTCAGGCTCGGCACCAGCGCGGCCGTGATTCGGCGGAGATCGCGGGCGTGGGGTGGCGGTCGATCTCGAACAAGGAGGCCCGATGTTTCGTAGATTGCAAGCCGTCTTCAGGCGGTCGGAAGCCGACAAGCTCGCCGCAGTGCTCGATGAGCAGCGCGCCGAGCAGCGCAATGCCGAATCGCTCCTGTCACGCCTGTGGGAGATCCGCGATGCCCTAGTGGCGCGGGGCTCGGAGGAGGCGCGGCTCCGACTCGACGCCCTCGACCGCGAGATCGCCGCAGTGGCGGCGCGGGTGAAGTTGGCCCTGAGGCTCCAGGCCGAGCTGGCGATGCGACTGGGACAGGCCACGACGGGCGTGGCGGCTACCGAAGGGTGAGGGTAGGCCGGGTTCTCTTCGGACTTGTGCAGCATCGCAGGGTCAACTAGCCCTGCGCCGATCAACGGGGCATGCTGCATCCATGGAGATCTTCGGTTCGACCCCGCGATGGCGTGACGGCCTCGTCGTCACGCTGCTGCTCTGCGAAACCCGCTTCGCGTTGCGGTCGATGCCGCGATCCGATGCCGCGTGGATTGGGCTCGGGGGCGGTATCCTCGCGATGTATGGGGCCGCCGACGTTGTGGCGGCCGTCCTGACGCGCGCGGACAGGCTGGTAGGGCAGGTGATGATCTAGGTGGGCGCCCTAACATAAATAAAAACAGAGCTGGAGATCAACTTCTTCCTGCTGCGCCGCCTGCTGGGCGTGCGCACGCAGGCGCGCCCGCGCACCCCTGCCTCGC
>CAXUCF010000339.1:0-4623 GCA_964249275.1 uncultured Lichenihabitans sp.
GATCTCGTCGCCGGTGCGGTCGAGGAAGCCCGTGTTGATGAAGACCACGCGGTCGGCCGCCGCCCCGATGGCATGGGCGAGATTGGCGGAGGTGCGGCGCTCCTCGTCCATGATGCCCATCTTGACGCTGTGGGGGCGGATGCCGGCCAGCTGTTCGACACGGGCGAAAAGGTCGTCGGTCAGCGCCACCTCGGCGGGCCCGTGCATCTTGGGCTTGACGATGTAGATCGAGCCCTCGCGGCTGTTGCGGACCAAGCGGCCGGCCGCGAGGTCCGCCTTGGCGATCAGCACGCTGACGGCGGCGTCGAGGAAGCCCTCGGGGGTCTCCTCTCCGTCCAGCGTGACGCAATCGGTGAACATGTGATGGCCGACGTTGCGGATCAGCATGAGGCTGCGGCCCGGCACGCGGATTTCCCCGCCGCCCGGCGCCGTGTAGACGCGGTCGGGGTTCATGCGGCGCTCGACCGTTCGGCCGCCCTTGGGGAACGAGGCCGTGAGCGTGCCGGCGACGAGGCCGAGCCAGTTGCGGTAGATCGCGACCTTGTCGGCGGCGTCGACGGCCGCGACGCTGTCCTCCATGTCCATGATGGTCGAGACTGCGGATTCGAGCACCACGTCGGCGAGGCCCGCGGCGTCGTCGCGGCCGACCGGGGTCTCGCGATCGAACACCAGTTCCACGCCGAGGCCGTTGTGCTCGAGCAGCACGGTTCTGGGCGCCTCGGGTGCCCCCGTATAGCCGACGAGCGCCTTCGGCTCGGCGAGGCCGGTGGTGCGGCCGACGCCGAGCCTCGCGGCCAGCTTGCCGTCCCCGATCGCGAGGCCGGCGAGGTCGGCGTAGGAGGCACCGACGAGCGGAACGGCGGCGTCGAGAAAGGCCTTGGTCTTGGCGACGACCTTGGCGCCCCGGGCCGGGTTGTAGCCCGTACCGACCCGGGCGGCGTCACCCTCGTCGGGGATCGCGTCGGTCCCGTAGAGCGCGTCGTAGAGGCTGCCCCAGCGGGCATTGACGGCATTGAGGGCATAGCGGGCGTTCGACATGGGCACGACGAGCTGCGGACCCGCCTGGTGGGCGATTTCGGCATCGACCCCCGCCGTGGAGACCTCGCGCTTCGGCGCCTCCCCCAGCAGGTAGCCGATGTCGCGCAGGAAGCCGAGATAATGGTCCCGATCGATCGGCTGGCCCTTGCGGGCCTTGTGGTAGCGGTCGATCTCGGCCTGCAGACCGTCCCGCACCGAGAGCAACTGACGCAGGCGTGGTCCGAGGTCGCGCAGGATCTCGGCATATCCCGACCAGAAGCGCTCCGACGCTACGCTGGCACCCGGGAAGACGTCCCGTTCGAGGAAATGCTGCAACGGTGCCGCGATGCCGAGCCCCGCGACGTCCACCCTGTCCATATCGGCCTCCGCCTTGACGATTCCTGGGCGCCACGTGTCGCGCCCGATCCGGCGAAACTAGGCGTCAATCCAAAAGGCCGACCACGGGCCCCGTGGGTGGAATGACGCGACATGGCGAAAAACGAGCGGGTCCTTCTGGTTTGCCATAGGGGAGCCCGCCCATCGCCTATCCCGATAGGCACTAGGCCGTCAAACGGAGTTCGCCTGGAGGTATGTTCTTCCGCCAAGATGCCAGGCGCAGGAAGTTCATCACCTCCCCGGCTGGCAGCGGCTTGCTGATATGAAAGCCCTGGGCCTCATTGCAGCCTTCGGCATGGAGCCGATAAAGCTGTTCCACGGTTTCGACCCCTTCGGCCGTCGTAGCGATGCCCAGGTTTCCGCCAAGGCCCGTGACGACACGGATGATAGCCTTACAATCAGCGCTCTCTTCGAGATCCTTGACGAAACTGCGGTCGATCTTGATCCTATCGAATGGGAAGCTGCGTAAGTAGCCGAGGCTGGAATACCCAGTGCCGAAATCGTCCATCGCAATGCGCACCCCGAGCGCGCGCAGTTCCCGAAGCAGGGTGAGAGTTTCCTCGCTGTCCTGCAGGAGAACCGCTTCGGTGATCTCGAGTTCGAGACGCTCCGGCTGTAGCCCCGAAGCGGCGAGCGCCGCTTTCACCGTCGCGACCAAAAGACCACCGCGGAACTGAACGGGTGACAGGTTCACTGCAACCCGTACCTCCCTCGGCCAGCCGACCGCCTCGGTGCAGGCCTGTTTCAAGACCCACTCGCCCAGCGGTACGATGGTTCCCGTTTCCTCGGCCAGTGGCACGAAATCCAATGGAGAAACAATGCCACGCGAAGGATGATGCCAGCGCAGCAGAGCTTCAAACGCCAGCACAGAGCCCGATTGCAGCTCGAGAATCGGTTGATAATAGAGTTCGAATTCGCCTGCCACCACAGCTCTGCGTAGATCAAGCTCAAGCAACCGCCGCTCTTGTAGCCGCGCGTCCATCCCACGCTCAAATGAGCGAAAGATGCCACGTCCGTCCGCCTTCGCTCGATATAAGGCCATATCGGCTTTCTTGATTAAATCATCTGGCGAGTTGCTGTCGGTAGGTGATAGCGCGATCCCGATACTGGCTCCTACGACGATTTGGTGTCCATCGATCTCGTAGGAAGCACCGATCACCTGGACGAGGCGGCGGGCAAGGGCGCCGGCTTCTTCCGCTGCGGCGATCGGAGCCTGAATGATCGCGAATTCATCGCCGCCCAAACGGGCAACCGTGTCCTCCTCGCGCAAGGAACGTGACAATCGCTCGGCCACGGCGCGCAACAACGCATCGCCGATCGGGTGGCCCAGCGTATCGTTGACCGTTTTGAACTGATCGAGATCGAGGCACAACACGGCGAGGTCGGTGCCGCCGCGGCGCGACCGCGCCAAAGCTTGCGCAAGCTGATTGGCGAAGAAGGCGCGGTTGGGCAGCCCGGTCAACGCGTCATGCAATGCCAGATGGCGGGCCTGCGCTTGCGAACCCGCCAGTTCCCCAGTCATCCGATGGGCCCGCTGGATCGCAGCGGCCGAAACGGCGGCGAACAGCAGGAGGCCGAAGATCGTCGCGGCACCAAGTCTGTCACGCACGGCTCGTGCGGTCTCGCTGCTCTCGACGTCTGCCGCATGCACGTCTGCCCGAAGTAACTCTCGCGTCGAGTCCATTGCGCCTTCGAGATCGGCGAAACCATGGCGGAAGCGTTCGAAGTTGCTTGCGCCGGCCATCGGATCCTTGAGCGCCAACTCCACTGCGGCCTGGCCACCGTCTACGAAGGAGCCGACCAGTTTGGCAATCCTGTCATAACCAGCGCCGATGGCAGGGCCCAATCGGAGGCTGTTGTTCTCGGTGATCGCCGTCTCGATGACGTCGAAGTGATGCTTCAACTCGGCGCGGATGAAGGTCTCCCCTTCTTTGTTGGTTCCCGAGCTGGATTGCAGAGCGCGCAGCACGTCGGTACGCACATTGTCCATGAAAGCGTCAGCGTCGTTATGGTTGCGAAGTGCCTGGTCGAGGGTGCGGACCCGCTCCAACTCGGACGAAAGGCGCGACACCCCGGCGACACCAAGGCTCGCAAGAGCGATGGCTATTGCGGCGCTCAAGACAGCCCATCCGATGAGCAAGCGGCGGATTGAAAGATGCCGCATCGTGGTCGGTCCTCTTTTATACGATGCTCGCCAGCCACATTTGACGACCCGAATTTTGATATGCTCCGCGCAGGTTAATCTTGCTTAAACAATCGCAACGTAACGGAGCTGCTGCCGGACAAACCCGAGCTTCCAAAGCTGTCAGTATAGGACCGCGGTGCCGGCACGGGATCGACGCGCGGGCGGGACGGCACGGCGGCGTTCCGGTGCGGTCTCCATCCCACGCGGCGCGTCGGCGCTCGGTCGACCGGCGAGGGCGAGGCCGGTGAGCGTGCCCGTCTCGACTTCGAGCATCGAAAGGCGGGTCTCGGACCCCAACCCCACCTATCCCCGACGTTACCTTTCGGGCAAACCCGCGTCGGCGAAGCCGGCCGCCTCCATCCGCAGGTGCACCTTGTTCTGGAAGCTCGCATCCTCCCGCCGGGCCAGGAGGGCCGCGTTGTCGGCCACCGCACCGCAGAGCGCGCCGACCCAAGCCCGCTCGCCGCGGCCGAAATCGCTCAGCACGAAACCGTGGACGAGGGTCTTGTCGCCGGGGTGGCCGATGCCGAGCCGCACCCGGCGATAGTCGTTGCCGAGGTGGGCCGTGATGGAGCGCAACCCGTTGTGCCCGGCATTGCCGCCCCCCGTCTTGACGCGAAGCTTGCCGGGCGCGAGGTCGAGTTCGTCGTGCAGCACCGCGATGGCGTCGAGGTCGAGCTTGAAGAAACGGGCCGCGGCGCCGACCGCCTGCCCGCTGTCGTTCATGAAGGTCGTAGGTTTCAGGATTACGATCTTCTCACCCCCGACCGTGGCCTCGGCCGCCAGGCCGGAGAAGCGGCTGCGGAACGGCGTCGCGCCATGGGTCCGCGCGATGGCGTCGACCGCCATGAAGCCGATGTTGTGCCGGTTCCCGGCATAGTGGGGGCCGGGATTGCCGAGGCCGACGAGAAGCAGCATGGCCGGGATCCGGATGGCGGATACGCAAAACGCCCGCCGAAGCGGGCGTCCCGTGATCGAAAGGCCGCGTGGGCTCGGTTACTTCTTCGCGGCAGGAGCTTTGGCGG
>CAXUCF010000340.1:0-4588 GCA_964249275.1 uncultured Lichenihabitans sp.
CGACCACCAGGACCAGGCCATCGGCGCCGTTCTCCAGCTCCCCGAGGGCGCCGGCCTCCTCGGCATCGGGGTGATCGAGGATGGCCATGACGGCGCAGGGGCGCCGCCCGCCTACGGGCCCCGGCGCCTCGGCGGCCGGATAGAGCGGCTGCAGCGGGATGCCGTCATAGCTTCGGGTGACGAGGCGACGCTCGAAGTCATCGCCCTTCAACACCTTGTCGACCGCGGCCCGCCAGGCGGCCTCGCCGACGGGGTCGGGGAAGGCCGGGCGGCTCATGGCCGCGCGCCCTTCTCCCGCAAGCGGAAGAAGGGCGAAACCTGCCGACGTCGACTCCATCGTACCCTCACGCATATTCGAGGATCACGGCCTCGAAGCCGAGGCTGTCGCCGGGCTTGACCAGGATCTTGCCGACCGTGCCGTCGCGCTCGGCCTTGAGCACGTTCTCCATCTTCATGGCCTCGACCACCGCGAGCGGCTCGCCCGTCTTCACGGCCTGCCCTTCGGCCACCAGCAGCTCGCGCAGCAGCCCCGGCATGGGGCACAGGAGCTGCTTGCCGCTGCCCTGGTCCCGCTTTCGGGGCATCAGCCGGGCGAGTTCGGCTTCGCGTCTCGTGTAGACCCGCGCTTCCGCGAAGGCGCCCCCGTGCGACAGCACGACTCCGTTGGGCACGGCGAGGACCTGCACGGCGATCCGTTCGCCCCCGACCGTGCCGAGCCATACGGGCTCCCCCGGCCGCCAGCCGCTCGCGACCGCCACCGCGCCGCCGTCCTCGAAGGCGACCGACCAGCCACCCGGGATGTCGTCGACCGCGAAGACCCAGTCTCGCCCGCCGACCGCGACCACGCGCCGCCGCTCGAAGACCACCGACCGCGCCACCGCCATCTGTCCCGAGATCGACCGCTTGCGGGCATTGCCTCGGCAGTCGATCACGGCCGCCACCGCGGCCAAGCGCAGCGCCACGTCTCCCCGCGGCTCCGGGTTGGTAAAGCCCGAACCGTATTCCTCGGCGATGAAGCCGGTCGATAGCCGACCCTCGCGCCAGCGCGGATGGGCCATCAGGGCCGACAGGAACGGGATGTTGTGGCGGATGCCACCGATCGCGAAGGCGTCGAGCGCGGCCGACTGCGCCGCGACGGCAGCTTCGCGCGTCGCTCCGTGCGTCACCAGTTTGGCGATTATCGGGTCGTAGAAGATCGAGATGGCGCCGCCCTCGCCGACCCCCGTATCGACCCGCACCGTGATGCCGTCGACCGTGCCGGTCTCGGGCGGCCGATAGGTGACGAGGCGGCCGGTCGAGGGCAGGAAGCCGCGGGTGGGGTCCTCGGCATAGACCCGGGCCTCGACGGCCCAGCCGTTCAGGCGCACCTCGTCCTGCCCGATGCGCAGCGGCTCGCCGGCCGCCACCCGGATCATCTCTTCCACGAGGTCGAGCCCGGTCACGAGTTCGGTCACGGGGTGCTCGACCTGAAGCCGGGTGTTCATCTCGAGGAAGAAGAACGAGCGGTCCTGCCCGGCCACGAATTCCACCGTGCCGGCGGAATCGTAGTCGACCGCCTTGGCCAGCGCCACGGCCTGGGCTCCCATCAGGGCACGAGTCTCAGGGTCGAGTAGCGGCGAGGGAGCCTCCTCGAGCACCTTCTGGTTGCGGCGCTGGATCGAGCATTCGCGCTCGCCGAGGTGGATGACGTTGCCGTGCCGGTCGCCCAGCACCTGGATCTCGATATGGCGCGGGTTTTCGATGAACTTCTCGATGAAGATGCGATCGTCGCCGAAGGAGGCGGCCGCCTCGGAGCTGGCGCGGGCGAAGCCGTCCGCCACCTCGCCCGAGGAATAGGCGATCCGCATACCCTTGCCGCCGCCGCCCGCCGAGGCCTTGATCATGACGGGATAGCCGATGCCTTCGGCGATCGCGGCCGCCTGGGCGGGGTCGCGGATGACGTCGAGGTTGCCCGGCACGGTGGACACGCCGGCCGCGCGGGCGAACCTCTTCGACTCGATCTTGTCCCCCATGGCCGCGATGGCGTGGGGATTGGGACCGATGAAGGTAATGCCGGCGGCCCGCAGCGCCTCGGCAAAGGCCGTGCGCTCGGACAGGAACCCATAGCCCGGGTGGACCGCCTCGGCGTCGGTCGCCCGGCAGGCCTCCACGATGTTGTCGATCACGAGATAGGATTGCGCCGCGGGCCCCGGCCCGATCGCGACCGCTTCGTCGGCCATCTCGACGTGCAGCGCGTCGCGGTCGGCGTCGGAAAAGACCGCCACCGTGGCGATGCCCATGCGCCGCGCCGTGCGGATGATGCGGCAGGCGATCTCGCCCCGGTTGGCGATCAGGATCTTCTTGAACAAGGCGTGCCCCACAGCGATGCAGCCCATGCTGCCACGCTGTGCAGCCCGCGTCACCCGGGAGGATGCGCGACGACGTGGTTCTTCCGACCCGACCGGGGCATGCGCCGGCCTGACGGGAACCTGTGTGGCGTGCTATGAGGGCGGGCTGCCCAGCGAGGCTGCCGCCCAGCGAACCCGATCCCAGACGCTTGCACTGTCTCCGCCCCTTCTTTCTCTCGTTCCTGCTCGCCGCCGCCGCGGCACGGGCTGCGGAGCCCGCCGTCACCGGTGCGGCAGCGACGCCGTCGACTCCCGCGGCCGAGGTCTTCGTCCCGAGCCTGTGGGACCCTGCCTCGCCCCCGGCGAAGCCCGATCCCGCGGCCCTGAAGCCGCTGCTCGTGATCACGGGCGAGAACGATCCGCCGTTCGACTTCACCCTGCCCGACGGCACCCCGGCGGGCTTCAACGCCGACCTGGCGCGCGCCGTCTGCGATGAACTCAAGGTCGCCTGCACGGTGCAGGCGCGGCGCTGGGACACGATCCGGCCCGCCCTCGCGGCCGGGGCCGGCGACCTCGCGGTGGCGTCGCTGTCGATCACCGATGCGGCGCTGCGCGACCTCGATTTCACCTCCCCGTATTACAGGACGCCGGCCCGCTTCGTGGCCCAGGCCTCGGCCAAGGTCCGGGACGTGCTGCCCGACACGGTAGCGGCCAAGCGGGTCGGGGTCGCGGCCGGGACGGCCCACGAGGCCTATCTTCGGGCGTTCTTTCCCGCCGCCATCCTGGTGACCTATCCGGCTGCCGCCGACCTCCGGGCAGCCCTGGCGTCGGGCGCGGTAGATCTCGCCTTCGGGGACGGCATCGCCTTCGCGGGCTGGCTCAACGGCCCCGTCGGGGGCGCCTGCTGCGCCTTCGCGGGCGGCCCCTTCACCGAATCGCTCTTCTTCGGCGAGGGCGCCGGGATCGCTGTGAAGAAGGGCCGCGGCGCCCTGCGCGGCGCCATAGATTATGCGCTATGGCGCCTCGCGGTCGACGGCACCTATGCTGACCTCTGGCTCAAGTATTTCCCGATCAGCCCTTATTGAGCAGCCGACCGCGCTGCGGGTCCGGGCCGATGTCGTCGCACGCCGCGCCGCACTTGCGTCCGGGCGCCGCGGACGATACCTCTCCTGACGCATTGACCTATACGGCAACCCCCGTTCTTATAGGTCAACACGTGGAGGTATCCCGGTCCATGCAAGGCGCCGTCATCGCGGGCTACGCCCGTTCGCCTTTCCAGCCCGCTACCAGGGGCAGCCTCGCCCGCGTCAGGCCCGACGACCTCGCGGCCCAGGTCGTGCGGGCGCTCGTGGCGCGCACCGGCGTCAACCCGGACGACATCGAGGACCTGCTGCTCGGCTGCGCCTTCCCGGAGGGCGAGCAGGGCATGAACGTGGCCCGGCTGGTCGGCCTCCTGGCCGATCTGCCGCTCACGGTCGGCGGCGCCACGGTAAACCGCTTTTGCGGCTCCTCGATGCAGGCCGTCCACATGGCGGCGGGCGCGATCGCGATCGGGGCCGGCGACGTCTTCATCTGCGCCGGGGTCGAGAGCATGAGCCGCGTGCCGATGGGCGGCTACAACCCCATGCCCAACCCGGAGCTCGCGCAGCACAGTCCCGGTGCCTACATGGGCATGGGCGAGACGGCCGAGAACGTGGCCCGCCAGTACCAGATCACCCGCGCCGACCAGGAAGCCTTCGCGGTGGAGAGCCAGCGCAAGGCCGCATCGGCCCGTGCCGAAGGCCGCCTGCGGGCCGAAATCGTGCCGATCGGGACGAAGGCCGGCACGGTGGACGAGGACGGCTGCCTCCGGCCCGACACCAGCGCCGAGGGCCTGGCCGCCCTCAAGCCCGCCTTCGATAAGGACGGGACGGTGACGGCCGGCACGTCGTCGCCGCTGACCGATGGTGCCAGCGCCGTGCTGGTCTGCTCGGAGGATTACGCCGAGCGGCACGGGCTGCAGCCGATGGCCCGCATCGCCGCGGTCGGCATCTCGGGCTGCCGTCCCGAGACCATGGGGCTCGGCCCCATCGCGGCCAGCCGCAAGGCGATGGCGCGCGCCGGGGACGTGGCGGCATCCGAGATCGACGTCGTGGAACTCAACGAGGCCTTCGCCAGCCAGGCCATGGCCTGCGCGCGCGACCTCGGCCTCGAGGACGACAGCATCAACCGCGACGGCGGCGCCATCGCGCTCGGCCACCCGCTCGGCGCCACCGGCGCCC
>CAXUCF010000341.1:0-4574 GCA_964249275.1 uncultured Lichenihabitans sp.
CCTTGTCGGCCTGGATGGTGACCCGGAAGGTGCGGCCGAACAGGTTGAAGTCGTTGACGTAGAGCGAGCCGAGATACACCTGCAGCGTGTTGAACACGTCGGGCAGGCTGAGCCCCAGCAGCTTGGCCTTGTTGCGGTCGAGGTCGTAGTTGAAGGCCGGCGTGCCGGTCGAGAAGGACGTGAAGAGCTGCCGGGCGTCGAGTTCGGGCTGCTTCCGCGCTTCCGCGATCACGGCCTGGGTGGCGTCGTTCAGGGCGACGCTGCCGCGGCCGGAAAGATCCTCGACCTGGAACTCGAAGCCGCCCGTAGCGCCGAGGCCGGGGATCGAGGGCGGGTCGAAGCTGAGCGCGAAAGCGCCCGGGATGCCAAGCAGCTTCGGCCGCACGGAGGCCACGATCTGCGATGCCCGCTGCGAGGGCGGGCGCTCGTCCCAGGGCTTCAGGATGGCGAACTCGACGGCGGAGTTCGACTGGGCGGCGTTGGTCAGGAAGTTGAGCCCGCTGATCGAGCCCACGATCTCGACGCCGGGCTCCGCCTTCAGCACCTCGCGGACCTGATTGGCGACCGCGTCGGTGCGCTCCAGCGAGGCGCCGTCCGGCCCCTGGATGACGACAAAGAAGTAGCCCTGGTCCTCGACCGGCAGAAAGGTGGAAGGGATCCGCTCCCACAGGGAATAGGTGCCGAACAGGATGACGGCGAAGCCCGCGAGCAGGCCCCAGCGCAGCCGGATGAACAGGCGCACCATACGCGAATAGCCGTGCGACAACGCCTCGAAGCCGGCGTTAAACCAGCGGAACAGGACGAAGGGTTGGTGCGGGCGGTGTTTCAGGAACACGGCCGACAGCGCCGGGCTCAGCGTCAGCGAGTTGAAGGCCGAGATGCCGACCGAGATCGCGACCGTCAGGGCGAACTGGTTGTAAAGCCGGCCCGCGACGCCCGGGATGAACGCCACGGGCACGAAGACCGCCATCAGCACGGCCGTGGTGGCGACGATCGGCCCCGTCACTTCGGACATGGCGCGGCGGGTCGCTTCCATGGGCGGGTGGCCCATCTCGAGCTGGCGCTCGACATTCTCCACCACCACGATGGCGTCGTCCACCACGAGGCCTATGGCCAACACCATGCCGAGCAGGCTCAGCATGTTGAGCGAGAAGCCGCACACCTCCATCACGGCCAGCGTGGCCACGAGCGACACGGGGATGGCGATGGTGGGGATGATGGTGGTGCGCCAGCTTTGCAGGAACACGTAAACCACCAGGATGACGAGGATCAGCGCCTCGCCCAGGGTCACCACCACATCGTGCATGGAGGCCGACACGAACTTCGTCGTGTCGTAGTGCATGCCGTAGTCCATGCCCTTCGGAAAGCGCTGCTTCAGCTTCTCCATCGTGTCCTTGACGCTCGCCTGGAGGGCGAGCGCGTTGGAGCCGGGCTGCTGGAAGACGCCGAGCACGACCGCCGGCCTGTTCCCGAAGAAGCCCGTCGACGCGTATTGCAGGGCGCCGAGTTCGATGCGGGCGACGTCGCGCAGGCGCACCACGGAGCCGCCCGCCGGGTCCGACCGCACCACGATGTCGCCGAACTGTTCGGGCGTGGACAGCCGGCCTACCGCGCTGACCTGCATCTCGAAGGCGGTGCCGGCGGGGGCGGGCGACTGGCCGATCTTGCCGGCCGCCACCTGGATGTTCTGTTCCGCGACCGCCCCCTGCACGTCGGTCGCGGTGATGCCGAGCTTGGCCAGCCGGTCCGGGTCGAGCCAGACGCGCATCGAATAGCGTCGCTCGCCGAAGATGTTGACATCGCCGACGCCCGGCAGGCGCTTCAAGGGATCGACGATCTGGAGGTAGGCGTAGTTCGACAGCGCCACGGGGTCGATCGAGCCGTCGGGCGACGTGAGATCGACGATGAGGACGAAGTTCGGGTTCTGCTTCTTGATGGTCACGCCGGCCTGGTTGACGATGGCGGGCAGCGAGGAGGCGGCCTGCGCCACGCGGTTCTGCACGTCCACCGCCGCGATCGCGAGCGGATAGCCGACGTCGAACGTCACCGTGATGGAGGAGGAGCCGTCGTTCGACGACGACGACGACATGTAGGTCATGCCCTGCACGCCGTTGATCTGCTGTTCCAGCGGTGTCGTAACCGTGTCGGCCACCACCTGGGCGCTGGCGCCCGGGTAGACGGCGCTCACCACGACCTGCGGCGGCGTGATGTCGGGGAACTGGGCGACGGGCAGCAGCACGTAGCAGATCGCCCCCGCCATCACCATGACGAGGGCGACGGCCGAGGCGAAGATGGGGCGTCTCGTGAAGAAGCCTACCACGATGCGGTCGCCCCGGGTGCCGCGCGACGGTGGGCGCAAACCCGCGCCAGCACTGATCGCTCGGGCCGATCGCGGTCGAGCCGCCGCGCGGTCGACCGCAGCAGGGCTTCGAGCCCCCGGGGATCCACGTGGTCGGCCCGCATCGCGGCCCCGATCACGGGATCGACGAGTGCTTCCTCAATGGTCAGGTCGCGGCTCTTGCAGCTCATGGTGCCTCCTCGCCCGGCCGCGTAAAGCGCCCGACGCCGGTGTGCGGAGCGCTCCCCAAGGGCTACGTCAGGTTGACGTTGACCGGCTCACGCCGTTCTGTTACCGATCAGTAACAAGCCGGATGTTACCGGCCGGTAACATCGGCGTCAAGGGTCATGGGCGAGAAAACGTCGGCAGTACTGGACAGGGCGGTCGAGCCGTGTTGCGGGCCAGTGCCGTCGAAGCCGCGCGACCGGATCGTAGCGACGGCGCGCGACCTTTTCCACCACCATGGCATCCGCAACGTGGGGGTCGAGGCGATCGCCGAGGCGGCGGGCACCAACAAGATGACGCTTTACCGCCATTTCGGCTCGAAGGACGAGTTGGTGGTCGAGTGCCTGCAGCGGTTCGCCGACGAGGCCGAGGCCGAATGGCGGGAACTCGAGACGAGGCACCCCGGGGATTCGATGGCCCAGTTGCAGGGGTGGATCCAGAAGGCGGCGGATTGCGTGCTGGCCGACGGGCGCGGCTGCACGCTCGCCAACGCGGCAATGGAACTCACCGAAAGCGATCATCCGGCCCGTCGCTTGATCGAGCATTGCAAGTCGGCCTATCAGGGCCGGCTTGTTCGTCTCTGTGCAGCGGCCGGCATCGCCCAGGCCGACCTCCTGGCCGACGCGCTCTCGCTGCTGCTCGAGGGCGCGCGGGTCAGCCGGCAGAGCGTCGGCGCCGAAGGCCCGAGCGCACGTTTCGTCCGCATGAGCAACGCCATGATCGCGGCGTTCCGCGCCGGTTGAGCGTGGTGCTCGGCCATCGCCGACTTTAGGGTGACGGCGGCCCCTCAACGCGTCGCGGTCGGCCATCGCACGGTGATCCGCCTCGCCCTGCCGATGACCCTGGCCCATATGTCGACGCCGCTGCTCGGCTTCGTCGATGCCGCCGTGATCGGCCGGCTGGGCCAACCCGCGCTGCTCGGCGCCATCGCGGCGGCGGCCGTGGTCTTCGACTTCGTGTTCTGGGCGCTCGGCTTCCTGAGGCTCGGCACGGCCGGCATGACGGCCCAGGCGGTGGGGGCCGGTGACCGCGACGAGGAGCGCGCCACCCTGTTGCGCGCCCTTATGCTGGCGACGGTACTGGCAGCCCTCGTCGTCGTCCTGCAGCAACCGATCGCGGCGATCGCCTTCGCGGCCCTCGACGCCACGCCGGCCGTCACCGAGGCGGCCCGGAGCTACTACGACATCCGCATCTGGTCGGCACCCTTCGCGCTCCTGAACTACGTGGTGCTGGGCGCCGTCATCGGCCGCGGACGCACCGACATCGGGCTCGTGCTGCAGGTCGTCATCAACCTCGTCAACATCGCGCTGAACGTCACGATGGTGATGGCCTTCGGGCTCGGCGTGCGGGGCTCCGCCTTCGGCACGCTCGCGGCCGAGGCGTTCGGCACGGCGATCGGCCTCGCGGTGCTGGCCCGGCTGCACGGACGGTTCCCGGTCGACTGGCGCCGCCTCCTCGACCCCGGCGCGCTGCGGCGCATGCTCGGCGTCAACCGCGACATCATGATCCGCTCGGCCGCGCTGATCTTCGCCTTCGCGTTCTCCACGGCCCAAGGCGCGCGCGGCGGCGACGTGGTGCTGGCCGCCAATGCCGTGCTGATGAACCTGTTCCTCATCTCGGCCTTTTTCCTCGACGGCTTCGCCACGGCGGCCGAGCAGATGTGCGGCCAATCGGTCGGGGCCGGCGATGGCGCCGGCTTCCGCCGCGCCGTCCGGCTGACCAGCCTGTGGTGCCTGGTGTTCTCGGCCGGCGTGTCGGCTCTGGCGCTCGCGGGCGGCGGCGCCTTCATCGACACGGTGTCGACGAGCCCGGCCGTGCGCGAGGCCGCCCGCGCCTTCCTGCCCTTCGCGGCGCTGACGCCGATCTGCGGCGCCCTGGCGTTCGAGTTCGACGGCGTCTTCATCGGCGCCACCTGGACCCGCGACATGCGCAACCTCATGCTGGCGGCGCTCGGCTTCTACCTCGCCCTGTTCTTCGCACTTCGGCCGCTCGGCAATGCCGGCCTGTGGAC
>CAXUCF010000342.1:0-4546 GCA_964249275.1 uncultured Lichenihabitans sp.
GCTCTGGCGGGGGCAGGAGGCTTCCACATCGGCCGGGCTATCGCGGCCCCTGGCCGTCTAGGGCGGCTCGACGCGGCGGCGGCGGCGGGTCGGCGCGCCGCGACGCTGCTCGCCGGCGCCTTCGTGATGCTGATCTGCGCCGGCTTTCTCGAAGGCATCGTACGCCAGACAGTGCTCGACACGGGCTGGCGCTACGCCATCGCGGGCGCCACCGGTGCTTTCTGGCTCGTCTACCTCTACGCGCCGCGCCGGATGCGCCACGCGTGAGCCAAGCATCCGCGGCGCAGGGCGATCGGCTGTGGCGCTCGCTCGTCACCCCCGAGGGCGTCGACCTCGGGCTCAGGCTCGCGGGCGCCGGCGAGCGGACCGCCGCTTTCCTGATCGACAGCGTGATGGTGCTGGCCGGCGTGGCCGTGCTGACGTTCTCCGTGTTCCTGGCCGTGAGGGCGAGCGGCACGGTCGGGGTGCCGGGGATCTTGTGGCTGCTCGGCTATTTCCTGCTGCGGAACTTCTATTTCGTATTGTTCGAACTGCGCCCGCGCGCGGCGACGCCCGGCAAGCGCGCGCTCGGCCTCAGGGTCGTGTCGCGCGCCGGTGGGCGCCTCACCGCCGATGCCGTTCTGGCCCGCAACGTGATGCGCGAGCTGGAGATTTTCTTGCCGCTGAGCTTGCTGCTGGCCGAGGCCGGGG
This sequence comes from uncultured Lichenihabitans sp., assembly GCA_964249275.1. GTDB lineage: Bacteria > Pseudomonadota > Alphaproteobacteria > Rhizobiales > Beijerinckiaceae > Lichenihabitans. The sequence continues at coordinate 691 of CAXUCF010000342.1, forward strand.
GCCTCGACACCTGGGTGGTGCTGGCGGGTCTCGTATGGACGGGCCTTTTCACCCTGTTCCCGCTGTTCAACCGCGACCGTATGAGGGCCGGCGACCTCGTGGCCGGCACCTGGGTGGTGCGGGTGCCGCGCCGTGTCCTGCTGCCCGACCTCGCGGCTCAGAGCAGCGGGGCGGCGCTGAGCTTCACGCGCCGCCATGTCGATGCCTACGGGGTGCGCGAGCTCCAGTTGCTGGAGCAGGTGCTGCGCGCCCGCGATCCCGCCACGATGGCGGCAGTGGCGGAGCGTATCCGCCGCAGGATCGGTTGGACGGGCCGCGAGGAGGATGGCCCGTTGCTCGACGGCTACTATGGGGCCCTGCGCAACCGGCTGGAGCGGCGGCTGCTCTTCGGCCACCGCCGCGCCGACAAGTTCGACGAGGCGTGACGATCGGCTCCCGAAGCAAAATGCCCTTCGGCGGACTCGGCACGAACACTACCGCGACGACCACCGCAACGAGGCCGATCGAGTGCCAGCGCGTGATCGCGAGGCCTGGCGGGGCACGGTTAGAGGCGGGAAGGGTTCCACGTCGTCTCCCCGAATGGGAGAGCGATGCTTCCAGCTGCGGCGGGCGGTGAGGCGCCCCGTCTCCTCAAGGTGTCACGCGAAGGCTTCCAAGACATCCGATGATAGCGCACCGTGCTTGACCCGGTTCAGTTCGATGTAGATTACCGCCGCGCCGGCGCTACCGAGTAGATTCAGCGCAGCAGACAATGCGGAGGTCACTGCCTTGAAGGCCCAAACGCTCCCGCCGTCGACGTTGCTCCGGGCCAAAGACAGCGTAACGGCCACGTTGGCGCCGCCCAGGACGACGAGCACCAGTCCGTAAAGGAGCAACAAGCCGCAGATCCGCCAGCGGTAACCCGCCGTGAGCGCTCGGCTCCGCCCGAAGGCACCGAACACCCCCGGCCGCTCTGCCATGTAGGCCGGCACGGCGACGAGCCAAGCGCACTGGAGTATAAGACCTGGAACGACCAGCAGTATATAGCCGAGAATGCAACCGAGGTAGAACAGGATCGTAATAACCAGATTCGGCACGAATAGCCTAAAGGAAGCCGCAATATCAGCCCCCACGCTCCGATGTTCGCCACGCAGGTCGCCCAGCGACGCGCGGATAACGATGCCGTAAAGGACGATCTGGGGCAACAAAATCAGAAGACCGCCGGAACTACCCAAAAAGGAGAAATGCGCGGTCGTGTCACGAACCCTGCCCGTTGCGTCAAGGGTCGTCACGTTGTTGAAGGCCGTCGCAGAACTCAGAAGCCCCGGCAGGAACACCAGCACGGCTGCAGCCGCGGTGAAGCTGCCGAGGTTGCGTCCAATCAGGCCGAAGGTCCGGCGGATCACCCCGCCGATCGTGAAGTCTTCCGAGGTCATCTTTCCAGTCCGTATATCAACGTCCCGATCCGCCCGCGCACAGGCCTTGGCCGCCTCGACCAGCAGGCATGGCTAAACGTGTTGACGCTACGCCGGGTGGTGCTTAACCATGTCGAAGGTTTGTCGGAGCGCCGACGGTGAATCGGGCCGACCGCGCGTCGCCAACCTCCAAGGTTCTTTCAACTCCTGCCCGAACGAGATTGCGGCGTCAATGAAGCGGGCCACGAGGTCGGGGCCGGCGGTAAAGATCGCCAAAGGATCGGGTGCATCCGTCAGATCATACATTGCACTACATGCCGGCGCTGAGCCTTATGCTCATCGCGATCGGAGTAAACGCGATTCAGGACCGTAGGCTCCAAAAAAGGAAAGGGCGAAGCCGGGGGAGATAGCCCGGGCCGCCCTAAACGCTCTGGCCGGCCCGCTCCGCTGGCAAACTCGGTGGCGGCACGTGCTGAATGGCAGGCCGGCACCAGACCGCCTCAGGGCCGATCGAACCGCGGGGTGATCCGGCGCTCCCGTTCACGTGGAAACGCCCGGCACGACGGCCGGGCGTCCCTCCTCTCACCTGAGGATGGAGCCCTCACGCCCCCTTGGGAAAGTTCACCACGCGGTTGTCCCGCACTTCCGGCTCCTCCCCGCCATCCTCCTCGCGGTCGCCGATGCGCAGGCCGTGCGCCCCGGTCGTGATCGGCACATGGGCGCCGTCCCGGACGTCGCCCGCGAGAATCATCTCGGCCAACGGGTCCTGGACGCTCTTCTGGATGACGCGCTTCAAGGGACGCGCCCCATAGGCCGGGTCGTAGCCCTTGTCGGCCAGCCAGGCACGCGCCGCGGGATCGAGGTCGAGCACGATCTTGCGGTCGGCCAAGAGCTTTTCGAGGCGCCCGAACTGGATGTCGACGATGGCCGCCATGTTGTCCCGGCGCAGCCGGTGGAACAGGATGATCTCGTCGACGCGGTTCAGGAATTCCGGCCGGAAGTGGCTCCGCACTACGCCCATCACCTCGTCGCGGACCTTGGCCGTGTCCTCGCCGTCCTTCTGCAGGGCGAGATATTCGGAGCCGAGGTTCGACGTCATGATGATCAGCACGTTGCGGAAGTCGACCGTGCGGCCCTGGCCATCGGTCAGGCGGCCATCGTCGAGCACCTGCAAGAGGACGTTGAACACGTCCGGATGCGCTTTCTCGATCTCGTCGAACAGCACCACCTGGTAGGGCCGGCGCCGCACGGCTTCCGTCAGCGCCCCGCCTTCCTCGTAGCCGACATAGCCCGGAGGGGCGCCGATCAACCGCGACACGGAGTGCTTCTCCATATATTCCGACATGTCGATGCGCACCATGGCGGTCTCGTCGTCGAAGAGGAAGCTCGCCAGCGCCTTGGTGAGTTCGGTCTTGCCGACGCCGGTGGGACCGAGGAACATAAAGGAGCCGATCGGGCGGTTCGGGTCCTGCAGCCCGGCGCGGGCGCGCCTGACCGCGGTGGCGACGGAACGGACCGCCTCGGACTGGCCGACCACGCGCCGCGCCAGCGCCGCCTCCATACCGAGCAGCTTGTCGCGCTCGCCCTGCAGCATCTTGTCGACCGGCACGCCCGTCCAGCGCGACACGACCTGCGCCACGTGGTCGGCCGTCACGGCCTCGGCCACCAGCACCTCGCCCGACTTCGATTCAACCTCGGCGAGCTTGCGCTCGAGGTCGGGGATGACGCCATAGGTCAGCTCGCCGGCGCGCTGGTACTCGCCCCGGCGCTGCGCCTGGACGAGTTCGTTGCGCGCCCCCTCCAGCTGCTCCTTGAGCTTCTGCGCCGTGCCGAGCTTGTCCTTCTCGGCCCGCCAGCGCAGCGTCAGGGCGTCGGACTTCTCCTGCAGCCCGTCGAGCTCGGATTCGAGCTTCGTCAGCCGATCCTGCGAGGCGGCGTCCGGCTCCTTCTTCAGGGCCTCGACCTCGATTTTGAGCTGGATGATGCGGCGGTCGAGTTCGTCGAGTTCCTCGGGCTTGGAATCGACCTGCATGCGCAGGCGCGACGCCGCCTCGTCGACGAGGTCGATGGCCTTGTCGGGCAGGAAGCGGTCCGCGATGTAGCGGTTCGACAGCGTCGCCGCCGCCACGATCGCGGCATCGGTGATGCGCACGCCGTGGTGGAGCTCGTATTTCTCCTTGAGGCCGCGCAGGATCGACACCGTGTCCTCGACGGTGGGCTCGGACACGAAGACGGGCTGGAAGCGGCGGGCCAGGGCCGCGTCCTTCTCGACGTGCTTGCGGTATTCGTTCAGCGTGGTGGCGCCGACGCAATGCAGCTCGCCGCGGGCCAGCGCCGGCTTCAGGAGGTTCGAGGCGTCCATGGCGCCGTCCGCCTTGCCGGCGCCGACCAGCGTGTGCATCTCGTCGATGAACAGGATGATGCCGCCGTTCGCGGCCGTGACCTCGCTGAGCACGGCCTTC
>CAXUCF010000343.1:0-4543 GCA_964249275.1 uncultured Lichenihabitans sp.
AAAAACTTGCGGACCCGTTTCCCGCTTGTGAACGTTTGAGCCATATCGCTAATCGTACCTATCGTGCGGCGGTCTTGCAGACCGAGCCAAGCGCCCGATCACCGCCCCGAGGACGTCGCGCAACAAGCGAGCCCTCGTCACCGTTTCCGTATCGCCATGGCGGCGCCGATCGACCCTTTCGGGTCCCGGGACACCACGCAAACATCCCACAGACGCCGGTCCACCCCTGTCGCCAGGTCCGTCTCTCACCGACGTCGCGTCCTAGAGGCCAAGGCTGCGCTGAAACGCCGGAAAGGTCCCGGGGAAGTTCCCCGGGACCCGCGTAAACTCAGTTGCGAGGCGCAGTCTTGGCTGCGCGGACGCTCATCTGATCACTTCAGCTCCACCTTGGCGCCGACCTTCTCGAGCTGAGCCTTGAGCTTGGCGGCATCGTCCTTGGAGACGGCCTCCTTGACCGGCTTCGGAGCGCCCTCGACGAGATCCTTGGCCTCCTTGAGGCCGAGACCCGTGATGGCACGGACTTCCTTGATGACTTCGATTTTCTTGTCGCCGATCGCGGCCAGCACGACGGTGAACTCGGTCTGCTCCTCGACCGGGGCGGCAGCCGCACCGGCCGGGCCGGCCGCCCCCCCGCCCCCCCGGCGGCCCGCCCGCCCGCCCCCCCACACGGCAGCCGCCGAAACGCCCCACTTCTCTTCGCGCAGCTTGGCAAGCTCGGCAGCTTCGAGCACGGTGAGGGCCGAAAGGTCGTCGACGATTTGGGAAAGGTTGGCCATAACGAATTTCCTGATGTTTGGTTCGACTGATCGATTGTCAAGGGTGCGGTCTAGGCCGCGTCGCGCTCGCCGCCGGCATCCCTCTCGGCATAGGCGTTGAAGACCCGGGCCAGCTTACCGGCCGGAGCCGTCGTGAGCTGGGCGAGTTTCGTGGCCGGTGCCTGGATGAGTCCGACGAGCTTGGCCCGCAATTCGTCGAGCGACGGCATCGTGGCCAGTGCGCGGACGCCTGCGGGATCCAGAGCCGTGCGGCCCATGGCGCCACCGAGGATCACGAACTTGTCGAAATCCTTGGCGAAAGCCGAGGCCACCTTGGGGGCCGCGACAGGATCGTCCGAATAGGCCAGGATCGTCGGACCCGTCAGCATCGCGCCGACGGAAGCGACATCCGTGCCTGCGAGAGCGATCTTGGCCAAACGGTTCTTGCTGACCTGCACCTTCGCTCCGGCTTCTCTCATCTGCTTGCGCAAGCGTTGAAGCTGCGCCACAGTGAGGCCGGAATAATGAGCCACGACCACCACCGACGTCGTCTTGAAGATGTCGCTGAGTTGGCCGACGAGCTCTTTCTTTTCCGCTCTGTCCAAAGTTAAAACTCCGATTGCGAAGTCTAGCCTCGCGAGTGCACAATGTACCATTCGAGCGGGATGCGAAGGCATCTCGCCGAGCGGTCTGTGCCTGCCCCCGGCGACATGGCGTCTCCGGACAGAAGGATCGAACCCAATCTGAAGGCGCTTCGCGCGCCTTTCCATCAAACCGGTACTCACCGTCTATGCGGGCTTCCGGAGCAGCCCCGGCTGCAAGCCGGAGCGCCGAAAATCAAGCCACCGGCCGAAGCACGGTACAGCACCTGCAGTCTTGGACAGGACACGGCCGGAACCGACGCGGGATCGACTCCCGCATCTTCCGGCCTCAGTTTCGCGCCGTTCGGTCTCCGAGGACACCGGCCAGCGCGCTTGTCAAAGCCCCAAACGGGACCTGTCGCCCCTCATAAAGCCTTTACGTCCTGGTGCCAAGCGCATTTGCTGCGAGCAGCAAATATTCCGGTCGACGTGTCACCGTTGCCGCGTCCTGCCCCGTCACGCGTTGCCGAGCGTCGCGGGATCGACCTTCACGCCCGGCCCCATCGTGGACGAGATGGCGACACGCTGGAGGTATGTACCCTTGGCCCCGGCGGGCTTGGCACGCGTCACGGCGTCCACGAAAGCCTTGATGTTCTCGATGAGTTTCGCATCCTCGAACGAGGCCTTGCCGACGCTGCCCTGCACGATGCCGGCCTTCTCGACCCGGAACTCGACAGCGCCACCCTTCGAGGCCTTGACGGCCGCGGTGACATCCATGGTCACGGTCCCGACCCGCGGGTTCGGCATAAGGCCGCGCGGACCCAGCACCTTGCCGAGGCGTCCCACCAGCGCCATCATGTCGGGCGTGGCGATGCAGCGGTCGAAATCGATTGTGCCGCCCTGGACAGCCGTCACGAGGTCTTCGGCACCGACCACGTCGGCGCCGGCTGCCCTGGCCTCGTCGGCCTTGGCGCCCCGCGCGAAGACCGCCACACGCACGGCGCGGCCCGTGCCGTTCGGCAGGTTCACGACGCCGCGCACCATCTGGTCGGCGTGTTTGGGGTCGACCCCGAGGTTCATGGCGATCTCGACGGTTTCGTCGAACTTCGTCCTGGCCCTCTCCTTGACCAGCGTGACGGCTTCCCCGACGCCGTAGAGCTTGACGCGGTCTATGCCTTGACGCGCGGCCGCGATGCGCTTTCCGATCTGTGCCATGGTCGTTAACCCACCACCTCGAGGCCCATGGAACGGGCCGAGCCTTCGACCATCGACATCGCGGCCTCGACGGTCGCGCAGTTCAGGTCGACGATCTTCCGTTCCGCGATCTCACGCACCTGGTCGCGCGTCACGCGGCCGACCGTGCCGCGGCCCGGCGTCTTGGAGCCGCTCTTGATGCCGGCCGCCTTCTTGAGGAAGAACGACACCGGGGACAGCTTCAGCTCGAACGTGAACGAGCGGTCCTGGTAGGCCGTGATGACGACCGGGATCGGAGACCCCTTCTCCATCTGCGCGGTGCGCGCATTGAAGGCCTTGCAGAACTCCATGATGTTGAGGCCGCGCTGACCGAGAGCCGGTCCGATAGGCGGCGACGGGTTGGCGCTTCCGGCCGGAACCTGAAGCTTCACGTAACCCGTGATCTTCTTTGCCATAGCTCACTCCGATATGCCCCGGCCGCTCAGCGGCGGGGAGTTCAGGTTCGTGGTCCGTCGCGGCGCCGGTCGGCGAAACCGGAGCGACTCCCACGGATGATGCCGGCCTCGTCGCCGACGATGCGCCCGGGACGAGCGCGGGACCCGGTCAGAGCTTCTCGACCTGACCGAATTCGAGATCCACGGGCGTGGCCCGCCCGAAGATGGAAACCGCGACCTTGACGCGCGACCGGCCCTCGTCGACTTCCTCGACGGTTCCGTTGAACGACGCGAAGGGCCCGTCCGAAACGCGGACCTGCTCGCCCACCTCGAAACTGACCGACGACTTCGGCCGCTCCACCCCTTCGGCCACCTGCCCCTTGATGCGATCGGCCTCGGCGTCGCTGATCGGATGCGGCTTGTTGTCGGCGCCCAAGAAGCCCGTCACCTTAGGCGTGTTCTTGATCAGGTGGTAGATTTCGTCGGACAGATCCGTCCGTACCAGCACGTAGCCGGGGAAGAACTTGCGTTCCGCATTGACCTTGCGGCCACGCTTGACCTCGATGAAATGCTCGGTCGGAACCAGGATTTCCTCGAACCTGTCGGCGAGCCCGCGTTGCGCGGCCTGTTCACGAATGGACTCGGCCACCTTCTTCTCGAAGTTGGAATAAGCGTGAACGATATACCAACGCATGCTCATGGACGGGAAACTCGATGGGTGGTGCCACGCGGTGGACCGACGACTTCGGGCCTAGTTCCGGTAGCCGAGGACGAGCGACACGACGAAGTGGATGATGCCGTCGACCGAGACGAAGAAGACGGCCGCCAGAACCACCATGATCAGCACCATGACGGTCGTGATCACGGTCTCGCGCCGGGTCGGCCATGTCACCTTGCCGGCTTCCGTCCGCACTTCCTGGATGAATTCGAACGGGTTGGCCATGCTCGTGTCCGGACGGTCGCGCCATGGGCCGCCATGAGCGTCGCCTTTGGCCACCGAAAAAGAAGAGCGGCGCCCGACCGTCCGGTCGCGCGCCCCTCGACCGTCCTATAACGGGCGAACGGGCCGAGACCAAGCGAAAAGAAACGGAGGAGATTGCGTGGCCCGACCTCTCCGCGGGGAGAGTTGGCAGGAGAGGAGGGACTCGAACCCCCAACCCCCGGTTTTGGAGACCGGTGCTCTAGCCGATTGAGCTACACTCCTAAGTCCGATGCCGAAGCTAGCCGCTTCCGCGTCGCGAACCACGCGCGCCCCTTTCTGCCCCATTCCCCAAAACCTGGCAAGCCGCGGATCTCCGGCATGGGCGGCCTCGGCACGACACGGGTGTTTTCCGGCAGAGTCCATTTGGCATCGACGCCGTCGCGATCCGCCAGCGCGTTTTCGACCGTCGGTCAGTTGCTAACCGGCGGTTGACTGGATTCGAAGAGCCTCACCGGCCCTCGGATTCCAGACGATGTCCTGTGACATCGGCCTCCGCCCCGGGGCTCGACCCCGCCCGCTTCCCAATGGACCACTGCCGTGTTTCAGGGGAATCGGGTGAAGGAATCATGCGGCGATGAGGCCTGCGAGGAAGTCGTC
>CAXUCF010000344.1:0-4455 GCA_964249275.1 uncultured Lichenihabitans sp.
CTTTGCGCAGGCGCTGGAGGAGATGTCGCTGCCCCGCACGCGCGCCATGCAGCTGGCCTCGGAGTGCGGCCGTAGCTGTAGGCGCTTGCCATCATCGGCGCTCGTGCTCGCAAACAGCGCGGATTTCTGCTCGGATTAGCTGACAATGGGGTGGGCGTCGTGCTCACATTACCTGCCACTGTGCTCGCCAACATCGGCTCGTGCTCGCCAACGGAGGATCGTGCTCACACTGGCTGCCAATGAGCTGTCGGTGGACTGCGCAGTCCGGTTCAAACGGGCACGCCTGCCACGCGAAGCTTCTCGGTGAACTCGCGGGTGCGGTCGCCGGCAAGGGTTCCGGCCAGGAAGTCGCGCACCTCGGCGGGCTTGGCGTGGAGCAGCACGACCAGCGCGGGCGCGTCGTAGCCGTTGCGGGTCAGCGTCGGCTCCAGGTCGTCGATGGCGCGCGACAGCACCTGCTCGACGACTTCGGCGGAAACGCGCTTCTCGCCCAGGCGGAACGCGTGCTCGAAGGCCAAGGTCAGGTGCATCTCGATCTGCAGTGCCGTGCGCAGCCGCTCGGCCAGCAGGTCGATCGCGTCGGCGTCCATGATGTCCGATGGTTTGATGCCGTCGTCGACGCAGGCTTTCAGGAGCCAGGCGATGAACTCGCGGCGGTGGCCGGACACGCCCTCGAACTCGAAGGTTGTGGTGCGGTAGCCGATCTCCTCCATCTGCGGCCGGCGCAGGTCGTTGCGCAGCTTCGGATTGCCGATCAGCAGCACGGACAGGACCACCCCGGCGCCAGCCGCCAATTCCATAAGCCGCTTGAAGCCGGTCAGCGTCTTGTGGTGCAGCTCATGGGCCTCATCGACGATCAGCACCACGGGATGCTTGTTCTTGCGCATGAGGTCGCGCAACTCGCGCTCGCGTCGTTCGGGCTGCTTGGGGATCTTGATCTTGCTGCGGTCGCCGTTCGTCAGATCGTAGAACATGGCTTCGATCAGCGATGGCAGGGACGTGCGGCGCTTGTCGACTGCCAAAGACTTCGCGACCGCGATCCGGTTGGACCGGCCGAGTTCCTCCTCGATGCGGGTGAGCAGGTGCGTCTTGCCCGAGCCGACCAGGCCCGTGACGACGACCAGGCGGCCGGTCTGCACCACGCCGTACACCTCGCGCACCAATGCGTGCTGGTGTTCGGTTTCGAAGTTGCCGACCCGCTGGAACGGCTTGGCCAGCCCGAAGTGGGCCTGCACATCAGCGAGCATCAGCGCGTCCCCCTGCCTTGAAGTGCTCGCGCACGCGCGTCGCCACGGCGTCCCGGTCCAGCGTTTCCGCCAACAGCGCGTCGATGAACAGCCGGTCGGGTTCCGGCAAGCTGCCCAGAGGCCGCGCGAGCTGGACGGAGATCGCGAGCCTGGCCGCCAGCGGCGTCGGAAACGCGACCTCGGCCGCAGGCTCGGGGAAGGGCGTCTGCGGCACCGGCATGGACGCGGCGCCCGGTGCCAGCGACGGCAAGGGCCTGTCTCCGCCCGTGACCGCGGCGCGGGGCAGCCCGAGGTGGTCGGCCAGCTTCACGACGCGGTCGAGCCGCTCCTCGGCCCGGCTCTTCTGGTATTTGCGGTAGCGGTAAAGCGGGACCGCACCGCGCGAGGGCTGGTATGGCCCGAACCGCTTGCCCTCGAACTCGACGAACAGCTCCTGGTCGAACAACCCCCACCAGAGCGTCACCGCCTCGCCCGCCAGCTCGGGTTCGACCTCGTATGCGGCGCCCTCCACCGACACGGTCGCATCACCCGCGACGGTCCGGCGCTCGGGCTCGCGGGCAAAGGCGCAGAACCGCTCCCACGAACACATCGCGCGCACGCCGCCCGGCGGCAGGTGCTTGAGCCAGTCCTCGACCCGGCTGTGCGGCTCGGCGCGATGGTCGCCGTTGTTGTAGGTGACCAGCGCCCGGCGCATCCACAGGTTCGCCTCCGCCTCGTCCTTCGGCTTGTGGAAGTGGTACAGCGTCTCATGCACCTCCTTGATGGTGCGGAACGGCCGCTCGACCTTGCCTTTTGAGCGCGCGGGCGTGCGCCGCTCGGCCTCGGATGGCGGCATGTGGGTGAGCACGCGTACGCCAAGGCTGCCCATCACGGACTGGAACACCTTGGAGCGGCTGACCGGGCCGTTGTCCATGTAGATGGTGGCCGGGATACCCTGGAACGGCAGCTCGGGCTCCGGCTTCGGGGCCATGGCGTTGAACAGAAAGCGCAGCGCCGCCTCGGCATCCTCGCCGTAGACGCAGCGATACTCGTCGTAGACCGTGCCGGAACGGTCGTCGGCCACCGAAAACAGCATCAGAGTCGGCTTGCCGCGGCCCTGCTCAATCCAGAGCGGGGCCTCGACCTGCTTCAGGTCCGACGGGCTCATGTCGAAGTGCCAAAGCTCGTTGGACCGTCTCGCCTGGAAGCGCACCGCGGCGATTGGGCGCACCACGCGCGCATGGTCGAGACCCGAAGCGCGCAGGACGCGATCGACCGTCGCACGCTTGAGCAGCCCTGCCGGCGCCCGCACCAGGCCGTCCGGCGTCTCGACGCCATCCTCCTCCAGCAACCGGATCGCGCGCGCCGTCGAGAGGTGGCGTCCCTTCTTGTTCGCTGTCCTGACCTTGAGGGCTGCAACGATCTCGGCGTAGCGCTCCATTCCGGCAGCCGGCACCGCCCGCGTCGAGCCGTGGTCGGACCGCCGCACCGACTTCGGCCGGGTCAGCTCACGGAGCGCGCGATAGATCGTCCAGACCGAAACGCCATAGGCCTCGGCCGCGCGAGCAACGACCTCGGTCCGGGCCGGGTCGCGCGGCGCGAGCAACGCCAGGCGCCGGCGCAGGTCGACTAACGCCTCTCCCGGGGGCCGCTTCGAGTGGTCAGCCACGGCTGGCCACGGCATCCGCAGCGTCGTCGCCAGCGCCTCGTTTACCAACGTGGCGGTACAAGGTGGCAACCGAGACGCCCATGCGCTTGGCCACATCGCGCACCGGCAGCTTGCCCTCCTTCATCAGGGCGCGTGCCGCGGTGATGTCGCCTGCCTTGAACGCCGGGGGACGCCCACCTTTGCGGCCGCGGCGGCGCGCCTCGGCAAGGCCAGCCGCAGTGCGCTCGCGGATCAGGGCGCGCTCGAACTGGGCGATCGCCCCGAAGACGTGGAACACGAGGACGCCACCGGGCGTGGTGGTGTCGATGCTCTCGGTCAGCGACACCAGCCCGATGCCGCGCTCCTCCAGGTCCTCGGCCGTGGTGATCAGCTTCTTCAGCGAGCGGGCGAGCCGGTCGAGCTTCCACACGACCAGCACGTCGCCGCGGCGCAGCACATCGTCGAGCACGCGCGTCAGCTCGGGACGGTCTGCCTTGGCGCCGGACGCCTTCTCTGAATGGATCCTCTCGCAGCCGGCACAGCGAAGTGCGTCGAGCTGAAGGTCAGGCGACTGATCGGTGGTGCTGACCCTGGCATATCCGACCCGCATCCATCACCCTTGTTCTCGAAACCCGTCCGATTGGTAGCGTTTCGAAACAGGGCAATCAAGAACAGTTATGAGAAGGGAAAGTGCCTTGCTACACGGCCCCGGGCACCCCGCGCCGGGGCTCGTCAGAAACCCTGGTTTCCGAGAAAGCCTCAGCCGCCCAGCGACAGGTAAACCTCATTGGCAGCCAGTGTGAGCACGATCCTCCGTTGGCGAGCACGAGCCGATGATGGCGAGCACAGTGGCAGATAATGTGAGCACGACGCCCACTCCATTGTCAGCTAATCCGAGCAGCAATCCGCGCTGTTTGCGAGCACGAGCCCGGATGATTGCAAGCGCCTACAGGTAACTCGCGCGGTACCGGTCAGCACGCCTTCAGGTCCAACATACGGCTCGATCAACTCGATGCCGGTATCGGTGATGACATATTCCCTGACCTGATTGGAGTGGCTGAGACCGCGCGCTTTGATCAAATAGAGGACGCGGTTGCGCTCGCCGTCCGCTTCGATGTCCAGCAGCTTGATCCAGGCATCCATCAAGGAGGACAAACCCTGATCACTGCTGTCCACTAACGCACCGTCAGACCGGAGACTGGTAAACAGGGCGGTGATGCCTCGGCCTTTGAGCAGATCGAGCATGCGCAGCAAGGTCGCATGCACTTCGGCAGCCGGCCCGCGGAAGGCCGAAAGAGGATCGATCACCACTACGTCCGGCTGAAACCGATCGATGTCGCGATACATGCGGGCCAGGTGCATTTCCAAGCCGTAAAGGCTTGGTCGCGCCGCCTCGAACCGCAGCAAGCCGAGATCGCACCACTGCTTCAGGTCGATGCCGACCGACATGGCGTTGCGGGTGACTTCCTGGGCGCTCTCTTCGAAGACGAAGAACAAGCCGCGCTCACCGCGCTTACACGCGGCATTGAGGTAGGTGCTGGCGAACGTCGACTTGCCGGTGCCGGCGACACCGGACAGCAG
>CAXUCF010000345.1:0-466 GCA_964249275.1 uncultured Lichenihabitans sp.
CCACCATGCCCCAGTCCCCCCTCCTCCTCCACCCCTCCGTTCCAGATCGCGACGGTCGCGTCCACCACGTCACGCCCCGCTCTGCCGGCTGGACCTATGTGGGCTTCGACACCTATGACCTGCCCGCGGGCGGCACGGTGGCGCGGGACACCGGCGACCGCGAGGTCTGCGTCGTGATGCTGTCGGGCCGCGCCCGCGTCACGGCCGGGACGCAGGATTTCGGCGCCATCGGCGAGCGCTCGTCAGTGTTCGAGGGCCTGCCCTGGTCGGTCTACGTGCCGTCGCGCTCGCGCTATGCCATCGCGGCCGAGGGAGGTCCTTGCGAGGTGGCGGTCTGCTCGGCGCCGGCCACCGGCAGGCTGCCGGCTCGGCTGATTGCGCCGGCCGAGGTGCGCGAGGAGACGCGCGGCCGGGGCCCCAACGTCCGCCATGTCCGCAACATCCTGGCCGACCACGCCGCCCGCGC
>CAXUCF010000345.1:476-4437 GCA_964249275.1 uncultured Lichenihabitans sp.
ACGAGACGCTGCTCGAGGAGACCTACTACCACCGGCTTACGCCCGCGCAGGGCTATGCCATGCAGCGCGTCTACACCGACGACCGCTCGCTCGACGAGACGATGAGCTTCGGCGACCGCGACGTCGTGCTGGTGCCGCGCGGCTACCACCCCGTCGGGGCACCGCACGGCTACACGCTCTATTACCTCAACGTCATGGCGGGTCCGAAACGCGCCTGGCGCTTCCACAACGACCCCGACCATGCGTGGCTCATGGGGGGTTGAGCTGGAATTGGCCCATCAGTGCGGCGGGATCTTCGAGGTGGTCGATCGGCCGCATGTGCGTCGGTCGCATGCTCGCGAGACCGTGCGCGTCACCGAACGCGATCCGTTCGCCACCCCGGCGGCGGACATTACAGCAGCGGCCTCCGCGAGACCTGGCCCGCACAGCGGGAGCGCACGGTGGCGGAGGTCACGGCCAGAAGAGATTCCGAGCTGAGGCAATCGTTCGGTAAATTTGCGGGAGGTGCGAAGATATCAGCCGTTTGCTCCAATTCATGTAAACTTCTTCTGAGCCCTCCATTCGGAGACGAAACACAATAAATTAACGACTGACGGCGTTGTTGAAGTGGGCGCTCACCGGCGGCGGACAGAGGCTTAGGTTGCATGCAGGTGACTGGGCTGGCACGCCTCTCGGTCTGGATCTCTCGCGCGGGCTCGCGAATAGCTCGGCTGGGGATCCGTTCCGGGCTATGTGCTGGTCGGGATCGAACAGCCCGAGAAGCGCCGACGCGCGAAGAAGAGCGCCTGCGTCTTGCCGTGGAGGCCACGGGGCTCGGCATCTGGGAACTCGATCTCCGTACGGGGGTCATGTCCTGCTCGTCGGAATATCGATCGATCTTCGGGATCGACGCCGATATTCCGTTAACCGTGCGGTTGCTGCAGTCGCTGATCCATCCCGACGACGAGATCGCCATCCGAAACAGGATCCTGAGGGCGGTTCGGTCGAGAGAGCCTGCGCCATTCGAAACGTCGCACCGCATCAATCGGTCCACCCCTGAACCTTCGATCCGCTGGGTATCGTTCTGGGTTCGTTTGATCCTCGACGATCGCGGTGAACCTCGGCGGCTGGTCGGAACCGTGCAGGACATCACCGATCGCAAGCTCGTCGAACTCGAGCGAAATGCGAGCGAAGAGCGCCTCGACATGGCGCTGCACGCCGGTCGAATGGTGGCCTGGGATCGAGACGTGGCGACCGGTATCGTCACGAGATCGCGGAACGCCGACACGATCATCGGCAATCGTGTCGAACACGCTTCGGACTTCCTGGCCCGTGTTCATCCCGATGATCGCGCTCTCGCCAGTTGGATGTCGGGTAACCCCGCCGAACCCTCGCTCGACACGGTGCGGTTCCGCTATCGTCATCCCGACGGGTCGCAACGTTGGCTGGAGACGAGTGCTGTTCGGACGCACGATGAAGGTGGTCGGGGGCGCGTCGTCGGTATCACGACGGACATTACGGAAAAGCAACTTCGCGAAGCCCAGTTACTTCACCTCGCAAACCATGATCCCCTGACTGGGCTTCACAATCGGATTGCGTTCAATAAACATTTAGATCACGTCATCAAGTCCTACGCCGGCAACGAAGTTGTCTTTCTTATGCTGGCCGACATAGACTCGTTCAAACATGTCAATGATACACTAGGTCACGACGCCGGTGACGCAGTACTCAGGAGTATGGCAGACAGACTGCGTGATGCGGCGACTGCGGCGGGCTTTGTCGCTCGTCTAGGAGGAGACGAGTTCGCGCTCCTTCATGTTGGGTTGAGTTCCATTGAGGCAGTGAAGGACTTCGCAGACGATTTGACCAGGAAGTTGGCCGAACCGCTTTCCATAGAGGGTCGAAGCGTCACTCCCGGCGCCAGCATCGGCATCGCGATCTATCCCACTCAGGACCCGGACCCGTCGGCCCTGGTCAAGAACGCCGACCTGGCACTCTATGCGGCCAAGCACGGGGGACGCCAGCGTGCGCAACTCTATGGACCCGAACTGCGCTTGGCTCTCGACGCCCGCACCCGGCTGACCAAGGAGATCACCCAGGCGCTGGCCACGGATAGGATCATCCCTTTCTACCAGCCGAAGATCGACCTGAAGACCGGTGTCGTGGTCGGTTTCGAGGCTCTGGCGCGCTGGGATCATCCGGATCGCGGCATTCTCACCCCTCAGGCATTCGGGGCCGTTTTCGAGGACGGACGCCTCGCTTTGGCCGTTGGACGGAGAATGTTGGATCGGGTATTCCGTGATCTGAAAGGTTGGATCGAGCGCGATCTGCCCGTCGGGCGTATTGCGATCAACTTTTCCAGCTTCGAATTCCGCACACCAGACCTCGCGCCATCGGTGCTTGAGCGACTTAGAGTTATGGGCATCGACAACCGTCATTTCGAAGTCGAGGTCGTCGAAACAGTGCTCTTGGACAGCAATGCCGATGGCGTCGCCAAGACACTGAAGCATTTTCACGATCAAGGCGTGAAGATCTCTCTCGATGATTTCGGGACGGGCTATGCCTCGCTCATCCATCTGAAGCGATTCCCCGTCGATGAAATCAAGCTCGACCGGAGCTTCATCATCGAAATGGAGAACGACAAGAACTTGGCATTGATCACCGGTGTGATCCAGCTCGGCAAGAGCTTGGGATTGACGACTGTGGCCGAGGGCATGGAAACCCGGGATCAAGCGGAAATGCTCGGGGCTGCGGGTTGCGACCTCGGGCAGGGTCGTCTTTTCTCGATACCGATGCCGGCCCGAGACGTGCCATCGTTTCTGACACAAGCGGGACGGTCCAAGGAAATAAGGTCGGAGGTACCTTACACGAGTGCTGCCTGACAGTTCTCAGGTCTTTCGTGTTCTGATCGTGTTTCGAGTTGGGCAGAAGTAGGTTCAGAGTTCTGGTCTGGTCCGATGAGGCGCCGACTTGGTATTCTGCCTGCCTGACTCCTAAACTGACCCGTTCCCGTCGACTCGTCGGCTCCTGCAGCCGCCGGCAGGCGCGGTCTGCAGCCGCCAGCGAACGCGTCGCGCGCGAGGTCGGGCCACGATGAACTCGGTCGGCCAAATGCGCCGATGTGTCGAGCACCGCGAGGGTCCGGGGGTCGCTCGGTCATCCCTGCCCGCCCTCCGCGCGGCCCTTTGGCCGTGGGGCGCAGCATCCCTCACCCTGTCGCGCGCGTGCTCTTGGCCTTGGCGGCCCTCCGGCGGGCGTGGAGGATGAACTCCGTGTAACCGTTCGGCTGCGCGCGGCCCTTGAACACGAGGTCGCTGGCGGCAGCGTATGCCTCGCCATCGAAACCGGGCGCCATGGGGCGATAGTCGGGGTCGCCTGCATTCTGCTTGTCGACCACGGCCGCCATGCGCTTCAGCGTGTCGGTCACCTGCCGCTCCGTCACGACGCCGTGCTCCAGCCAGTTGGCCACATGCTGGCTCGAGATGCGCAGCGTGGCCCGGTCCTCCATCAACCCGACGTCGTGGATGTCCGGCACCTTGGAGCAGCCCACCCCCATGTCGATCCAGCGCACCACGTAGCCCAGGATGCCTTGCAGATTGTTGTCGAGCTCCTGCTGCACCGCCTCGGGCGCCCAGTTCGAGCCGGACAGCGGGATGGTGAGCAGGTCCTCAATACGGGCCGGCGCGCGCGACGTGAGCTCCTTCTGCCGCGCCGCCACGTCGGTCTCGTGATAGTGCATGGCGTGCAGCGTCGCGGCAGTCGGCGACGGCACCCAGGCCGTGGTGGCGCCGGCCTTCGGGTGGCCGCCCTTCTGGACCAGCATGTCGGCCATCCGGTCGGGCGCCGCCCACATGCCCTTGCCGATCTGGGCGCGGCCCGGCAGGCCCAGTCGCAGGCCGACGTCGACGTTGTTGTCCTCGTAGGCCTTGATCCAGGCCGTGTTCTTCATGTCGTTCTTGCGCACCAGGGCGCCGGCTTCCAT
>CAXUCF010000346.1:0-4430 GCA_964249275.1 uncultured Lichenihabitans sp.
CGGCCGGCATCGTGGACCCCGCCAAGGTGGTCCGCACGGCCCTGCAGGACGCGGCTTCCGTCGCCGGCCTGCTGATCACCACCGAAGCCTGGTGGCCGAAGTGCCGAAGGACAAGCCCGCCATGCCGATGGGCGGAGGCGGTGGCGGCGGCATGGCTTTCTGAGTTCCGCGGTTCATGCTCAATAAGCTGAGACGAAGCGACACCCCCGGAGCGATCTGGGGGTGTCGGAGTCTGGGGCGCGTGCCGACCAGAGGCGGACCCAGTTCGGACGTTCGACGGTGCGGCCCGAAGATCGGCGGCCGCAACGCGAAAGTCACCTTCGCGCGGCGATAGGCCGGACCCAGCCACCTTGCTGCGGCATGAGCGCTGTTGCGGGCCCGACCTGGCCAAAAGAAAACACGCGATATTGCGGTAGCGACTTCACCTGTGACGGATGCGTCTCGGGGACGATGCGGTCTGACTATAGCTGCATGCTACGCGCCAGCGCCTGCTCACGCCCATCACGTCGTAGGCACATAATAGATCGCGTCGAGCATTGCTGGCCGGCCTTCCCAGACCCGGCCTGCGGTCGCTTCGGGTGGACGGCGAGCGTTCCACCAAGTGGCGAGCTTCAGCCGTTCGACGATTTCGTCCCAATAGCCTGCATAATCGTGCGGCGCCAAGGTGATCTGGAAATCTTTGCAAAGATGACGTCGGTTGGCGCTGTCTAGGCAGACAAAGTAGTCCGGTCGCTTCATCGCGAGGAGACGCGTGGCCGTGCCCAGCCCATGCCTCTTCTGCTCCCATTGTGAAGGGGGAACGCCTTCACAAACCGATCCGCAAATTCAAGGTAGTCTTCTCTGGTGACCCGACCGTCCAGCGGCACCTGATCGAGCGCATCGCTTAAACCTGCCGGGCTACGGTTGACAAGGGACTTGAATACCCCAGCCCCTTGCATACTCCCGAACCAGCCCCAGGGTATCTTATTGTCCCTGTCCCTCCCGAATCCGGCTATACTCTGCCGCTCCTCGGGAGGCATCCCTGCGAAGCTTCCATACCTCCAGAATAGCTCGCGGGCTGCCTGAAGCACTTCCAGGCGCCCGTCGAGGGTATGGTGCTCGTCGGCGCGCACCTTCGAAAGGAATTCGTCCCAGTTCATGTTGAGGGTTTTGATATCCTCAACGAGACGGCCTCGCTTGCCGGTGCCAAACTGGCCCGCAGCGCGCGCCAGTGGCCGTGCGAGGCGCTTCCGCATCTCGCGGTAGTTTTCGAGATCGATGCTTGCCCCCGGCTGGGCATCCTTCCAATAGCGGTCAATCGACGAACGGGCCTTCTTGAGAATAACTCCGCCTGCGTCGTCGGCCTTTGTCACAATCAGGCAGGCCTCCTGATTTCGCCTGAAGCCTCCGGACGTGAAGTTGGCACTGCCCACAATACAGGCCCACTCGCCTCCTTCGCGCTCGAAAAGGTAAAGTTTGGGGTGGAAGACCCCTGAATGGTCCGTGACGAAGCGCACGCGCTCGTCTCCGGGGCCGTCTGGTAAAAATGAGTGCCGATCACCGCTCGGCCGATTTTCCGCTCTGCCTCCAGGAGAGCGTCGTGTTCGGGAAATCCCACCGAAGCCCAGGCCACCGCGAGGTGTACGGTGGCGCACCGATCCAAGACTTCCAGGAATGTGCTCGAGAGCTCGGCGGACGAGGTAATTAGCTGCATCGCCAAGGGTATACTCCTTTAGACATTCTCGGTCACGGGGACGGCGTTCGCGCTGACGATCCGCTCCGCACTCACTCGGGCGCGATCAATTCCAGCCTCGGGAAATACGTCCGGTCACGTGTGGCGTCCCGCGTCAGGAGGCGATAGCCGGCGACCGCGGCGTGGGCTCCGATGAAGAAGTCCGGAAGAGGGGACGACTTGGCTCCCCCGCGCCGAAGGTAGGTTGCGAAGCACTTGTCCGCCAGGAAGGCCGCTTCATAGGGGATCGCCTCGCGCTCGAAGACGTCCCTGGGCAGGACGGCGTCGAGTTCATCGGCGCGTGCATAGCGGACGGAGATCTCAGCGTAGACAACGGGGGTTGATGACGAGCCGCGACGTATTGGCGGCATGTTCGACCGCGCTCGCCGACCACGGGAACCAGCGTTCGTCCTCCGTCATCAAGTCGAGGAGGACGTTGCTGTCGACCAGGACGGCGGTCACCCATCGCCGCGCGTGAGCGCCATGATCTCGTCCGTACTCATGGCGACATCGCCGGTCCCCCGCAGCCGCGCGACGGTGCGCGCGCCTCGGCTCATCTTGACGTGTCCTTTGGACGGAACGAGCCGCACGACCCGTCCGTCGAACTCGAAATCGACATCCGTGTTCGGCATCAAACCGGCCTTCTCGCGGATGTCGACCGGTATCGTAACCTGTCCCTTCGACGTGATCCGCATGGGTTCCTCCCTACGCTTACGGGTAAGAGTAAGGGCAAGTGCGTCATCCGCCAAGCATCGTGCCTGGCCAGGTTGGCGGGCGGCGTGTCGGCCGTCGGGTGGACGCTCTCCGACCCGATTGCGATGCTCTCACGTGACATGCGACGATGGCGCTTCTCCGAAGTGTCTCGACGGGACGGGCCATGCCGCATGCGTTCATCCTGGGCGGGACGGGCCAGATCGGCCGCGCTGTGGCCGAGCATCTGCTCGACCACGGCTGGACGGTGGCGCTCGCGCATCGCGGGCATCGTCCGGCACCGGCCGAACTCGCGGCGCGCGGCGCCGTCGCGGTCACGCTCGATCGGGACCAGCCCAGCGCCCTCGGGCGCGCGCTCGCCGGGGGTGCCGACCTCTTGGTCGATGCGGTGGCCTACGGGCCGGACCACGCGGCCCAGTTGCTCGACGTTCAAGCCGACATCCGGGCGCTGGTGGTGATCTCGTCGTCCAGCGTCTACCGCGACGGTGCCGGACGAACGCTCGACGAAGCGGCCACGACCGGCTTCCCGCTCCTCCCCGAGCCGATCGGGGAGGATCAGCCGACCGTCGAACCGGGCCCGGCCACCTATTCGACCCGCAAGGTCGCGCTCGAACGCAGTCTCCTCGACTCGGCCTCGATCCCGGTCACCGTGCTGCGCCCCGCTGCCATCCACGGCCCCGGCTCGACCCATCCGCGCGAATGGTGGCTCGTGAAGCGCATGCTCGACCGCCGCCCCGTGATCCCGCTGGCCTATCGTGGCCTGAGTCGCTTCCACACCACCGCAGCCCCCAATATCGCGGCGGCCGTCCGCGTCGCGGCGGGCACGCCCGGGCAGCGCATCCTCAACGTCGCCGATCCCACGGCTTTGAGCGTCGCCGAGATCGCCGCCCTGATGGCCCGCCACCTCAGATACCGCGGCGCCGTCGTCGAGGTGGACGACACGGACCGCTACCCGCCCACCGTCGGCCGCACGCCCTGGTCGGTTCGGCATCCGTTCATACTCGACACGACGGCCCTGCTGGCCTCGGGCTACGCTCCGGCGACCGATTACGCCCGGGCGGTCGCGGCCACTTGCGACTGGCTGACCGGGGTGGATGTGTCGGAAGACTGGCGATCCGTGTTTCCCGTGCTGGCAAAGTACCCGTATGACCTATTCGACTATCGGCGCGAAGATGCATGGCTGGCGACGCGTCCGGACCTCCGATCGGCATTCGCGACGACCCTGTAGCGTCGCTGCGGTTGGATACCGAGCGGACCGGACCCATCACGGCCCATGGGCTGCAAGAACCGCCGTGACCCGCTCGCGCAGCCACGCGACATTGCTCATCGTCCAACTCCAAGTCGTCACTCGAAAAGTGAAACCTTCGGGACTGGTGGGCAAAGCCCGGTAACCTTCACGGCTGCTCCTCGTTCCAGTCCGGTTCACATGCGCTTGCTAAACCGGCGCAGCGTCCCTAGCGTGCGCGCCGCAACATTCCGGCGCAGTTTCAACGGAGGCGATCGTGGATCGTCGTACATTTATGATCGGGGCCGGGTGCACGGTCGCGACCGCGATGCTGCTCGGCCGGGCCCCGGCGTTTGCCGACGTGCCCAAGCCTTATGATGCCGCTCTGTCGCCACCGACCGACGGACGCGACGAGTATATCAAGTGGATGGTGGCGAACCGCGGCGAGGACCCGAAGTTCCTGGGCGAGCACTGGGACCGCTACGAGGCTCTGCTGCACAACAAGGACATCTGGGACGCCAAGGACGGCCGCGCCTTCCTGCTGACGCCGCGCGAGGATTTCGTGCGCACGCCGAACCTCACGCGCGCCTACGACCACGCCTTCCTGGACATCGGCTACGGCGTCACCATCTCGGGACCCCATGCCGTGGCCCGCATGACGAGCGCCATCGACGTGAAGCCGGGCGAGAAGGTGCTCGAGATCGGCACCGGCTCGGGCTACCAGTCGGCCTATCTCAGCCACCTCACCGACAAGGTCTGGTCGATCGAGATCATCAAGCCCCT